>DAOUHT010000204.1:0-6943 GCA_034428375.1 Dehalococcoidia bacterium | reverse complement strand
CGGGTTCGATGACGTACGGGAAGTAGTGCTCGTTCGCCTCCTGGTCGAAGTACTTCATTGTCTTGCCGGAGACAGCCTCGTGCTGGCTGAGGTCGAAGTCGGTGCGGTTGGCGATGCCCTCGAGCTCGCCCCAACCCCAGGGGAAGTTGTACTCGACGTCCGCTGTCGCCTTGGCGTAGTGGGCGAGCTCGTCCGGGTCGTGGTCGCGGAGGCGCAGGTTCTCTTCCTTGATGCCGAGGTCCTTGTACCAGTTGAAGCGCTGCTCTATCCAGTGGCTGTGCCAGTAGTCGTCCTCGCCGGGTTTCACGAAGAACTCCATCTCCATCTGCTCGAACTCGCGGGTGCGGAATATGAAGTTGCCGGGCGTGATCTCGTTGCGGAACGACTTGCCTATCTGGGCGATGCCGAACGGCAGCTTGTTGCGCATGGCGGTGAGCACGTTGTCGAAGTTGATGAAGATGCCCTGTGCGGTCTCCGGGCGCAGCCAGACCTGGTTCGCCGAGTCCTCGACCGGCCCGACGAACGTCTTGAACATCAGGTTGAACATGCGTGGGTTGGAGAGCGTCCCGCCGTCGTCCGGGCACTTCGTTGGGTCGTCCAGGTGGTCGGGGCGGAAACGCTTGCGGCATTCCGGGCATTCCACGAGGGGGTCGGTGAAGTTCTCGGCGTGGCCGCTGGCGACCCACACCTGCGGGTTCTGGATGATGGCGCTGTCGAGGCCGACGACGTCGTCGCGCTCGTAGACCATGGCCCGCCACCACGCCTCCTTGACGTTGCGCTTCAGCTCGACGCCTAGCGGGCCGTAGTCCCAGCTCGATCCGATGCCCCCGTAGATCTCGCTCGAGGGGAATACGAACCCGCGCCGCTTGGCGAGGGAGACGAGCTTGGACAGGTCGGGTGGGGCCATCGGTTCAACTCCTGGGGTGCGCGGAGGGTGCATGGCGCGCCAGTCAAGTATAGCGGACGCCTGCCAAGCCTCACCCTCGCGTGCAGACGCACGCGCCCCCTTCTCCCATCCGGCGGGAAACCGGAGCCTCCCGAGAGATTTCTCGGCTCCGCTGCGCTTCGCTCGAAATGACAATACCCCCAGCAGGCACGGCGGGGCTGCATGGAGCGCGGTGGTATAGTGGCGACATCCCCGTGCTCCGAGCGGAGAAGCGATGAGCCCCATAGTGCGTGGGCTGACGATGCTTTACCTGACCACGATCCTGCTCGGGTTCGCGCACGGGATGCTCCCCCCTATCATCCCGGTCCTTGCGAACGAGTTCCACATCTCAGGAGGGTTCGCGGCGCAGGTGGTCACCGCCTTCACCGCGGGGCGGCTGATCGGCCAGCCGGTCGGCGGAACGCTGATCGACAAGTTCGGCACGAAGCCGGCGGTCATCGGTGGGCCGATCATCATCGGAATCTCGGTATCGATCGGTATCGTGACGCCGTGGTTCTGGCCGTTGCTCCTCGGGCTGTTCGTTGCGGGCGCCGCGGACAGCGTCTGGATGCTGGGCCGTGAGGTTGCAGGCGTGGACCTGGTGAAGCCGAACCAGCGCGGACGGCTCATGAGCGGGTTCATGGGTTTCCACGGCGTGGGGATGGGACTCGGGGCGTGGCTGGGCGGGACGGTGGGCGAGGAGATGGGCGCAACGGTCGTGTTCGGCATATACACCGCTATCGCGGCGTTCGTCTTCTTCATCAGCGTGCTCATCCCCAGCGCCGACCGGCCGAAGGCCGCTCCTGCCGCAGGGCTCCCGGTCGAGGACGTCAGGGAAGGAAGCCAGCTGGACCGCGTGCGCAACCTCTATCTGCAGATCGACCCGCGCCTCAGGGCGACGTACATCGTGCTGGTGTTCGCGACGGCGAGCATGATGCTCTACCGCATGGCGTACCAGGCCATCCTGCCCCTGCACATGGACGAGATCGGGCTGGACCCCAGCCAGATCGGCGAGCTCTTTGCCGTCGTTGCCATCGGCTCGCTGGTGATGATCGTGCCGGCGGGGTTCGTTGTGGACAAGATCGGGCGGAAGTGGGCGACCGTGCCGAGCACGGCGATACCGGGCATCGCCTTCCTGTTCATCCCGTTCACGGGCGACATGGGGCCGCTCATCGCGATAGCCGTGCTCATGGGCTTCTCGAACGGACTGTCACTGGGGTCGGTCGCCACGTCCACGTACGACGTCGCGCCGGATGCGATACGCGCGCGGCTGCAGGCGGCGCGGCGGACGGTGGCGGAGGTGGGCGCCATCACGGGCCCGCTGCTCGGCGGGTTCATCGCAGTGCAGTTCGGAGCGGGCACTGCGTTCTTCGTGTACGCGCCGGTGTTGCTCCTGGCTGCGATACTGTTGCTGTTCGTCGCCCGCGAGACGCTCGTGAAGGTCTCGGCCGCCGCAGCGTCCCTCGGGAACGAAGAACCCGTCTCCGGCCTCGCGCTCCTGAAGTCGATTCCGGTGCTGCTCATCGGCGCTGCGCTGCTGGTGTTCGTCGCGCGGAGCAACCGGACGAAGCGTCTGACGGATGAGGGTTCCCGCGACCGCAGCGCCGCAGGTGCGGACCGCTCGTGATACGGGGCCTCGCGCAGCGCACGCCGTTCTACTACGGGTGGGTTGTCGCCGGCGCGGTGCTGATGACGATGACGATCAGCGGGGCGGTAGCCGCGCCGATGTTCAGCGTGTTCATCCCCCGGTGGTCGGATGAGTTTGGCTGGTCGCGCACGGCCATCTCCGGCGCGTTCAGCTTCGGGACGATCGCAGCCGCGCTGGCCGGTCCGCTGGTCGGCAGGGCGCTCGACAAGTACGGCGGGCGGCTGGTGATGGGAGGCGGCGGGCTGCTCATGGCGGCGTCCGTGGCGGGACTGGGGTTCGTCGGGAGCCTCGTTGGCCTCTACGCGGCGCTCGTCTTCGCGCGCACGGCATTGATGAGCATCCAGAACCTTGGCGGGCATACCGTCATCGCCAACTGGTTCGTGCAACGGAGGGCGTTCGCGACGGCGGTCGCGGTGAACGGGAGCCGCCTGGGGCTGGGGCTGTGGCCGCTGCTGGGGGCGGCGCTCATCGCCGTGATGGGCTGGCGGGAGGCGCTGTGGATGGTCGGCGCGCTGATGGCGCTGCTGTCCTTCTTCCCGCTCATCGCTATCGTGTCGCGGCAGCCGGAGGACGTGGGGCTGCACCCGGACGGACGTCCGCCTTTGCTTTCCCAGGAGGACCATTCACGCCAGGTGCGTGCTGAGCACCAGTGGCGTCCGAGGGAGGCACTGCGTACGCATGCGTTCTGGTTGTTGCTGTTCGCGCACATGGGCGCGATGGTGGCGGGCGGGGGCTACGGCCTGCACCGCATACCGCTCTTCCTCGACCGTGGCCTGGCGGAAGGGTGGGTAGGGCCCGTACTGATGTTCCACGCGGTGGGCATGCTCGTGGGCGGGTTCGTCGCCGCATGGTTCATGGGGCGCACGTCTTACCGCATCGTCATCGCGGGGTGCATGGCGGGAGCGTCGGCAGCGATGGCGGCTGCGGGGTTCATCCCGCCGGGCGTGCCGATGGCCGTTTTCACGTTCGCGGAATCGATGGTTTTCGGCGGCGTTTTCGCGATGTTGCCCGTCGTTTATGCGGAATATTTCGGGCGCGACTCGCTTGGAACGATACGAGGTATCGCGCACCCGGCGGTGGTGGCGTCGAACGCGGTCGGGCCGGTGTTCGCGGGATACGTGTTCGAATCGTCGGGGGCATACACGATGGCGCTCGTTACCTTCAGCGTCGTGTTGGGAGTGGGGGCGGTCAGTGCGCTGCTGGCGCGCCGCCCCGTTCTGCGGCAGGGAAGCCGAGCTTAGGAAGTGACGATGTTCCCCATGGGGTATCGCAACCCAGTATCAGTTACCGGCACCTTATTGACACTCGTACCGGTGAGGTAAACAATCTCTCATGGATCCACGGCTGATCTGGAACGAGCACTCAAGGAGGAAAGATGACCACCCACGTTCACGAGCATGACCACAGCGAAGCGGCTGACCACTGCCACGAGCATGAGGGCGAGCACTGTCACAACCATGGCGACGTGCATTGCCACGAGCACGGCGAGGGTCACTGCCACGTCCACGGCGACGAGGCCTGCGTGGCCCTCGGTGGGGGCGAGCAGTTCGACGAGCACGGCGCCGAGCACTGCCACGAGCACGGCGAGGAGCACTGCGCGGACGCGGACGACCCGCACCACGCACCCCACGCAGCGTAAGGTCTCAATAACAGTGCTATAGTGCCGGTTGATAACCGGTAACGAAGCTTGGGCGGCGGCTTGGGGATACCGGGCCGCCGCCTCTGTGTAAAGGAGTCGTGTCGTTGTGACAACCGAACACCGCCACGAGCATGAGGGAGACCACCACGACGCGCATGCCGAGCACGACCACGGCCACGAGGGGCACGACCATGATGCGCATGCCGAGCACGACCACGGCCACGAGGGGCACGACCATGATGCGCACGCCGAGCACGACCATGGCCACGAGGGCCATGACCACGACGCGCACGCCGAGCATGACCACGGCCACGAGGGGCACGACCATGACGCGCACGCTGAGCATGACCACGGTCACGAGGGTCATGACCACGACGCGCATGCTGAGCATGACCACGGCCACGAGGGGCACGACCATGACGCGCACGCCGGGCATGACCATGACGACGATGGGCACGGCGGACACGACCACCACGGGCACGATCACGACCATGACCACGCCCACGACCTGCGCGGAGCGAGCAAGAAAAGCCTTGTCATTGCCCTGGCGCTGATCTCCAGCTTCATGTTCGTAGAGGTGGTGGGCGGCATACTGTCCGGCAGTCTCGCCCTTCTCGCGGACGCGGGCCACATGCTCACGGACGCCGCGGCGATCCTGCTCGCGCTCTTTGCCATGTGGATAGCGGAGCGCCCCGCGTCGGTTGAGAGCACGTTCGGCTACTACCGGACGGAGGTGCTTGCCGCGCTAGCCAATACGCTCAGCCTGTGGCTCATCGCGGGCTGGATATTCTTCGAGGCGTACCACCGCATCCGGGAGACGCCGGAGGTCGAGGGGCCGCTGCTGCTCGGCGTCGGCGCAGCGGGTCTGGTCGTCAACATCCTGGCGGCTTACGTCCTCCACCGTGCCGCAGGCGAAAGCCTGAACGCCGAAGGCGCGTTCCAGCACGTCATGGCGGACCTGTTCGGCTCCATCGGCGTCGTTATCTCCGGTGTGCTGATCCTCACGTTCGCGACGAGCCCGGACTCCCCCTGGTTCATCGTCGACCCCATCCTGAGCATCGGCATCGGCCTGCTCATCCTGCGGAGCTCCTGGGGACTGTTCATGCGGGTGTTCAAGGTGCTCATCGAGGGCACGCCCAAGCATCTGGACATGTACCGCATCTGCAGCGATATGGAAGACATCCCCGGTGTGACCGTCATCCACGACGTGCACGCCTGGACGATCACGTCCGGCTACGACGCCATGACCGCCCACGTGCTGGTGGACTCCGCCCAACGCGGCAACGAGGACGACATGCTCGCCCGGCTGCGCGAGATCGCCTACGGCTACGGCATCGGCCACGTGACCCTGCAGCTGGAGTACTCCGCCACGGACTGCGAGGAGAACCACCACGTCGAGCACCTCGTCGCGCGATCGCGCGCATAACGGTCAGGGCAGACACATCAGAGAGAGGGGGCGCACTCGCGCCCCCTCTCTTCGTTATCCCTGTCTCCGAGGGTCTATGGGAACCGGCTGGTTGTCATTCCCAGCGAAGCCGATGAATCTCTCGGGGCGGCGCCCGTGTGAGCAAACGTTCCCCCGAGAGATGCTGCGCGCTGAAGCCCGGGCTCCGCTCAGCATGACACCCCACTCCACGCCGCCCGGCTGCGAGGTTCCTCCTCCGCAGGAACGACGAAAGCCCTTGCCCCGGCGCCAGCCGCCTCGTAATCTTCCGCGCGGAGGTGGGACATGGCTGACTACCCTCGGACTGACCTGCTCGTCGAGACCGACTGGCTCGTGGAGCATCTGACGGACCCGAACGTGCGCGTCATCGAGATGGCGGAGGACGGCAGCAGCTTCGAGGCCGGGCACATCCCCGGCGCGGCGCTTTCGCCGACGTGGCAGGTCAAGGGCTCGGAGCAGAAGAGGCTCGTCGCACCGCCTGACGAGGCGAAGGCGTGGTTCGAGTCCGTCGGCGTCGGCGACGATACGCTCGTCGTGGGGTACGACCGCTTCCGCAGCCGGGATGCATCGCGCCTCTGGTGGGTGCTCAACTACTACGGCCACACGAACGTCCGCGTGCTGAACGGCGGCTGGACGAAGTGGGCGGCGGAAGGCCGCGAGGTGGAGACCGGTCCGTCGCAGGTTGCCGGCGGCGGCGTCACGTTCACGCCGTCGCCGAACCACGCCATCGAATCGGACGTCGACAAGTTGAAGGCCGCTATCGGCGCCGCCGACACTGTCATCTGGGACGTCCGGACGGAAGCCGAGTACACGGGAGAGAACTCGCGCGGCAATGCGCGGGTAGGGCACGTGCCCGGCGCGGCTTTCCTGGAGTGGGTGCACCTCGTGGCAGACGACGACACGTTCAAGTCCGCCGGGGAGATCGAGGAGATAGCGCGCGGTCTCGGCATCACGCCGGAGAAGACGGTCCACGTCTACTGACAGGGCGGGGTGCGTGCGTCGCACGCCATGGTCGCGCTCAAGCTCATCGGCCACGAGTCCGTCTGTATGTACGACGGCTCGATGGGCGAGTGGGCGAACCGTGACGATACTCCCCTGGAGGTGTAGGCGCGCGCCAGTCGCCGGGGGTGGGGTTGTCATGCTGAGCGGAGCCCGCGTTTCAGCGCTCAGCATCCTCTCATGGAACGTTCGTGTATGCTGGCGCGTCTCCCTAGAGATTCCTCGGCTGCGCTGCGCTCCGCTCGGAATGACAAGTCGTTATTCGATGGCGAACACCGCCTGCACGCG
>DAOUHT010000203.1:0-8192 GCA_034428375.1 Dehalococcoidia bacterium | reverse complement strand
ATCAGGCGACGGTCATCTCCGGGGCCGGCGAGCGCGCTGACAATGCCCGCGCTGATGCTCGGTTCGGAGGCGATGATGCCGTGAAGGGGATAGCCGATCACCACAACGTGCGCGCCTGAGCGAATCCCGTGTCCTTGGCGGAACGCGGCCACGGGAGCGTCTGCCGCGGGTGTCGACTGGAGCAAGGCGAGGTCGGCAACATCGTCGTATGCCACGATGGGGGTCGCGGTCCCCGGCGGCGCTTGAACTTCGGTGCATCCTCGCACGACATGAAGGTTGGTCAGGACGTGTCCGTCCGTGGTCACCCTGAAGCCAGATCCTGTCAACTGTTTGACGAGAGGTGTCGGCAGGTCCGTAGGTGTCTCGGCCGAACTCGCGTCGGAAGGAGACGCGACCCTTTCGGCCGTGGGCTGCCATTCGCGTGCAAGATACTGGGCGTATGCCAACTGGGTCGGCGAAAGACGGAGCGCGAGTCGTTCGCGGGCCTGTATGGCTGATTCCCGGGTCTCTGGTTCCGACGAGAGCGACGCAGCGAGATTGTACCATTTGTGGGCATAAACAAAATCCTGGGGAACTCCCCAGCCAGCTTCGTGCGCGATCCCAAGCACGTACTGAGCTCTGGCGTAGCCTTGTTCGGCGGCGCGGCGGAACCACTTTGCGGAAGATGCATAGTCCTGGGGAATCCCCTTACCGTAGCGATACATGGATCCAAGTAGGAGCTGAGCGACCGTGTAACCCTGTTCGGCGGCGCGACGATACCACTTCACGGCCTCGGCATGGTCCTGTGGAACACCTCGGCCCTCTTCATACATCGTTCCGAGCATGGCCTGACCGAGGTCGTAACCCTGTTCGGCGGCACGGTGATACCAGTTCACGGCTTCGGCATTGTCCTGAGGAACGCCTCGGCCCTCTTCATACATGGATCCAAGTGCAAACTGAGCGACCGTGTAACCCTGTTCGGCGGCGCGACGATACCACTCTACAGCCTCGGCATGGTCCTGAGGAGCACCTTGGCCCTTGCTGTACATCCTCCCGAGCAAGGACTGCGCGACGGGCTCACCCTGTTCCGCAAACTGCCGAAATCCGCGATATGCCGTGGCGTAGTCTTCGCGTTCATATGCCGCGACGGCTTCGCTCCAACTCTGGGCCATCGCCGCCATACCACCGGTCGCTACGAGCCAGAGAAATACCGGGAACAACGCGACCGATCTGGCCTTCATTCCTGCCGGGCCTTCCAAGCGCGGTACTCGGCGAAGGTGTCCTCGTCGGGCGGATAGTACTTGCCGGGGGAGAGGTTCTCCTCGTCCAGGCGGCGGCGGATCCACTCCTCCAGGTCGTCGCGCTCGATGGTCGCCCGGGCGATCTCCGGCGCGATCGAGCGCGGAATGACCACGACGCCGTCGTCGTCGGCGACCAGGTAGTCGCCGGGACGGACCAGCACGCCGTCCACGGAGATCGCGTCGTTGGCGGTGTAGGGGTAGCCGAACTGCGTGCCCAGGGCCGCGGTCCTGCCCAGGCCCCAGAGCGAGACGCCGTAGTCCTTGACCGTGTCCATGTCGCGGATGCCGCCGTCGCAGATCAGGCCGTCCGCCCCGCGCTGCTTGAGCCGCAGGAATTTGATGTCGCCGCCGACCGACATGAGCGTGCTGCGCATCGCTTCCATGACGATCACGTCGCCGGGACCCGCCTGCTCGAACGCCACGTACTCCGCCGACTGCTCGCCGGGCGGCTTGTCGGTCACGCCGTCCGGCCGTGCGGGGACGAAGCGGACGGTCACCGCCCGCGCCACGAGCCGAGCGCCGGGGTTCATGCTCTTCAGGTTCGGCATGAAGGTGTAGCGCGCCGCGTAGCCGGCGTGGGCCAGCGTGTCGACCACGGCGGTCGAGTTGATCAGTCGCAGCGCGGCGCGGGTCGCCTCGTCCAGAACGTGCCCGGGCGTGGGCTGTACCAGCGCCTCCATCGGGTCAGTCGGGATTCTCGAGCGAATCGTAGAAGCGGATGATGTCGCCGCGGTGGTCGGACTCGTTGAACGCCATGCCGGTGCGCGGGTGCTGGTTGAGCACGCCGGTCATCATGTACGGGTAGTCGAAACCCCACTTGAGCTTCTCGCGCAGCGGCTCGATGTGGTGCTGGATGCAGTGCAGGGCCGGCCGCAGGCGGAACTTGGGGTTGTGCAGGAAGCTCAGCAGCAGCTCCATCGGGCAGTTGCCGGCCCCGCGCCCCAGGCCGGCCATGCTCGCGTCCAGCCGGTTGGCGCCCCGGACGGTGGCCTGGATGGTGTTGGCGAAGGCGAGCTGCCGGTTGTTGTGCGCGTGCATGCCGACCAGCTTGCCGCCCTCGTCGCAGTACGGCTGAAAGATCTGCATGTAGTCGTCGATCTGCTCCGTGTACAGCGCGCCGAAGCTGTCGACGATGCAGATCACCTCCACCTCCGAGCGGGCCACCAAGGCCAGCGCCTCGTGCAGCTCCCGGTCGTTGACGGTGGACAGCGCCATCAGGTTGAGGCTGGTCTCGTAGCCCTTGTCATGGGCGTCCTTGATCATGTCCAGCGCCAGAGGGATCTGGTGGATGTAGGTGGCGATGCGGATCATGTCGATCACGCTCTCCGACGTGGGGAGGATGTCCTCCTTGTAGTCGCTCTTCTCGGCGTCGGCCATCGCCGCGATCTTCAGCGCCGTGTCGTTGTCGCCGACGATGCGGCGCACGTCGCTCTCCTGGCAGTGCTTCCACGGCCCGAACTCGCCGGGCGGGAACTGCTCGCGGGAGTTGATGTAGCCGATCTCCATGTAGTCGACGCCGCCCTCGACGCACGCCTGGTACACGGCGCGCACGGTCTCGTCGCTGAACTGATGGTCGTTCATCAGTCCGCCGTCGCGGATGGTGCAGTCCAGCACCTTGATCTCCGGGCGGTACGACACCCAACCCGCAGGTCCTGCCTGCGGCTTGCTTTCACTCACGTCTCGGTCTCCTTTGCGAATTGTAGCACGGCCGCAGATGTCGCCCCATGCAGCAGATAGTGATCGGCCAGCACCAGCGCCACCATGGCGTCCACCAGCGGCACCGCGCGCGGCAGCACGCACGGATCGTGGCGGCCGCGGCCCTTGATCGTCGTGGGATTGCCGTCCACGTCCACCGTCTCCTGCTCGCGCAGGATGGTGGCGGTCGGCTTGAAGGCGGCGCGGACGACGATGTCCTCGCCGTTGGTGATGCCGCCCTGCACCCCGCCGGAGTGGTTGGTGCGGGTGCGTACGCGGCCGCCCTCGGCGTAGAACGGGTCGTTGTGGGTCGAGCCGGTCAGGAAGGTGCCGCCGAACCCGGAGCCGATCTCGAACCCCTTGCACGCCGGCAGCGACAGCAGCGCCCGTCCCAGGTCGGCCTCCAGCTTGTCGAACACCGGCTCGCCCAGGCCGGGCGGGACGCCGCGCACGACCGTCTCCACCACCCCGCCGAGCGAGTCGCCATCCTTGCGGGCGGCGCCGATGAGCTCGACCATGCGCTCGGCCGCCTCCGGGTCCGGGCAGCGGGTGGGCGTCGCCTCGATGGCGGCGCGGTCGAGCCGCTGGTGGTCGACCTCAGCCTCGATCGACTGCACGCGGGCGACGTAGGACAGCACCTCGGTCCCGCAGCGCTCGCGCAGCAGCTTCCGGGCTATGGCGCCCGCGGCCACGCGGCCCACGGTCTCGCGCGCGCTGGCGCGACCGCCGCCGATCCAGGCGCGGATCCCGTACTTGCGCTCGTAGGTGTAGTCCGCGTGCGAGGGCCGGTACGCGCGGCGCACCTCCTCGTAGTCCTGCGGCTTGGCGTCGGTGTTGCGCACCAGCACCGCGATCGGCGTGCCCAGCGTGCGGCCCTCGAACACTCCGGAGAGGATCTCCGCCCGGTCGGCCTCGCGGCGCTGGGTGGTCAGCGAGCTCTGCCCCGGGCGCCTGCGGTCCAGCTCCGCCTGCAGGTCTGTCTCGGCCAGCTCCAGCAGGGGCGGGCAACCGTCTACGACCGCGCCCACGGCGGGCCCGTGCGACTCACCGAAGGTGGTGACCCGGAACAGGTGCCCGAAGGTGTTGCCCATGAGGCGCGATGGTGGCGGCCCGCTCGCGCGCGGTCAATCGCGGGCGTTACTCCCTGTGCCGGTCATAGCGGGTTGCCGATCTCCGGCGCTTCGGTACCGATCGTCTTGAGGTCTTCGCCCACGACTACCCGGCCGCCATAGATCTCCCCGATCTCTTTCACGACGCGCTCACGCACCCCATCCGCGTCGACCTGCCGTGTCATGTGCGTCAGCACCAGCGTGTCCACATCGGCGCGTTGGGCGTGCTCGGCCGCATGCCGGTGGCCGGCGGTACCCCAGCTCATCGCCTTGTTGTACTCCGTTCCGCTCACGTAGTGGCACATGTGGACCAGGATGTCCGCCCCCTGGGCCAGCTCGACCAGGGCGTCGCACGGTCCCGTGTCGCCGCTGTACACCAACGATCCCTCCTCGCAATCGAGGCGGTAGGCAAGGGAGATCAACTGCGGCTGCGTGTGCGGCGTCTCGACGGCGCGAACCGTCCAGCCGCCGCCTTCCACCGTCGAGCCATGCTGAAGCTCGGTGACCCGAGGGTGCGGACGTGCTCGCGGGCCGGTGCCGCCGCGGGCGTGGTACAGGGCGACGCTGGACGCATTCCCCGTGCGCGCGTCGATGTCGCCCGCAAAGACGCCGTCATCGCCGAACAGCAACGCGAAGATGCGCTTGGCCGGCCGGGGACCGTACACGGGAAGGTCCGGGATCCTGCCGGCGCCCTGGTCCCAGCGGCGCAAGACCAGCGCCGCCACGTCCGTGAAGTGGTCGTAGTGGAAGTGCGTCAGGAACAATTGCGTCACGTCGGTGACCGGGATGCCGGCCTGCAGCATGCGGCCGTGTGCGCCCGGGCCATGATCGAAGACGAACGTGTCACCTGCGATCTGGGCGACGTAGCCCGAACCGGCCCGTTTCGCCGACGGGGCGGGGGCACCGGTACCGAGCAGCGTGAGCTTCATCTGACACCTCCTGCCCTTGGGGAGACGGACTGTAGCATGGCCGGAGAATTCACTGGGCGCGGGTTGTCCGTACGTCGTACGGATGGTACCGTCTGTTCGAGGTGGAGAGGATGTCCATTCTTGAAGCGCGGTCGGAACGGATCGAGGTACGCACGACACCGAGCGTCAAGGCGTTGCTGCAGCGCGCAGCGAGCGCGTCCCACAAGAACGTCACCGAGTTCCTGCTTGACATGGGGATCAGCGCTGCCGAGGACACGCTGGCGAACCGGCGCCTGTTTCGGCTCGACGACGAGCAATGGCAGGCGTTTCAGGCTGTGCTCGACCGGCCGGTCTCGGAAAAGCCCCGCTTGGCCAGATTGATGGCCGAGAAGACCGTGCTTGAGTGACGTCGCGGCGGCCCTCTCGCCGATCGAGCCGCTCACGGCGCATCACGTCGTCGACTCGTTCGAGTGCGGAAAACCTCCGCTGGATCATTTCCTGCAGCGGTTCGCCCTCATCAATCAGAAGACCGGCAGCGCGCGCACCTACGTCGTGTGCCGGGGCCGCCGGGTCGTGGGGTACTACAGCTTGGCTGCGGGCGGCGTCGAACATGCCCAAGCGCCGCTTCGGATCGGCAAGGGCCTGCCACGGCACCCGATCCCGGTCATGATCCTCGCCCGTCTTGCGGTCGATGTAAGGGAACAAGGTCGAGGATTGGGTCGAGCCCTCCTCAAGGATGCTCTCTCGCGGACTGACCGCGCTGCCGACATTGCCGGTATCAGGGCCCTCCTGGTTCACGCGAAGGATGACGAGGCTCGAGCGTGGTACGAGGCGCATGACTTCGAGCCGAGTCCGGTCGATCCGTACCATCTATTTCTCCTGATGAAGGACCTGCGAGCGGTTCTCCGTTGAACAAGCGGGCGGGTATCCTCTCGTTCCACCTGGCGGCACCGACTGCGTGTCGCTGGAGGCGTTCAAGTGGGCGGAGGCGCTCGGCGCCTGGGCTACGAGAGCCACTCCTTCGGCGGCGAACTACCAGACGCTGCCGGGGCGGTCGTTCCCCTGTTCGTCCTGAGCATGTTCTGAGTGTCCCGCTATCGTCTGCAACATCAAGCGCTTCTACTTCACCGTTTCGATCAACGCTATGTCCCGGCGCAGCATTTCGTTGACAAGCTGAGAGACTTCCATGCCCTTCGATTCTGCCTGCTCATCCAGATAGAGCTGGACGTCTTCCTCCAGGTAAACCGGTCGAATGAGTCTGGCGTTCTCATGATAGAACCTCCCACGCTCACCCTTCGAAAAGTCATACTCCTGTCTCATGGCTCTCCTCGTACTGTCGGCGTTCATGCCTCGTGGCCGACTCGGCCGAGATGATGCTCACCACGGGTCTCCTGCAGGTCGGTCTCCTGATAGGTTATGGGCGACGGCCCGCGGCCGCTTCTTGCCTTGAATGAAGGAGCGGCTGCGGCTGAGCTTGTTTCTGACGCCAAGCCGAGCAGGGTAGAGTGTACTCGCCGCGCCGTCAGTACGCGAGACAGGAGTGGAGCACACCAGCGCTATGGCACGGGGACGACCAAGGAAGCAGACGGCCGAGGGAGGAGCCGCCTCCGCTCAAGCCGCCACGACCGGATACGAGGCCGAGCTGTGGCGCATGGCCGACGCGCTCCGCGGCTCGATGGATGCAGCCGAGTACAAGCACGTCGTCTTGGGCCTGATCTTCCTCAAGTACATCTCCGACGCATTCGAGGAGCGGCACACCCAACTCGAACGCGAGCAAGCCGAGGGCGCCGATCCGGAGGATCCGGACGAGTACCGCGCGGAGAGCATCTTCTGGGTCCCGCGCGAGGCGCGCTGGGGCCATCTCAAGGCACAGGCCAGGCAGTCCACCATCGGCCAGCTCGTCGACGACGCCATGGCCGCGATCGAGCGCGACAACCCGGCGCTCAAGGACGTGCTGCCCAAGGACTACGCCCGCCCCGCCCTCGACAAGCAACGGCTCGGCCAGCTCATCGACATGATCAGCAACATCAAGGTGGGCGACCAGGCCGCCCGCTCCAAGGACGTGATCGGCCGGGTCTACGACCCCTGCTGCGGTTCATCCGGCATGTTCGTGCAGTCGGTCGAGTTCATCCGCGCCCACACCAGCGGCAACGGCAACGGCGGCCGGGCCCGCGGCGACATCTCCGTCTACGGCCAGGAGTCGAACTACACGACGTGGCGCCTTGCCAAGATGAACCTCGCCATCCGCGGCATCGAGGGCCAGATCGCCTACGGCGACACCTTCCACAACGACCGCCACCCCGACCTCAAGGCCGACGTCATCCTGGCCAATCCCCCGTTCAACGTCTCCGACTGGGGCGGCGAGCGGCTTGCGGACGACAAGCGCTGGCGCTATGGCGTTCCGCCAGCAAGAAACGCCAACTTCGCCTGGGTGCAGCACATCATCCACCACCTGTCCCCCGATGGCATTGCCGGCTTCGTCCTGGCCAACGGCTCGATGTCCTCGAGTCAGTCCGGCGAGGGCGAGATCCGCAAGAACCTGATCGAGTCCGATCTGGTGGACTGCATGGTGGCGTTGCCGGGGCAGCTCTTCTATTCGACGCAGATCCCCGCCTGCCTTTGGTTCCTCGCCCGGGATCGTCACAGCGGTACGTTCCACGACCGGCGCGGTGAGGTGCTTTTCATCGACGCTCGCAAGCTTGGCCGCATGGTCGACCGCACCCATCGCGAGTTGACGGACGACGACATCGCCCGCATCGCCGACACGTATCATGCATGGCGCGGGGAAGAAGCGGCAGGCGTCTACGCCGACACTCCGGGCTTCTGCAAGAGCGAGGCGCTGGAGGAGGTGCGTACGCACGGCCACGTGCTCACGCCTGGCCGCTACGTCGGCGTCGAGGCTCACGAAGACGACGGTGAGCCGTTCCCGGTGACGATGGCGCGCCTCACCGCCCAATGGCGGGAGCAGCAGGCCGAGGCGGCGAAGCTGGACGCGACCATCGAGGCCAATCTGGAGGCGCTCGGATTCCTCGACGCGCGGGAGCCAAAGTGAGTCCCTTCATTGAGGAACGCGTTGACGAGATGACGCGCCTGTGTCTCCGGCACGGCGTCCAGCGGCTGGATCTGTTCGGGTCCGCTGCGAGCGACGCATTTCGCCCAGGGGAGAGCGATCTGGACTTCCTGGTCGAATTCCGCCCGTC
>DAOUHT010000202.1:0-22129 GCA_034428375.1 Dehalococcoidia bacterium | reverse complement strand
CTCTTCATGTCGTTGTAACGGCGGACGCGCCAGCGGCCGATCTGGTAGGGAACGGAGCCGCCGCCGTGGGGGACGATGATCTTGAGGTTCGGGAAGTCGGTGAAGACCTTGCTCGACGGGCGGGCGAGGTTCAGCACGGTCTGGGACTCGGTGGTGATGAAGTGCGCACTGTAGGACTCGTGCGGGTTCTTGCACGCGGCGGAGTGGATGAGGCCGGGCACGTCCAGTTTCACCATCGCCTCGTAGAGGGGGTACCAGTATTCGTGGTCCATCGGCGGGGTGTGGTTCGGGTCGGTAGGGTCGCCCTGGCCTTCTTCGGGGTCGGGGTTGATGAGGCAGCCGATGAAGCCGAGCTCGTTGACGGTGCGCTCGAGTTCAGGAACGACGTGCGAAGAGTCCTTCGCGCCGGAGACGTGCGGCAGGCCCGCGATGCCCTGGAAACGGTCCGGGTGCGCCTTCACCTGGGATGCGATGACGTCGTTGTTCATCTCGCACCACCAGTGAACGAGGACCTCGGGCTTCTCGGAGTGCATGAGCTGGAAGGGGCGGGGCGAGAGGAACTGGACATCGGTCTGGACCTTGTCCATGATCTTCAGGTTGTTCTGGGCGAACTGCTCGATGCGCTCTTCCGAGATACCGCTCTTGCCGTGGTAGCCGCGCCCGGAGAGGAGCCCGGCCTTGGCTGCGTACAGCTCGGGTGGGGCCACGGTGTGGGCGTGCATGTCTATGATTCTCTGTCCGTTGAGCATCTCTCCTCCTGATGTATTCCGCTCGCGGCCTGATTGGGCTTATGGCGGCGAGCATGCAGACGAACAGCGCCGCAACTATACGCCAGGCGCTGTGCTGCGTTTCTACATGCGCAGGCATGGGGTGTCAAGTACGGAGGTGTTATTGGGACTCACTACGAATAGCGAGCGCTGCTGTATAGCGCGCGCGGTTTGTAGCGCGTGGTAGACTAAGCGCGGACCCAGACCGAACACCCTTTCCAGCGGGCCCCCGCGTCCCGCGTGATTCTGCACAACGGAGGTCAACGATGGCCCAGATAGTGCTTGGAGCAGGAACGTCGCACAGCCCTATGCTCGCACTGAACGCCGAGCAATGGCCCCGCTATGCCGTGGGTGACCTGCGGCACCCGGAGCTGGTCTTCCCCCCGGAAGGCTGGGCGATGCCGTATGACGAGGGATTGGCCCGCGTGCCGACGGCCGTGAAGGAGAAGCCGCTGACGGACGAGGTATTCACGGCGCAGGTGGACGCCTGCCAGCGCGGTATCGCCGAACTGGCGCGGACGTTCAGCGAGGTGAAACCGGACATCACCGTGATCATCTCCGACGACCAGGACGAGTGGTTCTTCGAAGACAATATGCCGACCTTCTCGGTGTTCTGGGGAGAGTCGGTGCCCATCAAGCCGCGAAGCCTGGCCGCAGGGTTCCGCGACCCGGACATCACGCAGTCCATCGCAGACGGCTACGGCGACGTGGCGCTGGACGTGCCCGTGGCGTCCAACCTGGGACGGCACGTGATCGAGTACATGATCCAGAACGACTTCGACGTGTCGCACTTCACCTACCTGCACGACACCTACGGCGGGCAGGTTGCGCGGCGCTACCCGAAGGAGAACGGCGAGCTGGACTCGGTGCGGAGGACGGAACCGCGCGAGCAAGGCCTGCCGCACGGGTTCGCATTCGTGGTGAAGCGGCTGTTCAACAACGAGCCGCGCACCATCCTTCCCGTCTTCCAGAACACCTGCTACCCACCGAACCAGCCCACGCCCAAGCGGTCGTTCGAGTTCGGGCGCGCGGTGGCGAATGCGATCCGCGCATGGGACAGCGACGCGCGGGTCGCGATCATCGGCTCCGGCGGGCTGAGCCACTTCGTCGTCGACGAGTGGCTGGACCGGACAGTGCTGAAGGCACTGGAAGAGAAGGACACCGAGACGCTCATGACGATCCCGCGCAACCACCTGTACTCGGCGGCGTCCGAGACGCAGAACTGGATAGCGGTCGGCGGCGCGATGGCGGACACTGACCTGAACTTCGAGACCATCGAGTACGTTCCGGTCTACCGGACGCCGGCGGGCACCGGCGGCGGTTGGGGATTCGGCCGCTGGGTGTAAGCCGCACCCTCATACGGTGTGATACGGAAGCGCCGGTGGACATCCGCCGGCGCTTCTGGTTAATGCGTGGTTCGACAGGCCCACCACGTGCGGTTTACCTCGTCTGTTGTGAGTGGCTGCCTAGTTTGCCGAAACGGTGCGGAAACGCGTGACGGCGACGGCGAGGAACGCAACTGCGAAGAGCAGGAGCGCGGCCATGTGGACGAGCACGTCCTGTCCCTCCGCGCCGAAGAGCATCAGCTTGTTGAATGCGTCGTTCGCCCAGCCGTGCGGGGTGAGTCGTCCCAGCGCCTGCATCCAATCCGGCGTGATGAAGAGCGGCCACCAGCACCCACCAAGCGGCGCGAGCGTGAGCGAGGCGAGCACCGCCGCCGATGAGGCGCTCTTCACCGTGCGGACGAGCGATGCGAGCATGACGCCGAACGCGGAGGATGCTACGGCCATGAACACAGAGATGGCGATAACCGCAACAGGAGAGACGCCGAAGTCGATGGAGAACGCGAAGATGCCCAATGCCCACAGGAAGGCGAGCTGGAGAAGGCCCCGGTAGAGGCTCGCGAGCATCTTCCCTGCGACGATGGCGGAACGCCGGACGCCGTTGGAGAGCAGCCGCTCCAGCGTCTGGGTCTGGCGCTCTCGGGCGATGGCCTCTGCCCCCAGCGCAGCGGCGAAGAAGAGAAACATCGTGAGGTAGCCGGGAAGCGTGAAGTTGGAGGCGTTGAACGGCTCTACTTCTCCCACTTGCTCGGTAGTGAAGATGATGGAAGGCGGCGCGGCGCCGAGTTCGCCGAGCTTGACGAGATCCAGCGATGTGAAGCCTTCGAGTTCCGTCACCCCACGGGCGGCCAGGCTCAGTGTACCGACGCGCCCGCCTATGGAGCGCGCGAGCCCGCCCAACACGGCCTCAGTCTCGGGGTCACCGTCGGCGGTGATGACCCGCATCTCAGTGCTTTCTCCACTGAAGATGCGTTGGGTGAAGTCGGCGGGGAAGAGCAGGTAGCCGGGGATACGGCCCTCCTCCAGTGCTTGGCGGGCATCGTCCGGCTCCCATTCGTCTACGCCGGTCGCGTCGGTGACGGTGAGGAAATCGACGACCTCGCGGGAGAAGCCGCTCTCCTCTTCCGTCGCGACGGCCATTCGCACTTGCTCGTCCTCCGGGCCGAGGTCGCCGAGTGCGAGCGAGAAGGCGACGATGAACAGGATGGGGAAGAGGAGCGCGAACCCCATAGCGAACCTGTCCTTGAAGAACAGGCGTGTGTCCTTGAACGAAAGGAGCAGGGCTTGCCGGATGACGAGGCGCATCACTTCGCCTCCGACGAGACGCGGAAGAGTATGCGCGCGACGACGAGGCAGATGATTGTTACGCCGCCGAGGAGCGCCATCTCGAACGTGGCGTCCCCGAGCGTCGCCGTCTCACCGAGGATGCCCTCGTAGGCGTCGATGGCGTACCGGTTCAGCGTGAACCGGCTGAGGAGTTCGAGTACGCCGGAGTCGCCGATGGGGAAGAAGGTGCCGCCGAACACGGTCATGAACATGGTGATGAAGACGGCGCCCCAGGTGGCCTGGTCCTCCGTCCGCGCAACCGTGGCGATGACGAGTGCTATCGCACTGGCAGCCGCTGAGACGACGAGGGCTAACACGGCGCTCTGCCCCAGCGCGACGGGACCCGCGATGCGCAGCACGACGAACGCCAGTACGAGCAGGATGATGGTCTGCAGCATGCCACGGCTGACGCCTGCGAGGAACTTCCCCGCGAAGAGTTGCCCGGTGCTCAGTTGCGTCGTGAGCAGGCGCTCCAGCGTGCCGTTGCGTCGCTCCTCAATGAGCGTCTGGGCGTTGAGCGTGACCGAGAAGAGCAGGAACATGACGATGACGCCGGGTAGCAGACGGTCAAGGATGTCCTCCTCCTCAGACTCCTCGTTGAGGGTCTGGTTGACGACGCGGACGGGCGGGTCCCTGCGTGCATCGCCCAAGAGGATCCCGCTGTGAGCTTCCACCTGCTCCGGCGGGATGGCATTGCTGACGAGCGCACCGAGCGCTCGGCGAAGCTCATACTCCGAGGCGAGGCCATCGGCCACGCCCTGCACGATGGACGCGGTTATCTGACCTGCGTCGCCGCCGTTGCCGCGCCGCTTCACGCGTACGGTAGTGGGCGTCCCGGACTCGAGTGCGGTGGTGAACCCCGCGGGGATGACGAACCCCGTGAGAACGGCAGAGCGGTCGAGCGCATCGTCGAGCCCCGCTTCCGTGTACCGCCTGACATCGAGGCCGTCCACGTCCTCGATGCGTTCGATGAGTTCTCGTGCGGCGTCTCCTGTGTCGAGGTCGGCGATGTGGGCGGTCGAGTTGAACGACGTGTCGCCACCGAATACGCCAAGCATCAGGGCGAACAGCAGGATAGGAAGCGCGATGCTGAACGCAAGCGCGCCACGGTCTGCAAGGAAACGCTTGACCTCGAAGAGTGCGAGCAGGGTGGGGCGGCTCATGCTAGTCGCGGAGGCTCCGGCCGGTGAGGCTGAGGAAGACTTCCTCCAGCGTCGTCGTGTCGGCGTCGCCGACCTGAGCCTTGAGTTCCGCAGGCGTGCCGAGCGCGATGATGTGTCCTTCGTCCATGATGGCGATGCGGTCGCAGAGGCGGTCGGCCTCCTCCATGTAGTGGGTGGTATAGAGGACGCTCATCCCTTCGTCGCGGAGGGCGAGGACGGTGTCGAAGATGTGATTGCGGGACTGCGGATCGATGCCAACGGTCGGCTCGTCGAGGAACAGCAACTCCGGCTTGCTCATGAGGGCGATGGCGATGTTGACGCGGCGCTTCATGCCTCCGGAGTACTTGCGGACCGCGTCTTGCGCACGGTCGGTCAGCCCCACGCGTTCCAGTATTTCCGCCGCGCGCTCTTTCGCTTCGCCGCCGGAGAGTCCGGCCATCCGTCCGAAGAAGACGAGGTTGTCGATCGCGGAGAGTTCCGGGTAGAGGGCGAGCTCCTGCGGGCAGACGCCGATGAGTTTGCGCACCGCGTCGCTCTCGCTCGCCACGGAGTGCCCACCGATGCTTACATCCCCGTCATCGGGGTCGAGGACGGTGGAGAGCATGCGGATCGTCGTGGTCTTGCCCGCGCCGTTGGGGCCGAGCAGTCCGAATATCTCCTGGGAGCGGACGGTGAACGAGACTGAGTCGACGACTTGAACGCTATCGAAACTCTTGGAGAGACCGGAGGCCGCGAGGAAGTCTTCCATATGAGCCATGGTATCAGAGCGGGCGGAGCGGCACCGGCAGCGGCGTCAGCTCGGCGCCTGGAAGTCAGGAATGCCTTCCGCGATCGCGGATGTCCAGCTATCGAGGTCGGTCACCCAGCCGTAGCGGCGCTTGATGGCGAACAGCGCCTGGTCGTGCGTCTCCGGGATGATGCCGCCGCAGCAGTCCTCGATGAGGACGGGGAAGTACTCGTGGAAGTAAGCGTCCCGTGCGGTGGCCTCGACACAGGTAGGCGTACCGATGCCGGTGACGAAGAGGTGCCGCACGCCGAGGCGCTTCAGCACGAGGTCGAAGTCCGTCCGCTGGAACGCGCTGTAGAGGTTCTTCGCGATGACGTACTCGCCTTCCTGCGGGCTGAGTTCTTCGACGATCTCGCCGCCCCAGGTTCCATCGATGCCGACGGCACGCTCCATCGCTGGGTCGCTGATGTCTGCCCGGTATGCGGCGCTCTTCCAGTACCAGGGCGAGTCGGGGCCGGCGCGCAGCATGGGGTCGGCGGGGATGACCATTCGGGTGAACAGGACGGGCATACCCGCAGCACGGGCGTATGCCAGCGCGCGCTGGATCGTTGGGATGACGCGCCTGCCGTGCTCCGTGTCGACGCCGGTGAGGTCGAAGAACCCGCCCGGCTTGATGTCGTAGTTCTGCATGTCTATGACGCACAGTGCGCTCTTCGACACCTCGAAATCGATGGCTTCGGGCTCGGCTCTCAGGTTCAACTGCATCGTGCCCCTCCACTGCGACGGTCTCCGGGGACGGTATAGGCGCGTCCCAGAGGTGTCAATCGGCCGGGTGCAGGATGTCCTCTCCCCCGACAGCACGCAGCGCGGACGCGAACGCCTCGATCGCGCGAACCGGGTCCTCACCTGCGAACTGCACGCGGGCGATGAAGTGCCGCGTCGGTGCGCGCTCCGCAAAGACGAGCGCCTGTTCGGCTGCCCGCTGGGGCCTGCCGTGCGCAACCATGGCGTCGACGAGCTTGTGCAGTTGCTCTGTCGACAGATCGGACACCTGCGAGACGTCTTCGAGCGAGGGCATGCGCTCCCGCATAAGGCGGGAGTAGACCCTGTTGCGGTTCAGCAGACCGGAGAGGGCGTAGCGGGCGGCGCTCTCGTACGCCCGTTCCTCGGAGTCCGCCATGAACACCGGCAGCCCGAGCGCAACCGGGATGGTATCTGGGTTTCGTTGCGCTTCACGGGCGCCGGCTGCGACATGCTCCATCGCTGCAGCGACGACTTCAGGGTCGACGCCCACCATCGCGTAGACGCCGTCAGCCGCAGCTCCCCCGGCCTCAAGCATCCTCGGGCTGCTGGCGTTGATGTAGACCGGCACGGGCGCTGCGAGCGAGAACTCGGAGCCCAGCGTATGGCGGACCGTCTCTGCTGCATCCGCCAGTTGCGATGCGCTAGCGCCGGGCACCTCCAGATAGCGCACCGCGAGGTCGCCGCTGCCGATCATGAGGCAGGAGCGGCCCGGCGCGAACTCTCCAAGGGTCGCTGCCAGGCTCGCCAGCATCTTCGGATGGCGGGTCACCGGGTTCGCCACCGACGGAAAGAGCGCCACCCGTTCCGTCTGCTGTGCGGCGAACGCGAGCCGCACGAACACGTCCCGCCCCGTGTGCGGATGGTCGGGCATCCCCACGCCGGCGAAGCCGAGTTCCTCCGCCCTGACTGCGAACCGCGACGACTCGGTAAGCGGCAGGTCGGTGGCGTCGTTGACGTCGATGCGAAGGCCTCGGGCGGATGTGGGGTAGGGCATAGGAAGACTGCCTGTCACAGGATGCTGGTTGTTCGTACCATACCAACGTCTCACCTTGCTCTCACGAGGCCAGGAGCCGGTATCATCCACTCACGAGGGAAGATGCCATGTGTGGAAGGTACAGCCTCATAGCGGATATAACGCAGCTTGCGATGCGGTTCGAATTCGAAGCCGCCAGGCTGGAGCAGCCTCCGCGCTACAACATCGCGCCCACACAGCCGGTGCTCACGGTGAGGGGAGGCGAGCGGGGGGTGGCATCGTTCATGCGCTGGGGGCTGCTCCCGTCAGGGACACGGAGCGCCTCGACTGGTGCGCCGATGATCAACGCGCGTGCCGAAACCCTCTCCGCAAGGCCGAGTTTCCGCTCTGCCCTGAGGGAACGGCGCTGCCTCATCCCCGCCGACGGCTTCTACGAGTGGGGGCGCGAGGGCGCCGCGCGGTTTCCGGTGCGATTCGCCATGGCCTCGGGAGAGCCCTTCGCGTTCGCAGGTCTCTGGGATACGTGGCAGGACCCCAACGGTGAGGCCGTCGGTTCCTGCACCATCATCACCACTCAGGCGAATGAACTCCTCCAGCCCATCCACGACCGGATGCCGGTGATCCTGCCGAGAGAGCTGGAACCGTTGTGGCTGAACGAGGAGGTACGAGACCCCGCTCTACTCAGCAGCGTGCTGGTCCCTTTCGACTCCGGCCTGATGGACGCACACGAGGTTTCCACCCTGGTCAACTCTGCCTTCAACGAAGGGCCGGAGCTGTGGGAACCCCCGCAACAGGCGAGGCTTCTCTAGCGGACGAGGAACGGGGCAGCCATGAGGCTGCCCCGTTGCGTTGACCTATCGTGAAACGGCGTTGCGCTAGTGCTCCCGGCCGTCCGAGAACCATTTCCCTTTCCTGAGCGCGCCGCCGCTGTCGACACGCTTGCCGGAGATCTGATATTCGGCCTTGATGCCATCCCACTCGCCCAGGCGCGCGCCCGAGCCGGAGAGCACAGCCTCCACGTCCGGCTTGCGGGGCGTCGTGCCGCGGTAGGGGCCGCCCATTTCCTCGTAGCCGGGGTACATGTAGTGCTCGCAAGGCAGGACGAGGGTGCCCTCTTCCTCGCGGTGAACGTTCATCGGCTCGCCGCCGTCCTCCACGACGGAGGCCTGCTCATCGAGCATGCGGCGGAACATGATGATGCCAACGTCCGTGACGCCGAGACGCTCGGTCGTGCGGTCGGAGACGGCGCCCTGGATGACCCACGCAACCTGGTCCTGCGCGGCAACGAAGTCGCGGATGATGCGCCCGTTCGCATCGAAGAGAGGGCGCTCGTCGTACGGAATCTCCGTCTGCGGCTCCTCGCCTTCGTTGTACTGCCGGTAGTTGGTGATGACGTGGTAGGTGTGGGTGTCGTCAACGGGAACGCGGATCTCGAGGCCGTGGCTGACGCGGAGGATGTTGGGGAAGAGGATGGGGTGGCCGATGGCCCAGTGGTCGTCGCTCTCCTGCTCGTCGCCGACGAGCCTGCGTTTGATGACGCCGTAGTCCGTGACCTCGAACCCGATCTTGCGGTGGTCTGCTCCGCGTGCGCCGACGGCGGTGTTCCACGCGTCGCGCTCCTCGGGCGACTTTATGCGGTTCATCTGCCAGCCGCCCCAGTAGCGGTGCAGCCACTGGAAGTGCAGCGGGTCGAGCGAGTTCTCCTGGCACTGCAGCCAGTTGCAGGGGAGCAGTGTCCCCCAGGCGTCCTTGTGGCCTTCCCAGTTGAGCACGTCCCACTTGGGAAGAACGGGAGCGGGCAGGGGGCCCATGTAGACGAAGATGAGGCCGCCAAGCTCCTCCACTGGGTAGGACTTGATGCGGACCTTGTCCTTGAACTTGGAGCCTTCGGGTTCCGAGGGCTGGTCGACGCACTGGCCGTGCTCGTTGAATATCCAGCCGTGGTAGGCGCAGCGAATGCCGTTCTCCTCCGGGATTCCGTAGGAGAGGTTGGCCTTCCGGTGAGCGCACGAGGGTTCGACGCAGCCAACCGTGCCGCTGGCGTCGCGGTAGAGAACGAGGTCTTCGCCGAGGAGGCGCACTTCTTTCGTGGGGTTGTCGGCGTCCAGTTGCATGCTTCCGGCGATGGGATGCCAGTAGCGGCGCATCAGTTCGCCCATCGGCGTGCCGGGCCCGACCTTCGTGAGGCGATCGTTCATCTCCGCGGTGAGCATGGCCGTCCTCCTTTGTTATCTGCGGTCGATACCTACGTGGACGAAACCGAAGCGGTCTTGAACTTGAAGTCGCGGTCCGTGTAGACCTCCGGGGCCATCTTCGATTCGAGGCCACGCTCGGCGAGCTGGTTCTCGAAGTACTCGCGGATCCACGGGTCCTCGTCGATGTACTCGATGTTGACGCCCTCAGCGTTGCCCTGCTCGTCCTCGTCCTTGCCGAGGAACTGGACGGGCGGGTGCAGCGCGAAGTAGCGAGCGGCCTTGAGACCCAGGTTGAAGTGCTGGTGGAAGTACTGGTCGGGCGGGGTCACGGCGCTGCCCTCGTGCCAGGGGTAGACCTTCTTCTCGCCGCCGTCCTGGGGCCACATGATGGAGTAGCCCTCGCCGCCGGGAATAACGATGAGACGCCCGGGACCGTGGCGGTGCGCCTTCTTGTAGGTTCCCGGAGGGAAGACGGACATGTGGGCCGATATCTCGGAGCCGGGGACGTACATGGCGATGGACGATCCGCCCGCGCCGCGGCTGCCGGCTGCGGTGAGCTTGTCCCAAGCGAGCAGGTCAGGCCAGAAGTTGCCGCGCCAGACCGTGCCGCCAACGGCGCCCCACGCGCTGCCGAAGTCCTTCTCGATGTCCTTAGCCTCCGAGAAGAAGTCCTGGTCCGCGTCGTCGAGGATGCTCTTGTTGACGTGCGGGTTGTTCATGAAGAACTCGGGGTCGGGGATGGTGCTCATGGCGATGGGGAGGTAGTTGAAGAAGAGGAGGCGCACCGGCGTGTTGCCCATGTTGCGCAGCTCACACCATGAGTTGCGGGGGATGACGAACACGCTGCGGTCCGACCACTCGAAGTCGCGCTTGGCATTGCTGATCTCGCCCCAGACCGAGGCAAAGCCCCGCCCGGTGAGGACGTAGACCATCTCCTCGACGCCCAGCTTGAAGGGGCTGAGCGATGCTCCGGCCGGTATCTCCTGCACGCGCGCTTCGGTGACGCCTTCCATGTTGGTGAAGCGGACGAAGGCCGTATCGCAACCACGGACGTCCCAGTGGGAGAGTTCGAGGCTGCGAAGGTCCTCAACGTAGCAGTCGGAGAGCACCGGCACGCCCTTGGCGGCCTGCTCGTCGAGCCAGTTGTCATGCGTAAAGTAGCTGCGAACCATAGTTGTTGCGCTCCTTCCCTTTTCTGTTCGGGCGGGCCGCTCTTGCAGGGCCTTCGCCTCTTTCCGCCCTCCGGTTAGAGAGCGCGTACCTCAGTCATCGCTTCGTCCAGGAAGACGCCGTAGATGTCGTCCGGATCGGTTTGTACGGAGTCGCCGGGGCTCTCTGGCCCGAACGGCGAGTCGATGATGGTCACGGGCACCGTGCCACCGGCGAGCGGGCCGGATACTTCCGCCGTCGCGCCGTTGGCGAGTTCAACCTTGTCGCCTGCCTTCAACGTCTCAGCGCCCATCAGCCCGACACCCCCTCGGCGATCTCCTGGTTGCGCTTCTCAGCGTCCTCGCCGCCCTCGGCGCCGCGCTCGTTCATGATGGGGCTGTACTTGCTGGCCATGCCCTGGCGTGCGAACGCGAACGCCTGGCCGCCGCCGAGTTCGGCGCGCTTCGACCAGTGCTCCGTGTCCATGCCGAGGTAGACGTTGCGCTCCGGGTCGCGGAACGTGTTGATGGGGTCGCCGCCGTCCTCGACGATGCGTATCTGCTCCTCCAGCATGCGGCGGAACATGATGACGCCCTTGTCCGAGCGCCCAAGGTGCTCGCCCGTGCGATCGGCGATGAGGCCCTGCGTGATCCACGCGGCAACGTCCTGTGCGGAGTTGGAATCGAGGATCTCGAAGCGGACCCGTCCGTCCTCCTTCAACTGGATGAGAGGCGGGTGGAAGAGCGGGATGTCCTCGTCGCGCTGGTCGGGGTCGTCCACCGACATCTTCGGATGGCACATCACCCACCAGTGGCCGGTGCGGTGGTCGTCGAGCGGCACGCGTATCTGGAACGAGGGGCCGACGCCGCGCGCGATGCCGGGGGTTTCGCCCGGGTCCTTCCACGAGTCGAGTGCGATGCCACTGCCGCCCTGGCGCAGGAAGTAGGGGAAGACGATGGGGTGCCCCTGCGCCCACTCAGGGTCGTCGTAGTCGCCGCCCTTCACGAGGCGGCGCTTGATGATGCCGTACTGGAACTTGTCGAACCCGATGCGGACGTTCTCGTACCGCGTGCGCACCTTGTCGCCCTCGCCGTTCATGATGGCGACGTAGTTGCCCCACTCGCCGTGCAGCCACTCGGAGTGCACGGGGTCGAGCGAGTTCTCCTGGCATTGCAGCCAGTTGCAGGGCAGCTCTGTGTAACCGATGTCCCGCACGACGCCGTCTATCGAAAAGACGTCCCAGTTCGGGAGCAACGGCACGGGGCTGGGGCCGAGGTAGGCGAATATGAGGCCGGCCTTGACCTCCAGCGGGTACGCCTTGATGCGCACCTTGTCCTTGAAGCGGTTGTCCGGCGCCTCGGTCTCCTCGTAAGGCTGTTCGAGGCAGCGGCCGGTCTCATCGAACATCCAGCCGTGGTACGGGCAGCGGATGCCCTCGTCGGTCGGGATGCCGTAGACCATGCCCATGCGGCGGTGGGGGCAGTAGTTGTCCACGAGGCCGAAGACGCCCTGCTTGCTCTTGTAAAGGATGAGGTCCTCGCCAAGCAGGCGGATGGGCTTCGTGGAGCGGTCGTTCATCATGGCGACGGCGGCGATGGGATGCCAGTAGCGGCGCATCAGTTCGCCGGTCGGGCTGCCGGGTCCAACTCGTGACAAGCGGTCGTTCTGTTCGGCGGTCAGCATGCATTACCTCCCTGCAGTGAACGCGGATAGACGTACGTACGCGGAGTGTAGCAGAGAACGGCGAGGCGTGCGTTGCGCTGAAGCGCGGGGTGCACTCAACATGACAACGCAAGCGCCTGCCGCCAACAAGGCCTGATCGACTCTGACCAGTTGCCCGAACCACGGGCTGACCTCGTTCTTCATGACTTTCCTGATGAGCCCTCCACTCGTACGCAGAGGGGTAAGATGAGATTTTGCCATCTATATCGAGCAGGCCACGGCCTTGTTCCGGGGGTAAGGCGTCAAGATGCGCGGGCAAACGCGTGTTGTGTTGCGGAAGGGACCAGAGCCAGTAGCCGGAACCTCCAGGGTCGTTCCCGGAGCAGGCGCGGGTTGCGGGGACATTGCAGGGAAGTGTCATCGGTTAAGGATAGCAGGTGACATAGGGACGACAGGAGGGGCAAATGACAGACCCCTCACTCTGAACAGTTATTGATGGAGAGGTGGAGCGGGAGACGGGACTCGAACCCGCGACATCTTGCTTGGAAGGCAAGAGCTCTACCACTGAGCTACTCCCGCCGGTGGCGTTCCCATTATAGCGGGGCATCCCACTACGACGGGCGGGTGTCCGTCTGTTGTGGTGCTCGTCGTGTCTCAACACCGAAGATAGCGACCGTCACGGCAGCGGCGATCAGAAAGGCCGCAACGGTGACGAACGCAGGCTGGAACCCCGCGTTATCGGCGACCGAGCCGATGACGATGGGGCCGAATACCTGGCCTGCGATCATGGAGAGCGACCAGACACCGAGGAACGCGCCGCGGCGGTCGTCCGGAGCGAGGTCCATCGCGTAGACCTGGTTCGTGCCGGTGGCGAACGCCTCGGCAAGCCCGAAGGCCAGCACGGCCAGAAGCGCGCTCTCGAAGTCGGACAGACCGGACATCATCCAGACGGCTACCGACGTTGCGAGGAGCGCAAAGACCAGCGTCCGTTTCCGTCCGATGCGGTCGTTGGCGATCCCGGCGGGAATGGCTGCGCCGAGCGCGAGGACGCCGGAGAACATGATGAGCGTGCCGACGCGCGCCTCGTCCAGCCCGGCGGCGTTCGCTCCCTGCACCGGGAAGAAGGTGCGGAATACGCCGGTCCCCCCGGTGACGAGGTTGACGGAGAACGTCGCGATGATGAGCACAAGGAAGGCTCGCGACCGGAACATGGCGAGGTTCAGGCGTTGCAGGATGCCGCCGCGACGCGTGGGACTCGGGGCGGGCCGCGGCCTCCCGCGGGAGTCGCGCACCCAGAACAGCGTCACGATGATGACCGCGACCTTGCACGCGGCGATGAACAGGAAGACGTCGCGCAGGTCTCCGGAGAAGGCAACGAATCCCGCTACCAGCGGGCCCATGAGCGTTCCAGCGCGGGAGGAGGTCTGCCGGAGGGCGACGGACCTGCCACGTGTCGCGAGTTGGGTGTAGTCGGCCATCAGGGCGTTGGAAGCGGTCATCCAGGTCCCGATGCCCAGCCCTGCGAGTAACTCGAAGAGGAAATACGAGAGATAGGTGGAAGAGTTGAACTGGCCGATCAGCGCGACGATGTGTATCACAGCACCGAGGATGACGAACCACTTCCTGCCGAAGCGGTCGGTGAGATAACCGGTGAGCGGACCGGTGAACGAGCGCGGCGCGGCGCTGACGGCGGAGACGAGCGCCACGAGCAGGAACGACTCGCTGAGTTCGTAGGCGAAGAGCGGCCTGACGAGCCACAGCCCGCCGGTGCCGAACCCCCAGAAGAAGAACATCAGGAAGACGGGGAGCGTCCGGGGGGTGAGCAGGTCCAAGAACCGCTCGGAGGATGAGGAAGAGCGCATCGCCCGGCGATGGTACTACGGTGAGACGAGATCAGGCGCAAATAGTAGGAGGGGCCACTCAAATTCATTCCGCGGCCAGACTCGAGAATGCTGTACTGTGGCACGCCGACGGACAGGTAGCCCTGTAGCAGTCGTCGCGGGTGGAGTTAGTCTGTGTACGATGCAGTCAGGCCTATTGAACAGGAGCACTTCGCATGTTCTGGATCAACGTGAGACTCGATGAACGAGCGTCGGCTGACAAGATCAGAGTACACAAGGACTCCTGCCATCATTGCCAATCTGGAGTCTTTAGTGAGATTGCCACGCCTCGGCGTTACTGGGTACGGGCCTTCAAAACCTACCTCGATGCAGAGAAGTGGGTTCATACCAACCTACCACAGCATCCTCCGATACCTTGCGGCACATGCAGGCCATGAGGTCATAGCAGAAGCGTTCCGCCCGTTCAAACATGCACACAATCCCGTTCGACGGACGGTTGCAGTTGGGGGCGCAGTGCCTTGGCGGTCACGAGGTCGACTGTTCGACCGGTAAAGTCTTCGATGTAGAACTGCACGCCGAAATAGGACCGTGACGTGGCAGGACCATCGAATGTGACCAGGAAGTCGAGGTCGCTATCGTCATGGGCCTCGCCACGCGCGAACGAGCCGAACAGGGCGAGGCTTGTCACGCCGAAACGTTCCCTGAGTGTCTGCTTGTGCGCTTGCAGCAAGCGGAGGAGCTCACCCCTGTTCATCACCCTTCCCTCAGTGTCGGATATCCAAGCATCCTGATTATACCCACGCTCGATAGCATGGACTTACAGCCGTTCAAGATTGCGCGAGTAGAATCGGGGCATGAGTACGCAAGGCGACCAGGGCGGCGTCATCGGCGGACAGGTGATGCGCTTCCAGCGCGTCACGTCCACGATGGACGTGGCGTGGCAGCTCGTGGAGGCAGACGCTCCGCACGGGATGACCGTAGTCGCGCAGGTGCAGACGGCTGGCCGGGGCCGCTTCGCGCGCCGCTGGGTGTCCGGCGAAGGCGACAACCTGTTGACCTCGGTCTTGCTGCGCCCCCCGGTGGATGCCGCGCCGCTGCTGAGCATCGCGGGCGCACTCGCAGCGTCGGACGCGGTGCGGGCGCTGACGGGGCTGGCATGTACGTTCAAGTGGCCGAACGACGTGCTGCTGAACGGCAGGAAGGTCTGCGGCGTACTCACGGAGGTCCGCGCGGACACGGACGGCAACGTCATCGCTGTGCTCGGAGTGGGACTGAACGTGAACCTGCGCCCCGATGAGCACGCGGAGATCGCCGAAGGCGCGGCGAGCCTGGCTTCGGAGATGGGGATCGAGTTCGCGGTTGCCGATGCGGAACAAGCGTTCCTTGCCGGGCTGCGCGAACGCTACAGCCAGTGCCTCGATGCTCCGCAGGTGCTGGTCGGCGACTGGTCGGCGCGCCTTGTGACGCTCGGCAAGGAAGTCACGGTGCGCCGTAGGGACGGAGCAGTGCATGGCACGGCGGAAGGTGTGGACAGCGAGGGGCGCTTGCTGGTGCGTCTCGCGTCGGGTGACGTGCGCGCACTGGGTGATGGAGAGATCGCGCCGGCCTGACGCGTGAGTAGAGGCACCCTTATCCGGCCTGCACCTCATCTCGTGTGCGTTACAATGACGGAACAGTCCCGATCGGCGCATCCCATGAGTAACGCACGAGAGCAATCGCTTGCCCGCCAGCGCGTCGTCGCGGGCAGCCGCATGCGCCTGGAACGATTCCTGCAGCGCAGGGGCTATCAGCCCATAACGACGCCGATGCTCGAGCCGACCGACCTCTTCCTCAAGAAGTCGGGCGGCGAGCTCGCGGCGCGCATGTACTCATTCACCGACCCCAGCGGGCGGCGCGTGAGCCTGCGTCCGGAGTTCACGTCGTCCGTCGTGCAGGCGTTCGTCGACGGCGAACTGCCGGGTCCGCTGCCGCAGCGCTGGTGCTACTCCGGCCCCGTGTTCCGCTACGAGAAGGGCGGCGACTCAGGCGAGTTCGAACAACTCGGCGCAGAGCTTATCGGCGCGGGCAGCGTCGCGGCGGATGCTGAGATGCTCGCGCTCGCCGTACAGGGGCTGACCGTGCTCGGCGTACGCGGCCACCGGCTGCGCATCGGGCACGTCGGCGTCGTGGCGGCGATGTACGGGGCGCTGGGCCTCTCCGAGCGTTCCAGCGTATTCCTCATGGGAAGCCTCGCCGCACTACGCTCCGGCAGCGAATCGCCCGAGGACGTGCGCGCAAAGGCGGCGCGCCTTGGACTGCTCGCGCCGGAGGCGAGCGACCACGTCTCACGCATCACGCGCGCGATGGCGCCCGAAGACGCCGCGGAGATGGTGCGCAGTTTCGTGGGGCAGGGCGTCGCCGGTTCGACCGGGCAGCGCACGCCCGACGAGATACTGCGTCGCTATCTCAAGAAACTGCGCCTGGCCGACGAGCCTGGCGCGTTCGAGAAAGGACTCGCCCTCTGCGGCGAACTCGCCCGGGCGGCAGGGCCCGCGGCGCGCGTCCGCGGCAGGCTCCAGCGCATAGCATCGCGGTTCCGCATCCGCAAGAGCGTCCTTTCGCCGCTGGAGGGTGTGCTGACCGCACTCGAACAGTACGACCTGCGCGGCGTGCCGGTCGTGCTCGACCTCGGACTCGCGCGCGGGCTCGCCTACTACACCGGCCTGCAGTTCGACATCGAACACGCACGGGTGCGCGGCACGCACGCGCTCGGCGGCGGCGGTCGGTACGACGACCTCATCGGAGCGCTCGGTGGGAAACGTTCCACCCCGGCGATAGGCTTCGCCTACGGGCTGGACCACGTGGCACGCCTGCTCCCGGCGGGATTCGCCGACGATGACCTCGACGGCCCGGCGCAAGTGCTCGTGACGGCGCAGGAGACCGCGTTCAGCGAAGCGGTGGCGACCGCGGAGCGCCTTCGTGCGCAGGGCATCCCCGCGGAACTGGACCTGGAGAGCAAGAGCGACACCGCGGCTGCGAAGTACGCGAAGCAGCGCGGCATCGAAACGATCATGCGGGTAGGGCAGGACGGCCGTGTTGCAGAACAGTTCGTCTAACGGCCAGGTGCGGGACAGCCTGCGCCTGGCTATTCCCAGCGACGGCGTCATGTACGAGGGCACACTCGATTTCCTGAGCGCCAGCGGCATGCGCGTGCGCCGTCCGAACCCGCGCGGCTACACCGGAGAGATGCGCACGCTGCGCGGCGTGGAGGTCGTGTTCCAGCGCAACTCGGACATCACCGCGCGTGTGGAAGAGGGTGACGCCGACCTCGGCCTCGTGGGGTTCGACAACTTCGCAGAGACGCGCATAGACGACGGCGACGCGCTTGTCGTCATCGAGGCGCTGGGCTACGGCCACTGCGAGCTCGTGACGGCAGTCCCGGACTCGTGGGTGGACGTGGAGTCGATGGCCGACCTCGCCGACCTTTCGATCGAATTCCAGGAGAGCGGACGAGAACTGCGCATCGCGACGAAGTACCCGGTGCTCACGCGCCGCTTCCTGCACCAGCACGACGTGAACTACTTCACGCTCAAGCGCCTCTCCGGCGCGGTGGAACCCACTCCGGCCATCGGCTACGCGGACTTTATCGTCGACCTGACGGCGAGCGGCCAGACGCTGCGCGAGAACCACTTGAAGCAGGTCACGGACGGCAGGGTGCTGGAATCGGAAGGCGCGCTGATCGCGAACAGGCGCATGCTGTACGAGCACCCCCAACGGCTGGAGACGGCCCGGGAGATCATCGAACGCATCGAGGCAAGCCAGTCTGCGTCGACGTACTCGCGCCTGACGGCGAACATCGAAGGCGAGAGCGAGCAGGCGGTGGCCGCGAAGGTGCTGGAGTTGCCGGAGGCGAGCGGCATCAGCGGGCCGACGATATCGCCGGTGTACTCACGCGACGGACGGCAAGTCTACTCGATAACCGTCTCCATCCCCAAGCGCGACCTGACCGCGGCGGTCGACCACCTGCGCAGCATCGGCGGAGCGTCGGTCAGCGTGTCGGACGCCGTATACCTCTTCCGTGAGGAGAGCAACATCTACGCGCGGCTGCTCGGCGCGCTGGGACTGTCGTGATGCGCGTGCTGCGCGGCATCGACGCCGGACTTGCGGCGCTCACGCGGCGTCCGGGCTACGAGGAACCGCAACTGACGCCGGCATCGGCCGCGCGCACCGAGGCGTTGTTCGGGGAACCACTCACCGCGAGCCAGGCGGTCGAACGCATCGTCGCTGACGTTCGCGCACAGGGCGATACGGCCATCAAGGACTACGCCCGCCGCATCGATGACGCAGAGCTGGACTCTCTGGAAGTGCCGCGCAGCGTGTGGGAGGACGCCGCGCGTTCTATCGACGCGGAGCTGCAGGATGCGCTTGCGGTCGCGGCGGGGCGGATACGCGCCTACCACAGGACCGCGATGCCGGGCTCGTGGGAGGACGCAGGCGCGGGCTACGGACTGCGGAGCGTCGCCATCGAACGCGTGGGCCTCTACGTTCCCGGCGGCTCGGCGGCGTACCCCTCAACCGTGCTGATGTCGGCGATACCGGCGAAAGTGGCTGGTGTATCGGAAGTCATCGTCTGCACGCCGGACCCGTCGCCGGTGACGCTCGCTGCGGCGCTTGCCGCGGGCGTCGACCGGCTGTTCGGCATCGGCGGGGCGCAGGCGATAGCGGCGATGGCGTTCGGGACGGAGAGCGTGCCCCAGGTCGACAAGATATGCGGCCCCGGCAACGTGTTCGTTTCCATCGCCAAGCGGCTGGTCTACGGTCACGTGGACATCGACGGACTCTACGGCCCGACCGAGACACTCGTCATCGCCGACGGCACCGCCACACCGGAGATCGTCGCTGCCGACCTCCTCGCGCAGGCGGAGCACGACGAACTTGCGTCACCCGTGCTCGTGACGACGAGCGAACCGGTCGCGGCCGCGGTCGAGCGCGAGCTGGAGCGCCAGGTCGCGCTGCTGGAGCGCGAGCCGATAGCACGCGAAGCGTTGGCACGGCAGGGGACGATCGTCATCGTGGATAACATCACGGAGGCGGTTGCGGTCGCCAACGCGTTCGCGCCGGAGCACCTGTGCCTGCTCACCGCCGACCCACACGCCTGTGTCGGACTGATCCGCAACGCGGGCGGCATCTTTGTGGGAGAGACATCACCCGAGGTCATGGGCGACTACGCGGCAGGTCCGAGCCATGTCATGCCGACGGGCGCGACGGCGCGCTTCGCGTCGAGCCTTGGCGTACACACATTCCTCAAGCACGTGCCGATCGTCGGACTTTCATCGGAGACGGCACGCGAGATCGGCCCGGCAGCGTCGGCGCTGGCTCGAGCGGAAGGCCTGACGGCGCACGCCCGTGCGGCAGAGATGCGGTTGGAAGGCGCTGGCGAACCGTCCGGAAGGAGGCGCCCATGACGCGCCGGAACGTACTCGATTTCGTGCAGCCGCACTGGCGCAACCTCGACCCCTACGAGGCGGCAGAACCGCCGGAATCGCTCGCGGAACGCGGCGGCATCACGGAAGCCGAGGTCGTCAAGCTGAACGCGAACGAGAACCCGTACGGGCCGTCGCCGAAAGCGCTGGAAGCGCTGAACCACTCCGCGCGTGCGCACATCTACCCGGACCCGGCACAGGTCGCGATGCGTCGTGCGCTCTCCGGTTACACCGGCGCGAGGCCGGAGCAGATCGTCGTCGGGAACGGCAGTGACGAGATCATCGACCTCGTCTTCCGTGCGACGCTCGAACCCGGCGACGTGGTCGTGAATGCGCCGCCGACGTTCGGCATGTACGACGTGATCGCGCATATCTGCGGCGGCGCCATCGTCGAAGTCGAACGTGACGAACATTTCGACATCGACGTTGACGGCATGCTCACAGCGGCCGAGGGCGCGAAGCTCATCGTGCTCGCGTCTCCGAACAACCCTTCCGGCAACAGCACGGCGACCGCTGACGTCGAACGGCTGCTCGAGGCGGACTGCATGGTGGTGGTCGACGAGGCGTATGCCGAGTTCGCCGGACGCAGCGTGCTCCCACTCGTGGACGGGCACCCGAACCTCGTCGTGCTGAGGACGATGAGCAAATGGGCGGGACTGGCCGGGCTGCGCGCGGGTTACGGCATGATGAACGAAGAGATGGCTGATGTGCTGATGCGCGGCAAGCCGCCGTACAACGTCTCGCAGGTGGCTGAGGCGGCGCTGCTGGCGTCGTTGGAGGATGCCGAGATACTGGATGAACGCGCGCGGCTGATCGTGCAGGAGCGGGAACAGATGACCGGCTTGCTTGCGGAGATGCAGGGAGTCGAGCCGATGCCATCCGATGCGAACTTCATCCTCTGCCGCTTGCCCGAAGGACGCGGCAAGGCGATATACGACGCGCTCGCTGACCGTGGTGTGTCGGTGCGATACTACTCACGCGGCAAACTCGCAGACTACCTGCGCGTCAGCGTCGGAACGCCGGAACAGACCGGACGGCTCATCGAGGCGCTGCGCGCAGCCTTGCAGCAGACAGCATGACGGACCGTATCGGAACATACAGCAGGGCCACAGGCGAAACGTCCGTATCGGTCACCATCGGACTGGATGGCACAGGGCAGGGGAGCATCGCAACCGGCAACGGGATGCTGGACCACCTGCTGAACCAGCTCTCCCGCCATGGCCTGTTCGACCTCGACATCGAGGCGACCGGCGACAGCGCGCTGACCGGCTGGCACCACACTGTGGAGGACTGCGGGATCGCGCTCGGGCGGGCGTTCGCTGACGCCATCGGCAGCGGCGCGGGTATCCGCCGCATGGGCCACGCAATCACCCCATTGGACGAGACGCTCGCACGCGTCGCCCTCGACATCAGCGGGCGCGGCTACGCGGTTATCGACCTCGGCGTCAGCGGCTCGACCATCGCCGATCTACCGGGCGATCTCGTGCGCCACTTCCTGGAGTCTTTCGCGGTGGAGGCACGTATCACACTGCACGTCCACGTGCTGCACGGGGTCAACGCGCACCACAAAGTCGAGGCGTCGTTCAAGGGCCTCGCCAAGGCGCTGCGCGACGCTGTCGAGATCGACCCCCGCGCAGGCGGCAACACCCCGAGCACGAAGGGCGTGATCGGGTAGTCACGCCTGCCCTTGCGGTTCCGGTTTTCCGTCCGGGAAGCTTCTCTCAGCCTGATATTCAGGCCGACCTGATGTCCGCTTCGTAGGCCTCGATGACGGGGTTAGCGAGGAGCTTGTCGCACATCTCGTGCACTTCGCGATGGGCCGCGGATTCGTCCGGGGCCTCGACGTCCAGCGTCAGCATCTTGCCGACCCGCACGTCGCGCACGCCGTCGAACCCGAGCGAGTGCAGGCTGCCGAGCACGGCGTTGCCCTGTGGGTCGTTGACGGCGGGTTTGAGCATCACCTGGATGCGGGCAATGAACCGCATCATTCGTTCCCCTTGCGGTCAGGCAGGGATGCCGACGTCCTGGATTCCCGCCTTCGCGGGAATGACGGGTAACGGCGCGCGGTAAAGCGCATCACGCGCCGCTTCCCGAGCCACAGGACTCACCACGGGACTCTGCGTCCGGGCCATTGGCGCGATGGTCGTCTACGAAGTCACGCATGGCGCCGGTGTCGCTGGGCGTTACGGTGTCCAGCCAGCCCCACGCAGTGATCTCAATCTCTCCTTCGGTAACTGCGGAGTGCGGCTGCATCACGTAGCAGTCCGGGTACCCGGGAAGCGATTCGACGAACGCCTGCAGCTCCGCACGCTGCGAGTCGCTGGAGAGTTGGTAGTTGAACACAACGGCACCGTTGCGAAGGTTGCGCACGACGGCTTCGTCTGCCACCTGTTCCTCGTGGACGCCCCATGCGGCGGCTTCAGCCCAGCTCGGGCCGGACGTGGGCGGCGAGGTGTCGTACTCGGCCGTTGCGCCGGGTTCGAGCAGATCACCTTCCTGGATGGCAAGCTGCGTCCCGGCGATGTCGCGCGGTTGCGGATCGACGGGAGTCGGCGTGACGCCGAATGAGGGCGGGGCGAGGCCGGTGAGGAGGGCCGGGGCGATGATGAGGCCGCCCGCCATGAAGAAGCGGCGCTTGCGTGCGCGTTTTGCGGCGGAACGCTGGCGGCGTTCCTGTCGCGCTATCGTTCGCCGTGAAGCCCTGCGTTCGAGCTGCG
>DAOUHT010000201.1:0-9917 GCA_034428375.1 Dehalococcoidia bacterium | reverse complement strand
CGCTCTCCCGACCCCGCGGGTCTTGTGTCCGCTCGCTGCAACGTGCTCCAGGTCTGCCTCGCTCAGGTACTTCTCCCACACGCGCTCTGCCATCGCAGCCCTCCTTGGAAACGAATGCTGTGCAACGCCGCAATCCTACACCGCACGCGGGGAGTCGTCATGCCGGGGCGCAGGGGCGGTGCGTCATGTGTGGCGTGGGGCCAGTTCGCGGTGCGTGGCGTAGGGGCGGTTCGCGAACCGCCCCTACGGGGTCCCCATCCCTTAAACTGTCGTCCATCTTCAGGAACGAGGCGACCCATGGACGTTGGCTTGATGGTAGAGGGACAGCACGATCTCGATTGGGACCGGTGGCTGCACATCCTGCACCTGGCGGAGCGGCTCGGCTTCCCGTCGGTGTTCCGCTCCGACCACTACTTCATCAACGACCAGCGGGCGTCGCTGGAGACGTGGACGTCGCTCGCCGTTGCGGCGAGGGAAACGTCGACGATCAGGTTCGGGCCGCTCGTCGCGCCGGTAACGTTCCGGCACCCCGTCGACGTGGGCAGGATGGCTGCGCAGATCGATCTGCTCAGCGGCGGACGCTTCGTGATGGGAGTCGGCAACGGCTGGCATCAGCCGGAGCATGACGCCTACGGCATCCCCTTCCCTGAGCCTGCCGAGCGCGCGGCGCGTCTGGGCGAGGCCATCCAGCTGATGAGGGCGATGTGGGGAGAAGGCCCGGCTTCGTTCGATGGGAAGTACTACCAGCTGCGCGACATCGACGTGCTGCCGAAGCCCGCGGCGGGGCGTCCGTGGCTGCTCGTCGGCGGCAACGGACCGAAGCGCACGCTGCGGTACGCCGCGCAGTACGCCGACGAGTGGAACACGGTCAACGCACCGCCGGAGACGCTAGCGGAGCGCATCGCCATCCTCGACGCGCACTGCGAGGCGCTCGGACGCGACCCGGCGTCGATACGGAAGACGATGATGACGTTCGCATTCGTCGGCCCGGACGATCCGATCATCGAGCGCAACATGGACCGCTTCCCCAGGATGACGGGGATAGGCGCCCTCGAGGAGAGGAAGGCCGCCCTGCGTGAGCGCGGATCGCTTGCCGGCGGCGCGGAGGAGGTCATCGACCAACTGGGCAGGCTCGCGGAGCTCGGCATCAGCGAGGTGCAGTTCCAGCATCTCGACTTCCACGACGACACCGTGCCGGAGTTCCTGGCATCGGACGTCGCGCCGAGGGTGAAGGGGTTGTAGCCGGGGCGACGTGATAGAGTCTCCCGCATGCACGCGAGAGTCATCACCTTCGAGGTCGAGAGCGGGCCGTTATTCGACGACGCGCAGGAGGCGTTCGAGCGCCTCGTCGTACCGGAGATGCGCAGGTTGCCTGGGTACGATGGCGCGTACGTGCTCCGCGACGGTCACACGCGCGGGACGATCGTGATGCTTTGGGAGACTGAGGACACGCTGAAGTCGGGCGAAGCGACGCCTGGGCTCGCCGAGCAGATGAACCGCCTTCAGCCTCTCCTCGGACGCCACTCCACGTCCGCGGCCTGTGAGGTCGGCTACGCGGACCACCCGCTGAACTGATCCGCCTACTCCTCGGTCTGCGTCGTCTGGCCGCCTTTGCGCGTCACGGTGATGTGTGCGAACGACGTGTCGGGCAACGAGCCGTGCCAGTGCTTCTCGCCCGCAGGTGCGAACACGACGTCGCCCGCCTCGACCTCCGCCCGGTCGCCGCTCTCCGTCACGACCACGCCGTGGCCCTCCGTCACGATAAGGAGCTGGTCGCTCTCGTGGTAGTGGAACTTGTTCCGCACGCCGACCCCGAAACTGACCACGCTCACGTTGAAGTCGTCGCTGTCCGGCGCGAGCGGCTGACGCGCCACGTCGTCGCTCGTAAAGAGCGGGCCCGCCGCCGGTTCCTTCTCGACCTCGCTGATCTTCCGCACCTGCATCGCTGTCTCCTTTTGAGTTGCGTTAGTTATGGTTCCGCTCATCCTGAGCCTGTCGAAGGGCGTATCCCTAGGCGTAGGCGTCGTATATCCCTTCGAACTTGCCCAGTTTCAGCCGCACCTGCGTCTCCGCCATGTGCCGCACCATCTCGATGTCACGGTCGTCGCGGATGAGGCGCACGACGGCCTCGGCCGCCTCTGCGGCGTGGTCCACGTCGACGATGCCGTGGATGCGGAAGAACTCCAGGTGCTCCGCCGGGATGTTGTACGGCGCCTCCTGGAGGTAGTTGAAAAGCTCGGTCGAGTACCGCTGCACCATCGTCTCGTTCGTCAGGCCGGACGCCCTGCCCGCCGCCGGGCACGTGTTGATGAGCGCCGACGCCACGATGACGCTCGTGTGGCAGAGCACCTCGTGCACCGGCACCATCTCCTCGAAGTCACGGTCCGTCAGCCCGATGTTGATGCCGAACTCCTGGCAGAGGTCCGGGTGGTCGTGCTCCGCGACGATGCCCGCGACCATGTCCCTGAACGCGCGGGGGTTGTCGGACGCCTTGATCATGCGTACTGCACCGCTCTTGAGCAGCGCGCGGTTGAACCACGTGTGTTGCAGCGCGTAGCCCTGCAGCCGCCGTATCGTCAGCGTGCCCGCGCGCAGGTCGCGGAAGTAGCGTGTGTCCATCAGTGCGTCCGCGGCAGGCTGCACCACGTCCGCCACCAATTCGTCAACGAAGCTCTTTACATCCACTGTCGTTGTCATCGTCGTGCCTCCTTCCCTTGCGCGCCATACTCTACGCCTCGGACGGCAAGGGTCAACCTGTGGAATGCGACACAAGGCCATTGCGCCTTGTCCAGACCGGGTACAATATTCTCAAGCGAAGACTCCAAGCACGAGGAACGCGATACCCATGGTCACCTACGACGAATTCAGTGCATTCAAGTCCGAGAACGCCACCCAACACGCCGAAACGAGAGAGCGGCTTGAGCGCCTTAACACCCAGGTTGGCATGCTCGCCGAGCGCGTCGACGCCCGAATGAATGCCTTCCAGCGCACCCAGGACCTGACCAACCGCCTCCTCGTCACCCTCATCGGAACGATGGGAGCCGCCTTCGTGGCCACGGTTATTGCAACCCTCACCCGATAGGCGCGCGACAAGGTCTTGCAATATCCCCATGTTCTCCCCCGACGACGACCGAAGCGCTCCGCTGTACGAGCGCTACTCCATCGAGTTGCTTGGTGCGGACGATACCCCCGCCCCTGACGGCCAACCCGGCGACGGCCTGACGCTCCACACGACGCGCGGCGACGTGGCGTGCATCCTGCATCGTCCGAATGAAGAGCGCGGCATCGGCGTCGTCTGGGCCGCAGGCGCGAGGGGCGGCTTCGACGGCCCGGCGAATGGCCTCTACCGCGACCTTGCCGTCCGTCTCGCGATGCGCAGCATCGCCTCGCTGCGTGTCAACTACCGCTACCCTGCGAACCTCGACGAGTCGACGCTGGACGTGCTCGCCGCCGTCTGGCACATGGCGGCGCTCGGCTATCAGCGTGTTGCGCTCGTGGGGCACTCCTTCGGTGGGGGCGTCGTCATCTCTGCGTCGCGCTACACGACACACGCGCGGGGCGTGGTTGCGCTCGCGAGCCAGACGATGGGCGCGGAAGACGCTGCGCTCCTCGGCGGCAGGCCGCTGCTCGTCGTCCACGGCGAAGCCGACGTCGTCCTCCCGCTCGTGAACGCAGAGACGATCATCGACTGGGCGTCCGGCCCCAAGCAACTCGTCACCTACCCCGACGCGGGCCACGGTCTCCGCGAATGCGCCGACGAGGTGCGTGCGCTGCTCGAAGACTGGCTCACGGACCTGCTGCTGGCGTGATATCCGCCAGTCCCGTCCTCACCCGTCATTCCCGCCCTCACCCGTCATTCCCGCCCTCACCCGTCATTCCCGCGAAGGCGGGAATCCAGAGTGCCCGAGCAGGGCATACGGGGGAAGGCAGACGTGTAGGGGCGCCCCGCGTGGATGCCACAAACGTAAGGGGCAGCCACAAGGGCTGCCCCTACATCACGCTATGCTCCTGGCGTCGCCTACGTGTCGCGCTCGCTGGTGGGGCCGACCTCGCCGGTGCAGTACGGGATGAACGCCTTCATCCGGCAAGGCGCGCCGTTCTTCTCGAGTTCGGACTCGAAGTACCGGTGAATCTCCCGGTCCTCGTCCTCGTACTCGATCTGCATCCCGCCTTCCTTGATGCTGACGTTCGACTCGCCCCACTGGCTCGGCTGGCCGTCGCCGCTTCGCAGCGCGAGGTAGCGCGCAGGCTCGGGGCCGGTGTTGAAGTGCTGGTGGTACGTCGCGTCCGCGGGGACGATGACCATGCCGCCCTTCTTCCACGGCGCGATCTCGTACTCGGGCTTGTCGTTGTCCCACCACAGCGCCGAGAAGCCGACGCCGCCCAGGATGACCAGGTGCGCGCCCGGGCCGTGGCGGTGGCCCTTCTTGTAGGTACCGACCGGGAACTCGGAGATGTGCGCCCCCGTCACGTTGCCCGCAAGGTCGAAGTGTGTGTTGATGCCCCCGGCGCCGCGGTCGCGATACTTCCACAGCTTCATGATGTCGGCGTTCGGCACGAAGTTCGTCTTCCACATCGTCCCGAATTTGGTGCCCTTCCGTTGGTAGAGCGTCCCCTGCCCGTTGAAGAAGTCCTCGTCCTCGCCGGAGAACCGGTCCATGAAGTGGAACGGGTTATTGAAGACGAACTCGTTGCTGCGGAACATGCGCATCACGGGCGGCGCGTTCGTCATGGAGACATAGCGCGCAGGCTCGGTGCCGCTGCCGTTGAAGTGCTGGTACGACGCGTTCAGCGGGATGACCAGCAGGCTGCCCGCCGCCCACTCGAACGTCGCCTTCTGGCCCTCGCTCAGCCACACGCTGGTCGCGCCGCGGCCGGAGACGACGTACATCACCTCTTCGTACATGTGGCTCTCGGGCTCCGACTTGCCGCCGGGCTTGATCTCCACCAGGTGCGCGTCGTTCGGCAGCATCGCGTTCGGGATGTTGATCACCGCGCCCTTGCCGCCCTTGCGCTCCCAGTCGCCGAGCTCGACGTCGTTCAGGTCCTCGAACTTGTATTCGACGATACGCTTGATCCCCTCGCGCTCGATCCAGTCGAAATAGGGGTCTCCCGACTCCCACAGATCCATCTTGTCGGGGACTTCTGCTTCCCGCAGGTCAACGACTGCCATTTCTCGCTCCTCTCGCCAGTCTCAGTAGTAGGTGCGCCCCACTTTACCACGCCCGCCTTTCAGTGGCGCGCCATCGAGCAGAGAGCCGTAAGCCGCTCGTGGTGAGCTTGTGGAACCACCCTGCTGTCGTGCTTACCCATCCTCCCGGATTTGCGACCCCGCGCGCAGGTCCTCCAGACGTGACGCCTGCTTGCTCCGCCAGAGGTATCCCAGCGTATACGCCAGCACCGCGACGCCGCCTACGATGGCCGCGACCGGCGCGGACGCCAGCGCGGCAACGCCCGCGAACTGCAGCTCGCCCAAGGGACGGACGCTCGTGTGCACCATGCTCCATATCCCCATGACGCGCCCGCGGAACTCGTTCGCCACCAGCATCTGCAGGTTCGTCTGCACGGCGACGTTCACCATCGACGCTCCCGTGCCGTACGCGAACAGCAGCCCCAGCGACGCCCAGTACCACTCCGACAGTGCGAACCCTATCGAGAACACGCCCATCGTGACCGCTCCGCTCGTGAACAGCGCGCGCTGCTGGTTCGGCGCGGTGAGGCTCGATGCGATGAAGACGCCGGTCACGCTGCCGATGCCCGTCGCGCCCCACATGTAGCCGAGGCCTTCCGGTCCGACGCCCAGCACGTCCTTCGCGAATATCGGGAAGAGCACCGCCAGCGCGACGCCGAACGCCATATTCCAGTACGCCGTGCCGATGAGGAATACGAATATCCGCTCGCGCCGGATGTACCCCAGGGCCGCAGCCATGTCTGCAAGCATGTTGCGCCCCTGCGACCGCACCACCGGCGGCAGGTGCACCCGCCACAGCAGCGCCGCGTACACTGCCACTGCCACCACCGTGATCGCGAACACCACGCCGCCCGCCACGCTCGCCGACTCCGATGTCGAGAACACGAACTCGCTGACCAGCCCGCCCACAACCGGCGAGCCCACGCGTGTCGCCGGGTGGATCATCGCGTTCAGCCCCACCGCGCTGGGCATCGCGTCGCGCCGCACCAGGTGTGGGAACATCGCCTGCCGCGCGGGCCCCTCGAATGCGCCGATGGCCGACAGTGCGAAGCCTCCCGCTATCACGTGCCACGCCGTCAGCTCGCCCATGAGCCCTACAACCGACAGCGTCCCCAGCACCACGATGAACAGCAATTGCATCGCGATGAGCAGCTTCCGCTGGTCGAACTTGTCCGCGAGCGCCCCGCCGAACAGCGTGAGCGCAACGGAGGGGATCATCTGCGCGATGCCGTTCACGCCCAGCAGCACCGCCGACCCGGAGAGCTGGTAGATCAGCCAGCCCTCGATCATCCACTGCATCTGCTGGCCGGATACGGCGATGACGAATCCCACCCAGTAGAGGCGGAAATCCCTATGCCGCAGCGCACTGAACCGTCCAGCCATGCGGAGAGTCTATCCGACCCTCTCCGCGCTACGTGTTCCGCCCTCCCTCACGTGCTCCGTTCGTGGTGAGCCTGTCAAACCATGAACGCTGCGCGAACATGCGGCGTGGAGTAACATCCCGCCATGCAGACACCATTCGGCATCGTCGACGGCGACGGACACGTCACCGAGTCCGAGGACCAGATACGCCCCTACATGGACGAGCCCTACCGCTCGCGGGGCGGCCAGATACGCGCGGGGCACAACTACTGGGACATCAACCTCGGCGGGCGGCTCGGCTCCGTCGCGAAGGACGCCCAGACGTGGCTCGACGCCATGGACGAAGGCGGCATGGAGACCGCCATCCTCTACCCCACGTCCATCGGCTTCACCGCGGCGCTCATCTGGGAGCCGGACGTCGCGGTCGCCGTCTGCCGCGCCTACAACGACTTCCTCCACGAGGAGTTCACGAGCGTCAGCCCGCGACTCAAGAGCGTGGCGCTCCTCCCGCTCCAGGACGTCGACGAGGCCGTGAAGGAGTTGCGGCGCGCCGTCACCGAACGCGGACACTCCGGCGCGATGCTCTCGGCCATCGGCGCGCACCCGCCGCTCGGACGCGCGCAGTATTTCCCGCTCTACGAGGAGGCGCAACGGCTCGGCGTCATGCTCGCCGTCCACTCCTCCACCCAGGGCATCCACCACCTCGCGGCCGACGACTTCCAGCGCTTCATCGAGGTCAACACGTTCTGCTTCCCGGTCGGCCTCTTCCGTCACATGATCAGCATGATGTTCGCCGGCATCCCGGAGCTCTTCCCTGACCTGCGCGTCGGCTGGATGGAGGCCGGATGCGGATGGGTGCCCTACTGGCTGGAGCGCATGGACGAGAAGTGGAAGATACGCGGCGCCGACGAAGCGCCCATGCTTCGCAAGTCGCCCACCGAGTACGTGCAGCAGGGCAACTGGTACTTCCACTCCGAGGCCGATGAGAAGATGCTCCCCTACACCGCGTCCGTCATCGGCAACGACAAGCTCTTCTTCGCGTCGGACTTCCCGCACTGGGACTCCGAGTACCCTCACAACGTGCAGGAGATGCTCGCCCGCGAGGACATCGACGAGACGCTCCGCCGCAACGTCCTCCGGGAGAACGCTCTCCGCCTCTACGGCATGTCGTAGCCCCCAGGAGCGAGACCATGGAACCACTACAGTGGCGCAAGCGCATCGGCCTCATCACCACCAGCGGGCAGGTCGTAACCGAGCCGCGCTACTACCAGCTCGCGCCGGACGGCGTCACCTTCCACACGTCGCGCATGCTCCACACCGGCGGCCCTGACGGCCTCATCCGCATGGAGGAGAACGCTCCCCGCGCCGTTGAGGAGCTCGTCACGGCCGACGTCGACGCCATCGCCTACTGCTGCACCGTGAGCGGCGCGTTGCGCGGCTTCGAGGGGGACCAGGCCTTCTGCGAAGACATCTGGGAGAGCACCGGCATCCCGGCGACCTCCACGATGCTCGCCTGCGTCGAGGCGCTCCAGCACCTCCGAGCGGGGCGCGTCGTCCTCACCAGCCCCTACGTCGACAGCCACAACGAGCACGAGGCCACCTACCTGCTGGAAGCCGGCATCACGCCCGTGCTCATGCGCGGCATGGGCCTCACCTCAGGCAGGCAATACTGCCGCGTGACGCCGGACGAGATTCGCACGTTCTGCCTCGACGCCTGGCAGGAAGCCTACGCGCTCGAGCCGGACGCCCTGTTCATCAGCTGCATGAACTACGACGCCATGTCCGTCGCTGAGAACCTCGAACAGATCATCGGCAAGCCCGTCGTCACCTCCCACTCCGCCACCCTCTGGCGCGCCCTCTCCCTCGCTCACATCACCGACCCCATCGAAGGCGCAGGTTGCCTCCTCCGCGAGAAGCGCTGAATCTTCTCATTCCCGCGAAGGCGGGAATCCCGCAGCCGTAACTGTTCAGAGTTGATGAGTTCGTCGTTCCTGCGGAGGCCCGCGCTTTAGCGCGCAACCCCGCAGCCTTCGCGTGAGAGTGGACCTCGCCTCATCCCCACAGACAGGGAGCGAGATTCCCGCCTGCGCGGGAATGACGGGAAGGGGCGGGAATGACGGGAAGGGCAGGAACGACGAAGACCTTGCCACGTCCTCCCTCACGAAGTCTGAACAGTTACCCGCAGCGCTGTAGGGGGAACCCTTGTGGTTACCCATGCCCCCCTCACACCTTCCGCGCGTGATTCGAGAGTGAAGCATCATAGCATCAATATCTTTATATGCTATGATGCTTCCATGAGAACCACACTGACCCTTGACGACGACCTGGCCGACTCGCTGAAGGAGCAGGCACGATCGCAGAACAAACCGTTCAAGCGTGTGGTAAACGATACCCTGCGTCGTGGAATGTCTCCCGGCTCCGAGAATCCTCCGATGCCTCGATACCGGGTCGTACCGAACCAAAGCGGTCTTGCTCCTGGCGTGGACCCCATGAAGCTGAACCAACTCAACGATCAGTTGGAGACTGAAGAGTTCACAGAGTCCAGTGCCACTTGATCATCCCCGACGTCAACTTGCTCATCTATGCCCACAATGAGGGCGCGCCCTTCCACGATCCCGCGCGGGAGTGGTGGGAGGGCCTGGTGAACGGCACCGAGCGCATAGGCATACCATGGGTGGTCGCCATTGGTTTCGTCCGCTTAATGACCCACCAGAAGGCAATTGCGCGTCCACTGGGCCCGGAAGAAGCCGTCGACTATGTGCGTGAGTGGTTCCGGTTTCCTCACGTTACGTCGGTCAACCCCGGGACCGACCATCTCACCTACCTCCGGCGCAACCTCGCCGCGGCCGGAGTCGGCGCGAACCTCGTCACCGATGCGCACGTTGCAGCCCTGGCGATGGAATTCCAGGCGGAGGTTCACTCGAACGACAGCGACTTCAGCCGCTTCCCCGGTCTCCGCTGGCGCAACCCTCTCTAGGCCCACCTCAAGGGTGAGTGCAGTGCCCTGCCCCGCCTACCCTTCATCCCCGTACGGCGGGCGCATGGTGTGCCAGGGCGTGGCCTGCTCGTAGGCGTGGGCGATGCGGAAGATCGACGTCTCGTCGAAGCGCTTCGCCATCACGTGCAGCCCTATCGGCAGGCCGTCGTCGGAGAAGCCCATCGGAACGGACATCGCGGGTGCGCCGGAGTAGTTCGCGGGCGTGTGGAAGCCGTACTTCCGCATCTGCTCCACTGCCGCATCCTTTGTCGGAGGCTCGCTCTTCGTGTCCGCGATGCGCGGCGGGAACTGCGCGTACGCCGGGGCCACCGTTACGTCGAAGCTCTCCAGTATCCCGAGCGCCTGCGCCCGCAACTGTGCGCGCAA
>DAOUHT010000200.1:0-2881 GCA_034428375.1 Dehalococcoidia bacterium | reverse complement strand
GAGCGGATGTTGAAGGCCTGCTGTGTGCCCTGCTCGGCCTCGGCGAAGATCCAGTCGTAGCCCTCGCCTCTGGCGTATGAGTCCAGCTTCGCAGCGTCCTCGTTGAAGGCAACGTGGATGAACTCGACGTCTCCCTTGTAGTCGTCGTAGAGGGCGTCCAGCGTGCGAGCCTCGCCGCGGCAGGACGGTCACCACGTAGCGAAGAAGTAGAGGAGGACGGCACGCCCTCCGGCGGCCGATTCGAGGGTGCCGGTGGAGCCGTCCGGGAGCATTATCGACGCGTTGGCGGCGCGGTCGCCGTGGTCGGAGCCGACGGCGATGTCGGTGCGCCAGGCCCCGGCAGCCATGCCGTCCGAGGCTGGCTTCGGGGTGGTGGTGGGCTCCGGCTCCGGGGTTGGGGTGGGTTGCGGTGCCGGTGTCGCGGTGGGGTCCGAGCCGCAGGCGGCCAGCGTCACCAGCAGCAGAAGCAGGGCTGCCCCTGCCCTGGCGAGGCGCGATGCGGATGTGGTGCGCGTAGTCATAGTGCGGTCCGTTGGCCGGTAAGGCTAGGCGCGGGCAGGCAGGGTGTCAATGCGGCGTGGGACACTTACCGGGATGGACAGGATGGGGGTGGCGGGGGTTTGTGGTTCGACGGGCTCACCACGAATCGTATGTCGACCCTTACCAGCGCCCTCAGTACCCTCACCGCGCGCTAAAGCGCGTTGCCCTCTCCCCGCAAGGGGAGAGGGGATCAGGCAGGGGCACCCACAAGGGGATGCCCCTACACCGGGCAGGGGGCGGGGTTCCTGCCTGCGCAGGAACGACGGGGATCAGGAAGCGCGCAACGTGTCCAGGACGCCGCGCCAGAAGGACGCGCCATCCGCGCCGTAGCCGCGCCTGTTGAGGATGGCGCCGTCGCGCCCGATGCCGACCCACGACGATTGCTGGCGGACGTTGTAGTCGCGGACGAGCGATGCAGGACCCTCGGCGAACACTCCGGCGTAGCGCTGCCGCTCGGCGTGCGCGCCGAGCTGGTCGGCGTTCTGGTTGAAGGCGACAGCCACGACTTCGACATCGCTGCTGTAGTCGTTGTAGAGGCTGGTTAACGTCCGTAACTCGGCGTTACAGGACGGTCACCACGTGGCGAAGAAGTAGAGGATGAGCCCCCTTCCTCCGGCTGCGGACTCGATGGTCGTAGTGGAGCCGTCCGGGAGGGTCAGGGAGGCGTCGGTTGCGCGTTCGCCGATGTCGGAGCCGGTGGCGATGTCCGTCCGCCAGCCGCTTGCAGGCGCAGGTTCCGGCGTCGGCGTGTCCGTGGGGACGGGGGTGGGGGTGTTGGTGGGAGCCGGCCTTGGCGTGGGCGTGTTCGTTGGCCGCGGCGTTGGGGTAGGCGTGTTGATTGGCTGCGGCGTGGCCGCAGGCACCGGAGCGGGGGTGTCAGTAGGTTGGGGCACCGGCGTCGGTGTGTCGACAGGCGCCGGCGTTGGCGTGTTCGTCGGGGCGGGCGTAGGTGTATCGGTGGGCGCTGGTACAGGCGTGTTCGTTGGGGCAGGTGTTGGAGTGTCGGCCTGAGGCTCGGTGACGACAGTTACTTCATTCGAGGCGCAGGCGGCGAGCGCGAGGACGAGCAGCGCGGCGGCTGCCGCTCGCAGGAGGTTCCATACGGATGTGGTGCGAGTGGTCATGCCCATTCACCCCCATCAAGGGGGAAGGGATCAGACAGGGTGCAGTCCATCACTTCTATTCTACGCGCTTCCGGTGGGGCGGATTCACGTGCTTTCCGGCGCAGGGGCATCCCTGAAGGCGACGAGCTGCGCGGTGACGATGAGGCGCTGGTCGTACTTGAGCCGCGGGAAGCAGGTGACGAGCGAGATGCGGGCGTCGTCCGACGGGTAGAGCGCGAGGTCGTCGGCGTGCGTGGTGCTCGTGCCATTCACGAGGTAGAGGTACTCGCGCCCGTCCGACGTGAGGATGACGTGCACGTCGTCGCCGTCGCGCAGCAGGTCGGCGATCTCCGGCAGCCGCAGGAAGACGTTGCCCTCGCCCTGGATAGGGTTCTCCAGGTGACCGAAGTACCAGCCGTTGCCCGCCGAGCCCGGGTTCGGCGTCGTGGGGATGTGGCCGACCGTGAACGCGGGTGTCTCGTACGCGGCGCTCGACGCGAGGTTGATGATGCTGAGCTCCTCGACCTCGGCGTCGACGTTGAGTTGCGGGATAACGATGCGCTCCGCCCTCCCGACGACCCCGGCGATGTGGGGCTGTCCCTCGTTGCTGAGGGGGACGAAGCCCTCCAGGTCCGGCACGCCGAGATTGATCGCGCCGCGCGGGTCGGCCCACTGCCGGGCGGGCATGAGCGAGCCGGGGTAGAGCTCCTGCGCGGCGGGCGACGGCCCTTCAAGCGCGGTACCAGTCGCACGGGGCAACGTCTCGCTGACGGGCTCGGTGACGGTGACGTCGAGGCGTTCGAGGTCGCGTCCGGCGAAGAAGCCGTAGGCGTAGTAGGCCGCTGCGGCGGCGAGCAGGAGCGCTCCCACGGTTAACAACGCGATGCCGAGCACGGGCACACGCCGTGTGTGTGCGGGGTCAGCCGTGGGTTCAGAGGGACTCATCATCAACGACTACGTACACGGGGGCTGTGCGGTTCCCGAAGAAAAGCGCTGTGATACACGAACGTTCCCCGAGAGTGCTTCGGCTCCGCTCAGCATGACACAGGAGCGGACAGCGGGCGCTAGCGGGACCTGCCCGCCTGCATGGCGCCGTTGTTGATGGGCTCGTTGATGTAGACGTCGCCGTTGCGGATCTTCAGGTTGAACCCGCAGTCCGGGTTGGTGCAGACCCATGCCTTGTAATGGATGGGCGCACCCTGGCTTCCGAAGTCCGAGAGCGGAACGAGGTCACCTTC
>DAOUHT010000199.1:0-12174 GCA_034428375.1 Dehalococcoidia bacterium | reverse complement strand
CGGCGACATCTCGCCGGTCGAGCCGCTGTCGACGATGACGGGGTTGCCGTATGCCTCTTCCAGCGTGCGTCGCGTCGCGGGGATGGACGCTCCGGGCTCGCCGGAGAAGAAGAGCGTGCGGAAGCCGAACTCCCTGGGGTCGACGCCCTCCTCGCGGGCGGTCTCAGCGAGGTAGAGGCAGAACGACGGCGTGCCGTAGAAGACGGACGGCTTGGCGGCGAGGCACCAGCGCACGGCCATGCGGGTCTGCCCCGGCGCGCCCGCGCCGAACGGGAAGCACTTCGCGCCCATGCGCTCCGCGCCGACGAGCATCCCCCACGCGCCCATGTAGAGGGAGAATGGGGCGGCCATGAACACGGTGTCGCTGGGGCGCACGCCAGCGCCCCACTCGACGCGCGCGTGCGCCTCGCCGATGCGTTCCCAGTCGCCCTTGCTGATGGCGATGATGGTGGGGATGCCGGTGGTGCCGGACGAGCCGTGGACGCGCAGGATGTTCTGCCAGTCGTCGGCGATGTTGCTGCCGAAGGGCGGGTTGGCGAGGAGGTCCTGGCGGAGGTCTTCCTTCGTGATGATGGGGATGCGCTCGATGTCGTCCAGCGTTCTGAGCTGATCGGGGTGGAAGCCGGCCTCGCCCCAGCGCTTCTGGTAGAACGGCGAGCGCTCGTACGCCCACGCCGCCTGGCGCTGGAGTTTGGCCACGATGAGGGCGTCGCGCTCCTGCGGGGGCATCGTCTCCAGGGTGGGGTCCCAGTATTCCTGGTCCTCAGGAGGGACGTAGGAGGGGTCGTAGGTTGGGGGCCAATCAGGGGTCATGGGTGGTGATCTCCGTCGGGTGCAGTCAGCGGAGCGGAACGTTTCCCGAGAGATGCTTCGACTTCGCTCAGCATGACAACCGCTTCCCGAGAGATGCTTCGACTGCGCTCAGCATGACAGTCCGCTTCCGCCACTCCTACTCAGGCATTCCGTCCGACAGACGCTCCTTGATGAACGCCTCGATGTCGCGCAGGCTGGAGCCGACGGGGAAGACGCCGTCGATGCCGATCTCCTCGAGCGCTTCGCGGTCGCCGTCGGGGACGGTGCCGCCGAGGAGGATGAGCGTTTCGCCGCGCATCTCGCGCTCGTCGACGACCTTCATCAGGCGGGTCATGAGCGGCTTGTGCGCGCCGGAGAGGAGCGAGATGCCGATGACGTCGGCGTCCTCCCGCTGTGCGCGGTCGACGACCTGCTCGGGCGTGACGCGCATGCCCATGTAGACGACATCCATGCCGGCCTTCTCGAGCGCCTTGGCGATGACCTTGATGCCGCGGTCGTGGCCGTCGAGTCCAAGTTTCGCGAGGATGACTTTGGTGGGTTTGGGTGTCGTCATGGTTCAGATCACCGTTGGTTACGCGCTCACCACGACCCTGCCGGACGTTCCTTCATAGTGCATGGTCACGCGTTGGAGGAAAGTACGGCCCAGGAGTACGTCGTGCGGCTGTCCTCCGGCCCGCAAGTGGACGCCGTTAAACCGCCCATGGATCGTGATGTTCAACACAGGGACGTATATGTGCGCGAGATATTCGTTCACTTCTCCAGGGCCGTGAGCACCTGCAACCGCAGCCCGACCGATGATAGGGAGGGTCAACTCTTCGGCCAACTGCGAGTCGATGCAACTGATGCTCGCTCCGGTGTCGATGAGGGACGGCACCGACGAGTCGGGTAGCGCCGGGGGGCCGCCGCCGGGTAGGAAGTCTGGATCGAAACCGACCTGCACCGGGATTGTCGGCCCGTGCATCTGCAGAAGGCCCGGACTGGCGAACCCGCACTCCAAGTCAGCCATAGAGCACAGACGCAGGAAGTACGCGTGGGCCTTCCCCAACGAGCCTGATGAGATACGGGCCGCGTCCGAAGCGTGCGACTGCGGTCTGCGCAGCTTCTTCGAAGTCGTCGAACGCTCCTATGAACTTCTCGTCGTGGAAGACCACCCACTTGCCGAAGTGGTCATTTTCGAGGCTGTCGCGGTTGCGTTCGTAGGCAGCGATCTCGATGTCTATCTCTGCCATGGGTCTCTCCTTCGACTCACTTCCAAGCCGCCTGGGCCTCTGATTCAAGGCTATCCACCGCCCTGGCGAGCGTCAACGCGTCCGTGGCAGCGGAGCGCATGGCGAGTATGTGAGATCGTCATTGCTTAGAAGATGCCGGGGTCCTCGTGGTCGCCGAAGACGTCGCGGAGGGCGCCCATGATCTCGCCCTCGGTGGCGTCGGCGCGGGAGGCGTTGAGGATGAAGGGCATCGTGTTTTCGGTTCCGCGCGCGGCCTGCCGCAGGGCTTCGAGCGCGGCATCGGTACGGGCGGCGTCGCGCTCGTGGATGACGGCTTCGAGTCGGGCGATCTGGCGCTCCTCCTCGTCGTCGTCGTGCTCGTAGAGCTCGGGTGGCGGGACGGAGTCCTCCTCGTGCTCGTTGAGGCCGAGCACCTTGTACTCGTGCTCCTCGATGCGCTCCTGGTAGTCGTACGCGGCCTCGGAGATCTCGCGCTCGATGTAGCCGTTCTCGATGGCGGCGAACATGCCGGCGAGCACGCCCTCCCCGCCGCCCATGTCCTCGATGGTGCGGATGTAGGCGAGCCCCTCCTCCTCGATCTCGTTCGTGAGCTTCTCGATGAAGAACGAGCCGCCGAGCGGGTCGATGGTGTTGGCGACGCCGGTCTCGTTGCCGATGATGCGCTGCGTGTTGAGCGACATGCGCATCGCGTCCTCGGAGGGGATGTCGTGGGCTTCGTCGTAGCCGCTGACGTGGAGCGATTGCGTACCGCCGAGGACGGCGGCCATCGCCTGGGTCGTGCCGCGTATCAGGTTGTTGAGCGCGCCCTCGCGGATGAGGGTCGAGCCGAGCGTCTGGGAGTGGAAGCGGCAGAGCATCGCGCGGGGGTCGGTCGCGCCGTAGCGCTCCTTCATGATGCGCGCCCAGAGGCGCCGGGCCGCGCGGAGCTTGGCGACCTCCTCGAAGAAGTCCATGTGGACGCCGAAGAAGAACGAGAGGCGCGGGCCGAACTCGTCGGGCGTGAGGCCGCGCTGCAGTCCGCCCTCGACGTAGGCCATGCCCTGCGCGAGCGTGAAGCCGACCTCCTGGCCGGCGGTCGAGCCTGCCTCGCGGGTGTGGTAGCCGGAGATGGAGATCGTGTTCCAGTTCGGCACGTTGCGGGTGCAGAACTCGACGACGTCCATCGTCATGCGGTACGCGCCGCGCGGGGGCAGGGCGAACGTCTTCTGTCCGTGGAACTCCTTGAGGGAGTCGTTCTGCACGGTGCCGCGAAGGGTGTCCCACGGCACGCCGACCTTCTCGGCGTGCGCGAGCAGGAACGAGAGCAGCACGATGGCCGGGTGGTTGATGGTGAGCGAGATGCTGACCTTGTCGATGGGGATGCCGTCGAAGAGGTCGGACATGTCGCGCGCGGTGTCTATCGCGACGCCGAGCCTGCCGACCTCGCCCTCGGAGAGGGGGTGGAGCGAGTCGTAGCCGGTCAGGGTAGGGTGGTCGAAGTCGGTGGAGAGGCCGGTCTGGCCGTGGGCGAGCAGGTACTTGTAGCGCTCGTTCGTGGACTTCGCCGTGCCGAAGCCGGCTATCTGGCGTCGCGTCCACTGCCGGGCGCGGTACATGGTGGGGTAGACGCCGCGGGTGAACGGGTACGCGCCGGGGAAGCCGATGTCGGATGCGTAGTCGAGGTCGGGGGCGTCGGCGGGGGTGTAGATGCGGTCGATCTCACGGCCGGAGACGGTGAGGAAGCGCTCCTGCGACTCGGGGGCGCGCTCGAGCGTCCTGCGCAACTCGTCGTGCTCCCACGCGAGTTCGGCTTCCTGGGCTTTCTTCGTGGCATTCGGGTCGTAGAGCGTCATCGGCGGCGATTATACGGCAGTGGGAGTGCGCGGGGGCCTGCTACAGTCAACTGGTCAGTTGTGGCCGGTTTCCTCAATGACCGTGGCCCCGTCCACTTCTACGTCCAGGGTCACCCTGCTGCCCAGCTTTCGAACACTACCCGCCCTCACGCTGTCAACCCAGACTGTAGGCTGCGCTGTGGCCCACGCGGACGCCGTAGCTGACTGCGCCGGGCCGGCGCTCCCGCAGCCGTGCGGAGGCGACCAGAACCTCTGCGTCGATCTCGTAATCCCCGCTATCGACGTCGATCACTACGAACTTCCCCGTCTGCGCTGGCTCCACCAGGGGCCGTATCTTCTCCCGGTAGATGGCTTCCCCACGGACGCCAATCTCCTCCGGTCTACTGCGTCTCGGTGACATTGCCAGCCTCCTCCATCGCGGGGTCCTTCTCACGGCTGCGGAGACTATCGTAAGGGCGGACCGACCGCGAGTCTACCGGCCATACCCGCCGTCGCCAGGTTCTCCTCGATGGCCACGTCGAGCCGCGCTGCCTCGGCCGGCTGCTCGCGCCATTGCGCGGCCAGGCACTCTATCTTCCGGGGAACGGTTGCTCCCGCCGGTCCAAACCCCATTATTCCTCGCGTATCATTGCCGGACGCGCTCTCACTCTAAGCGCGGAAGGAGTCCCCATGCTGCGCAGCCTTGGCGGGAAGAGCCCGCAGGTCCACCCCACCGCGTTCGTCAGCGAGTTCGCGTACGTCGTTGGCGACGTTCGCATCGGGGCGTACGCGTCCATCTGGCCGGGGGTCGTGCTGCGCTCGGACCGGGGGACGATGACCATCGGCGAGGGCACCAACATCCAGGACGGCTCCATCTGCCACGCCGACGGCGACCTCACGATCGGCGACTACGTGACGCTCGGGCATGCGGTCGTGTGTCACGCGGAGACGGTGGGCGATCATTGCCTGCTGGGCAACAACTGCACGCTCAACGACAAGTCGAACGTGGGGTCGTGGTGCATCGTGGCGGCGGGGGCGGTGCTGCTGGAGGGGCGCAACGTGCCGGACCGTTCGATAGCCGCGGGCGTTCCGGCTAAGGTGCTCGGCCCGCTCACGGACAAGCACTATGAGCTTGTGCAGATGAACGCGGAAGAGTACGTGAAGTTGGGACAGGAGTACAAGGGGGAAGGGACGCTGGAGGGGTAGGGGGTGGGGGGCCTCCGGTGTACACTATGGCACGGAGGCTGCGAATGAACGCCGAATACGTTCAATACAAGGTCTGTCTTGCGTGGGACGAGGAAACGAGCCAGATGGACGCCGCCGTTCCCACGCTCGGAATCGGCGACTGCGGCCCTGATACAAACGCCGCCCTCGACAGCCTGCGCCAGATGGTCTCCTTCCACGTCGAGTGCTTACAGGACGAGGGAGAGCAACTGCCTGAGTCGGACGAAGGCGAGGGCGTGTACATCCGCGTGCAGGTTCCCGTTCGTGCCGCTCAGACCGCTCCCACCACGTGAGGCGCTACGCCGCCTCCGTCGCGCAGGTTTCGTGGAGATCCGTCAGCGCGGCAGCCATGTACGGCTGCGCCACATGAACGGGAGTAGGGTGACAGTGGCTGTGCATCCGCGCGACCTGACGCCCCTAAGGATTCGCGACATACTCCGGCAGGCCGGTCTCACCGAGGAAGAGTGGGACAGGCTGTAAGGGGCTACGCGTAACGCGCAGCGGTTGCCCTCAGGGTGTCGGCGTGGGCGAATATCTCGTCCACGCTGTCGATGGGTAAGCGCGTCTCCTTCTTGTCCGCATCAAAGACGCCAAGATACTTCTGCTTCTTATCGAACCAGAACCGGCAGACCGGCTTGCGCTGGTTGTCGTCGAGCATGATGGTGCACGCCCGTTTGGTGTCGCGTAGCGTAACCCGCTGAGGGTCTACCAAATCATGGAGGATTGCCTTGACGGCGTAGAACCCGTTGAGTTCGGCTTCGGTGGTGACGACTTCGTCTTCGGAATCCTCTGGCGTAGGCATTGAGTCTGAACCATCGGCAAGTTCGGTAGCCGTAGGGTCTCCCTGGGCCAGGGCAGTATTCAGGGTTCCGCGGAGCTCATCGCGAATCAGTTGACGAGCAGCACGTCTGGTCATCGCTGTAAACTGCTCAAGCTTGGCCTTGGTCTTGAGCCCCGTGTAGACGCGGCCCATGAGTAGCTTGACCAACTCCTCAGAGGGGTTGGTGACCTCCTGTTGTAGTTCGCTCTTGATAGCCCGCGTGTACTTCAGTTCGTTTGCTGACGCCCGGATCGCCTGAGGGTTGAACTCTGACTTGACGAACTTAGCGACCTCTTCCACAGGCGCAGAATCAGAGTCGAGAAGGTCGAGAATCAGGAAAGGACGGTGATCCATGATGTTGTCCTTTTCCAGATCCGAGTAGAAGAGGTACTTGATACCGTCTGTGTAGATTCCGAACTGGGCGGAGGGAGTCGTAGTGAAATAGCGATACAGTTGGCTTGGCTCCTCCTCGTGGAGGCGGGAGCCCGCCTTCTTGGCCTCAATGAGTATGAGTGGCTCACCATCGCGGAAGATGGCGTAGTCCACCTTCTCTCCCCTCTTTACCCCTACGTCTGCCGTGTATTCGGGCACTACTTCAGTGAGGTCGGTCGTGTCGTACCCCAGGACTTCCCTGATGAACGGGTTGATGAGGGCAAGCTTGGTCGCCTCTTCGGTCTGTATGTGAGGCAGCTGCTGTTGTGCCTTGTCCGCGAGGTCTCGAACGCGGGCCGTGATGTCCATGCGAAATCTCCGTGTTGGGTGTCGTTCAGGCGGGATTCTAGCATAGCGTCCTCTGCCATCCGCTCCTACGCCCAGCCCCCGGCTGCGGCCCTGTGCACGCTGCCCGCGTGCTCTGGATTCCCCGCCGGTGCGGGAATGACGAGGGAAGGGGCTGCGAGGTTCCTGCCTGCGCAGGAACGACGGATCACAGACTTTGTGAAACGGCGCACAGACGGTTGTCGGGATGACCCTCTAACGCCTATAATCGCTGCGGCGGTTCCGGTTGGGGCCGCCGCTTTGGACGTACCCCTGCGCGCCCGCGCTGCCCTGTTTGCGATACGCCGCAGTGCGCCGCGCCCGCCTGAGAGGAGGCTCTGATGGCCAACCTGCGCCTGCCCGGACCCACGCCCGTCCCGCCGGACGTCTACGAGGCGATGAGCAAGGAGATGATCGACCATCGCGGCGTCGAGTTCGCCGAGATGCTGCGACGCACGACCGCCAATCTCAAGCGCGCCTTCCAGACCGAGAACGACCTGTACGTCCTCACGTCGTCCGGCACCGGAGCGATGGAGGCCGCCGTCGTCAACACGCTCTCGCCCGGCGAACGCGTCCTCGGCGTGACCATCGGCAACTTCGGCGACCGCTTCCTCAAGATCGCGTCGGCGTACGGCGCGAGTGTCAACGAGCTGAAGTTCCCGGACGGCGACGTGGCCATCCCTGAGCAGATACGGCAGGCCCTGAAGGACGACCCGGACGTGACGACGGTGCTCGTCACGCACAACGAGACGTCCACCGGCATCACGAACGACCTCGAGACCATCGCGGGCATCGTGAAGGGCGAGTTCGACAAGATGATCCTCGTGGACGCCATCTCCTCGATGGGCTCCATCAAGCTCCCCGTGGACGAGTGGGGGCTGGACGTGGTGGTCGCCGGTTCACAGAAGGGGTGGATGTGCCCGCCCGGCCTCGCGATGATCAGCTTCAGCGAGCGCGCGTGGAAGGCTGCCGAGACGTCGAAGATGCCGAAGTTCTACTTCAGCCTCGCCGAGGCGGAGAAGTCGCTGAAGATGGGGCAGACGCCTTGGACGCCTGCCATCTCGCTGCTGTTCGGCCTCGACTACGCGGTGCAGCAGATGCTCGCCCGCGGCGACATGCAGGCGGTGTACGACTTCCACCAGGAGATCGCTCAGTACACGCGCGACGGTCTCAAGGCGATGGGCATCGGGCTCGTTGCCAAGGACGAGCGTTTCGCCTCCAACACCGTGACGGCCGCCTGGGTGCCGGAGGGCATCACCGACGAGGCGCTGCTCGCGATGTTGCGCGACGAGTACGACATCATCGCGGCGGAGGGCCGTGGCCTGCTCACGGGGCGTGTGTTCCGCATCGGCCACATGGGCTACGTGAACCAGGAGGACATCGACGATGTGTTCGGCGCGCTGAAGGATGCGCTGCCGAAGCTCGGGCGCCAGGCGTCGGCGGTGGGGCAGGCGTGATTGTCGGACGGCGGACCCTCACCCCCGTCCCCCGGTTCACCCTAACCCTCTCCCCGCAAGGGAGGGGGGACCAGGCGAGGTTCCTGCCTTCGCAGGAACGACGGAGGCACCGCCGCCCCCCCTCGCGCGGCTCGCTGCGCCGCGCCCTGGATTCCCGCCTTCGCGGGAATGACGGAGACAAGGGCTGCGAGGTTCCTGCCTTCGCAGGAACGACGAGGGAGGCGAGAGCGCGGAGGCTGTGGTGGCCAGGGTCCTGGTAGCCGATCCGATCGACGAGCTCGGCGTTGCGCGGCTGAAGGCTGCCGGGCATCACGTGGACGTCCGCAAGGGCCTCAGCGAGGACGAGCTGTGCGCCATGGTGGGCGACTACGAGGCGATGGTCGTCCGGAGCGAGACGAAGGTCACCGAGCGCATCATCGGGCATGCCACGAAGATGGTCGGCATCGGGCGCGCGGGCGTGGGGGTGGACAACATCGACGTGGACGCCGCCACGCAGCACGGCATCGCTGTCGTGAACTCGCCGACGGGCAACACCATCGCGGCCGCCGAGCACGCGTTCGCGCTCATGATCTCGCTCGCCCGCAACATCCCGCAGGCGGATGCGTCGATGCGCCGCAGTGAGTGGACGCGGTCCCGCTTCATGGGCGTGGAGTTGCGCGGCAAGACGCTGGGCATCATCGGACTCGGTCGCGTCGGCTCGGAGGTCGCACACCGGGCGCGCGCCTTCCAGATGCACGTCATCGCGTACGACCCGTATGTCTCGATGGAGCGGGTGCGCAGCCTTGGCGTCGAGTCGGTGCCGATGGAGCGGCTGCTCCGCGAGTCCGACTTCATCACCATCCACACGCCGCTCACCTCCGGCACGAAGAGCCTCATCGGCGAGCCGGAGTTCGCTCTCCTCAAGCCCGGCGTCCGCATCGTGAACGCGGCGCGCGGAGGTCTGGTGGACGAGCGCCTGCTGCAGGAAGGGCTCGCCAGCGGCAAGATCGGCGGCGCGGCGCTGGACGTCTACCCCATCGAGCCTCCGCAGGACCTTCTCCTGCGCGAGGAACAGCGCGTGGTGCTCACGCCGCACCTCGGCGCATCCACGGAGGAGGCGCAGGTGGAGGTGGCGCTGGAGGTGGTCGACCAGCTGAACGCCATCCTGAGCGGGGGCGCGGCGCAGTACACCATCAACATGCCGTTCGTTTCGCAGGAGGTCATGGAGGCGCTCGGCCCGTACCTGCCCGTCGCGACGGCGATGGGACGCCTCGCCATCCAGCTCGCCGACGGCCAGCTGGAGACCGTCGCGGTCCGCGTGGCCGGAGAGATAGCGCACCACGACATCGAGATCCTCGCGTCAGCAGCGCTGGTGGGCGTGCTCAGCGTGGCGACGGACATGCGCATCAACCTCGTGAACGCGCAGGCGATGGCGCAGGAGCGCGGCATCCGGATCGTCGAGGAGAAGGACCCCGAAGGCGGCGAGCAGTACCTGAACCTCGTGGGCGTCGAAGTGCGCTCCACCGGCGGCACGGTCTACACCGCGGGGACGTCGGTGCACGGCACGGTGCACCTGAACCGCCTCAACGACTTCACCCTCGACATGGAGCCGAGCGCGCCCTACATGCTCTTCACCACGCACACGGACCAGCCGGGCATGATCGGCAAGGTCGGCACGATAGCGGGTGAGCACGACGCGAACATCTCGTTCATGGAGGTGGGGCGCGCGGCCCCGCGCGGCGCGGCGACGATGATCGTGGGGTTCGACGACCCCGTGACGGACGCGATGCTCAAGGACATCAAGTCCATCGACGGCATGACGAGCGCGCGGCTCGTGACGTACGAGACGTCGGAGCCTGTGCAGCCGCGGCTGCGGGGGACGTAGGGGGCGTGGGGCGAGAGGTCGTGGCGTAGGTCGCTTGACGCGTCACAGGCACTCAGGTAACGTAGGTTTTGAAGCCCCCCGGATGCTGAGGCTACCGGGCCGCATGACCGCTCAATGCGAGCGGTCATCGCGTTTAACGCCAACATGCAGACGAACGTCTACATCGATGGGTTCAACTTGTACTACGGTGCTCTCAAAGGCACATCTTACAAGTGGTTGAACCCTCAAGCATTGACGGCATCTCTCTTGCCCGGGTCTTCGATCAACAGGATAAGGTACTTCACGGCGCGGATCACCGCGCGCCCGGATGACACGGACGCGCCGAACCGCCAGCAGTTCTACCTGCGCGCGCTCCGCACCTTGCCGATGCTGGACATCATCGAGGGGCAATTCAAGGACCGGATAGGCAGGTACCCCCGTTACCCGTATCAGTATGCTCCAGGAGCCGGTCCGGGCGCGTCGCCGCTCATGGAGCAGATCATCAAACCGGAGGAGAAGGGCACCGACGTTAACCTGGCCTCGTACCTGCTGTTCGATTGCTTCAACGGTGAGTATGAGCAGGCGGTGGTTATCTCCAACGACTCCGACCTTGCGCGGCCGGTTCGCATGGTACGGGACGAATTCGGGAAGACGGTTATCGTCGTCAACCCTGTTCGCAAGGCCAGACGAGGAGTTCGGGAGATGGAGGAGGCGTCAACGCGGATGATCCACCGCATCAGCCCTACGTTGCTGGGCAGATGCCAATTCCCCGCCCAACTCAAAGATGCCGAGGGAGTGATTCCCAAACCTCGGAATTGGTGATTGCGATGGGAGGGGGCGTTCTTGTCTGTGCTCTCCCCTCGTGCTACGATGCGGCACACCGTTCGTTAGGAATTTCACGAACAGACGCTGCCCATGACGACCACATCCAGACCGCATGGCGCTCCCGATGACGCATCACCCGGCTCCCTGCGCGAACGCGCGCGCAGGGCCATAGAGGAGCAGCCCTCGCCCACGGTCACGGTGCTCTCGTCGTTGCTCGCAGCCCAAGACGAATTGGGGTATCTCCCGTACGAGGCCATCGACGAGGTCTCGATGTGCACCGGTTCGAGCGTCAACGAGGTCTGGGCGGTCGCGTCGTTCTATCCTAACTTCCGCTTCACCCCTCCGGCACGTCACTCGGTTGAGATCTGCTGGGGGCCGACGTGCCACGTGCTCGGGGCGCAGCCCATCCTGCAGGGCATCGTGAGCCACCTGGGCCTCGACGGGGAGGGCGATACCGAGGACGGCAGCATCTCGCTGAAGTACAACACCTGCCTGGGCGTCTGCCCGCACGCTCCTGCGATGAGCTTCGATCACGAACTGGCCGGACGCATGTCGCTCGATGAGGCGGTTAGCCGCGTCGAGCGCATCCGGGCCGCCGACATGGAGCAGCAGGCGTGACGGAGGCGTACGAGGTTCTCGCGAAGCGCGCCGCGGCGCGGTGGGACGAACTGCACGCCAGTCCCTGGGTGCGCGTCGGCACAGGGCTGATGGGTGAGGCCGTGGGCGCGCTCGAAGTGCTTGCGGCGGTGCGGGAAGCCGTCGAAGGGGCGGGCGTAGAGGCAACCATCTCCGAGGTGGGCACGACCGGACTCTGCTACGCGGAGCCGATCGTGGACGTCCATGTGCCGGACGGGCCGCGTGTGCTCTACGGCAACGTGCGCCCTGAGCAGGTCGAGACCATTGTGCAGCGGCACGTCGTTGGCAAAGAACCGGCTACGGAGCTCGCGTTGGCGACCGTCGATTCGAACGCAGCGGGTATTCCTCGCCGCGAGGAACTGCCGATGATGCAGGGCCAGGTGCGCATCGCGCTCCGCAACGCGGGCGAGATAGACCCGACTGACATCGACCAGTACGTCGCGCGCGGCGGCTTCTCCGGGCTGGACAAAGCGCTCACCTCGCTCACGACGGAGCAGACGCTGGACGAGGTGAAGAACTCCGGCCTGCGCGGCCGCGGTGGCGCGGCGTTCTCGACGGGCATGAAGTGGGGCTTCCTCGCGGGGAACCCCGCGCCGCAGAAGTACATCCTCTGCAACTGCGAGGAGGGCGACCCCGGCGCGTTCAACGACAAGACGATCCTGGAGTCCGACCCGTTCACGCTCGTCGAGGGCTGCATCATCGCGGGCTACGCGACCGGCGCGAGCAACGGCATCGTCTTCATCCGCCACGGCCACGACTC
>DAOUHT010000198.1:0-22568 GCA_034428375.1 Dehalococcoidia bacterium | reverse complement strand
CTCGTCAGCTTCGCCCGCGCGCTCGTCGCGGACCCGCGCATCATCGTGCTCGACGAAGCGACGGCGAGCGTCGACACGCAGACGGAGCAGCTGATCCAGCAGGCGATAGGCAAGATGCTGCACGGGCGGACGGCCATCGTCATCGCGCACCGGCTCTCCACCATCCGCAACGCGGACAAGATCGTGGTGATGGAGCAGGGGCGCATCGTGGAGCTGGGCAACCACGACGAACTGGTCGCGCTCGGCGGGCTCTACGCGAAGCAGTACGAGCTGCACGCGCGGCTCGCGGCGTCCGGCGCGAAGCGGGACTACGCCCCCACCAACGAGTTCGACGACGAAGTCCCCGGCCTCGCCCCTGCGTAAGAGAGTGGGGCAGGCCATGAAACCGGTAGTGAAGTACTTCGAGGACACCGACACACTCTCGGTTGACCTCGCGAGCCGTCCTGCCACCGAAGCAGAAGAAGTTGCCGAAGACGTCATCATCGATTTCGACAGCGATGGTAACGTGGTGGGGTTCACCATCGAACACGCCAGCCGCCTGCTCAGCCCGGCACTGAACGCCAAGCGCACTGCGCACGCCCGGCGCTAGCGCCGAATCAGCCACGCCCTACCCACAGGCGAGGATATCCCTCCCTGACGCTGCTTATCCGACTCCCGGCCATTGCGCCGGTAACGCCGCCTCTCCTACCCTGTACGCTCGCGCCGAGCGAAATCCCAGAACACAGAGGCACGCCGTGGCTGAACCCTACGAACTGACCCTCACGCAGGCCGCCGCCGAGATTACGGCAGGGCGGCTCTCATCCGTCGAGTTGACCGAGTCCCTGCTCGCGCGCATCGAGGCGCTGGAACCGCGACTGCAGGCATGGGCGACGCTCCTGCCGGAGCAGGCGCTTGCTGCGGCCCGCGCCGCCGACGCCGCAGGCGGGTCGCGCGGCCCGCTCGCGGGCGTCCCCTACGGCGCGAAGGACATCTTCGACACGGCGGGCATCCGCACGGCGGCAGGCTCGAAGATATGGGCCGAGCGCGTGCCGGACGCAGACGCCGCACCCATTGCGCTCGCGCGCAACGCGGGCGCGGTGCTTCTCGGCAAGCTCCACACCACCGAGTTCGCAGATGGCGACCCCGCGCCCTGCTTCAACCCCTGGAACGCTGAGCACACGCCCGGCGGTTCCAGCACCGGCTCCGGCGTCGCGGTCGCGGCCCGCATGGTGCCGTGGGCGTTCGGCTCGCAGACCGTCGGCTCGGTGCTGCGCCCCGCCGCATACAACGGCGTCGTCGGTTTCAAGCCGACGTTCGGACGCATCCCGCGCCTCGGGGTCGTGCCGATGGCCACGTCGTTCGACCACGTCGGCGTGCTCGTGCGGAGCGTCGAGGACGTCGCGCTGCTGCTGAGCGTCCTCGCGGTTCACGACCCCGACGACCCGTACTGCGCCGACGTTCCGGCGGACGACTACGTCGCTGCCGTCAGCGGCGACCTGCCCGCGCCGCGCCTCGGCCTCGTGCGGGGCTGGTTCGCGAACGAAGCGGACGCGGAGACGCGCCTCCTGATGGAGGAGACGGCGCAGGAACTCGCGAACGCGGGCGCCGTCGTGGAGGAGGTCGACCCCGGCGTCGACTTCGCGCGCGCCTACGCCTCGCACCGCATCATGCAGGAATCTGAGATGGCCGTCTGGCACACCCCGCTCTACACCGGCAACGAGGATTTGTACGGCCCGAAGATCACGGTCTACATCCAGAACGGCTTCTCACACACCGCGCGGGACTATGTTGCGGCGTCGGACTACCGTCGTGAGGTGCAAAGCCTGGCGGCGAGCGCGATGGAACAGGTGGACGCCCTCATCATGCCGACCGCCTCCGGCCCTCCTCCCCACGACCGCACGCAGACCGGCGACACGCGCTTCCAGAGTCCATGGAGCTACACGGGGTTCCCCAGCATCTCGGTACCCATCGGGCTCGCCAGCGACGGCCTGCCGCTCGGCGCGCAACTCGCATGCGGTCCCTTCCGCGAGGCCCAACTGCTGCGCGCCGCGGCATGGGTCGAACAGGCGCTGGACGTCGAACTCAACCCTCCGCTCTAAGGAGCGGGGGCGATCAAGTCACAGTCGGTGATGGAGATCAGCGGACGCGCTTGGTGAAACCGAAGCGGACGCGCTTGCCGTTGCGCGTCTCGTCCTTCTTGCTGACCCGCGCGACGAACTGCTCGGTCGTCTCGGCGGGCTTCTCTTTCTTCGCTTTCTTGATGCGGGGCATGGTCTGCTCGCTACTGAGTAAGGTGTGCGGGAGAGAGTATACCAGCACCGCGTTCAGGAGGCAGAACGTCCAGGTGGCCGGCGTCGCTCCACGCGAACAGCGCGGTGCGGCCGTCGTCCCGCCTGCGGACGCGCGAGATGCTCGCGGAGCGCAGACCGCTGAGCGACCAGAACGTCTCGTCCGGCAGGTCGAGCATCCGCACGGCGAGCGCACGGAAGGCCGCGCCGTGGCCGACAACGAGCACGTCCTCGTTGGGATGGCGCTCCTTCAGCATCTCTGCGAATTCGCCCAGCCGGTCCAGCATTTCGCGGTAGGACTCGCCGCCCGGCGGCGCGAAATCGAGGTTCCGCTCGTTCTGCACCGCCCTTATCCCCTCGTCCATCTCCGTCCACGTCTTGCCTTCCAGTTCGCCGAAGGAGACCTCGCGGAGGCGCTCGTCGAAGACGATCTCGTACGGGCCGGTGTTGCTGGCGGCGACGATGATCTCCGCCGTCTCGCGGGCGCGGATGAGGTCGCTCGAATAGACCGCGCCGAACCTGATGTCTGCGAGACGCCGGCCGGTGAGCGCCGCCTGCTCACGGCCGCCGTCGTGCAGAGGAACGTCCGTGTGTCCCTGCACGCGCCGCTCCGCGTTCCACGTGGTCTCGCCGTGACGGATGAGGTACCAGTCGTTCATCGCGGGACGTCCGGGCGTGGAGGAGGAGTGGCGCTGTCGATGATGGCGTTGCGCCCCTCCCACCAGGACGTGAGGGCGTCGAGCTCGTCCATGTCCTCGGCAGTGAGCTTCCAGTCGGCGCCCTTGACGTTCGCCTCGACGTGCTCCGGGCGGTCGAAGCCGGTGAGCGCAAGCACGACCTCCGGGTGCGCGATAACCCACGCGAGCGCGAGCTCCGTGATTGTGTGTCCACGTTCTCCGGCGAACGATTCGAGCATCGGAACGAGGCGGTCGACACGCTCCGAGCGAAGGCGCGTCACGATGCCGGTTGGCACCTTCGCGGCGCGGCTCCCCTCCGGCGGAGGTTCGCCCGGGCGGTACGTGCCGGTGAGCCAGCCGCCGCCAAGCGGGAAGTACGCGAGGAGCGACCTGCCGTATGCGCGGCAGAACGGGATGAGCTCAACCTCGGCGTGGCGGTAGAGGAGGCTGTAGTGGTTCTGCGTCGACTGGAACTCCGCCATGCCGTTGGCGCGGGAGGTCTCTATCTCCTCCAGCCAGCGCCACGACGCAGTGTTGCAGTTGCCGATGTAGCGCACCTTGCCCTGCTGGACGAGGTCGTCGAGCGGGCCGAGCAGCTCCTCGTGCGGCACCTCGGGCGTCGAGTAGTGCACCTGGAACATGTCGATGTGGTCCGTGTGCAGCTTCCGCAACGCCTCCTCGCAACGGGCGAAGATCCGGTCGCGCGGCGTCTGGTCGCCGAGGTCCCGCAGGTTGAACTTGGTCGAGAGGTAGATGGCGTCGCGCTTGCCGACCAGGGCGTTGCCGAGGAAGTCCTCGCTCTGGCCGCCGCCGTAGACGTCCGACGTGTCGAAGAAGTTGATGCCGCACTCGATGGCGCGGTGCACGACGGCGGTCGTCTCGTCCTGCCCGAGCAGCGGCGGACCGAATGGGTAGCCGCCCGCGCCGATGACCGATACGTCCATGTCCGTGCCGCCCAGCCGCCGGTACTCCATGAGCCCTCCTCTGCTAAACGCCTAAACGCCGTCCTGCTGACCGGGAAAGACAAGCGACTTGATGACGACCGGCGCGGCGCCGGACGACGGGATGAGCGCGCCGATGTCGATGTAGTCGAACTCGCGCAGTTCTATGCCGTCGATGGAGATCAGCGGGTTGGACAGACCGACCTCCTCGCGGAGGTGCAGCCCCAGCAGCCCGCCGATGTCGCCGTCGCTCACGAGGACGAGGGGGTTCCCCTTGTCCAGCAGCGCGCTCATGGCGGATGCTGCGCCGCGCGTGAAGGAGTCCAGCCGCTGGAAGGTGGCCGACCCGCCCCACCGGAAGCCGATGGCGACCGCCGTATCGGCGTCATGCAGGTCGAGCCGCGTGAGTCCGGCGCGCACCGCGTTGGCAATGGCGTCGGAGTCGATATCGTCTCCGGTGAGGTCGAACTCGGGTGTCATCACGGGGATGTTCCGGATGGGGACGGACTCGATGGGCGAGATGAAGATGGTGCTGCCGCTCACCTGCACGGTGTACTGCGACGCACCGACGACCGTTGCGCGTATGCCCGCCGTGGGCGCCATGAGCATCGCGCCCAGTTCGCCGACGCGCTGCCGCATCGTGCGGGCGAGGAGCGGGCCAAGGTCGCCGTAGCTCTTCTTGTCGTAGCCATAGACGAACTCGGAGACCCCGCCGGAGAAGATGACTGTGCCGACCGGGCCATCGTACGTGAGTTCCGGCAGGCGCATCAGGCCCCTCGTCTCGTCGGAGACGCCATTGCGGAGGACGACCTCCATGAGGCGGTCCACCATCTTCCCTGCGATGGCCTGCTTCTCGTCGTCGGAGAGCGTCGCGCCGAGCTCGACGCTGACACCGGCCTCGCTGGCGTAGAAGCGCCCCGCCTCCTCGATGCGCACAATGCGGTCTTCCTCGTCGAATGCAAGCAGGCGCGCCCCCGCGTCGAGGGCGGTGACCTCGAGCGTCTTGCCGCCCTGGCAGACGGCGACCTTGCTGGTGCCCCCGCCGATGTCGATGTTCATCACGACGCCGTGCGTCTTCTCGGACTCAGCGATCGCACCGGAGCCGTGAGCGGCCATCGCCGCCTCCAGACCGTCCCCCGCGCTGACCGCGACGAACTTCCCCGCCTCCTGGGCGAAGAGCTCCGCGATAGCGCGTGCGTTGTGCCGCCGGACTGCCACGCCGGTGAGGATGAGCGCCCCGGTGTCGATCTGCTCACGGCGAAGTCCCGTGGCGCGGTACTGCGCGTCGATGAACGCGCCGAGCGCGGCGGCGTCTATCGTCGCGCCGTCGTCCACGTAGGGCGTCAGGAGGATGTCCGACTCGCGGATGATGGTCCGCTTGACGATGACGTAGCGGGTGTTGCGGCGTTCCAATTCGAGCGCGGAGAAGACGAGATGCGACGTGGACGAGCCGATGTCCACGCCGACGCTGGTGAGATGCAGTTCTTCCTCGCCCATGAAAGAGCGGTCAGAGCCAGTGAAGCCTTCGCGTTGCGGTTGTGTCAAGGGAACTCCGGGGCGCGCGCGTCCGCTCTGAGGCGGTGCGGCGGCGCGAGTAAGTGTAGGAGCGTGCTCAGGGAGCGTCAAGAAATACGCGCCATTAGCGGTAAGAGATAGGGAGTAGACTCCGGTGCGAGGTCGGAGCGGAGGCGTATGAGACGGAGCATGCAGGCTGGGCCCGGTTCCAGCATGTTCAGCAGACAGGGCCTGCCGCTGTTCGCGACGTACCTCATCTGGGGAACGGGAAGCGGGGCGCAGACGCTGGGCCGGCCGCTGTTCGCATACGAACTCGCCGACTCGATCTTCCTCGTCACGCTGCTCATCGCGGCGCTGGGTGCGTCGCGGATCATCTCCGCGCCCCTCACGGGCTTCCTGGCGGACCGCATCGGGCGCAAGCCGTTGGCGGTGGTGGGGGCGGCACTGAGGGGCGCAGCGTCGTTCGCCGTCCTCTACATCGACAACTACGCGGCGTTCTTCGTTATCGAGCTCATCGGCAACACCGGCGTGTCCATGTGGCAGACCACCTCGCAGGTCGTCATCGCGGACATGAGCACACCGGAGAACCGGGGACGCGCCGTTGCGATGCGGAACTCGTCGCTCCGCCTCGGCCAGATCATCGGCCCGGTGCTCGGCGGCGTAATCGCGGCAACCTGGGGACTCCAGGAAGTGTTCGTGGTGAACGGCGTCTCCAAGATCCTGGTCATGTTCATCACGCTCTACCTCATCGGCGAGACCCGCCCTACCCGTGAGCGCCGTCCTGCAGCGGAGCGCACCGGCCTGCGCGCCGACCTGCTCCCCATCATCCTGAGCCGCGCCTTCATCGCGCTGGGCCTCACGACCATCGCAGCGGCGCTCATCGGCCAGGGCATCGTGCAGGTGATGTTCCCCGTGGCCGGAAAGGAAGTAGCGGGGTTGGACGAGAGCCAGATCGGCCTGCTCATCGGCGTCGCGAGCCTGATCACCCTGCTCTGCTCCTTCCCGAATGGCATGCTGGTGGACCGGTTCGGACGCAAGACTTCACTCGTGCCGGGACTGCTGTTCGCCGCAGGAGCGTCGGTCCTGCTCTCGTTCGCCGGAGACTTCAACGGCGCGCTGGCGGCGATAGTCGTGTTCGGCCTGGCGCAGGCCATGACGATGGGTTCAACCCAGGCGTTCGCCATGGACCTCGCCCCGGAGGACAAGCGCGGCGCGTTCCTCGGCGTCTGGTCGGCATTCCAGAGCTTCGGCTCCGCCGTGGGCCCGCTGACCGCAGGCGCGGTCGCCGAACTCTGGGGGTTCGGGACGGCGTTCATCGCCGTCGCAGGCTTCCTCGTGATAGCAGGGCTCGCGATGGCAGCGTTCGGGCCCGAGACACGCGTACGGCGTCGGCGAGAGGTGGAAGGGACGCCGTCAGGCCCACCGAGGCGCGAGTAACTCGCACCCCGGCGCCATTCCCTAGAGACCCAGCGTGATGGGCGCGAACAGCTCCTCGATGTTGGCCCGCTTCTTCGTCAGTCCCTGCTCGTGCGAGTAGTCGATGAGCGTATTGAGCATCGCCTCGTTCGCCTTCACCCCGTAGGGGTACGGGTCGTTCCCAAACACCGCCCGGGTCTGCCGCATGTAGTCGTTGCCGAAGACGAGGTCGGTCGGCATCCGCGCGGACAGCGTCCGCACCGACAGGTCCTTCGCCTGGACGAACGCGTTGTACAGGTTCAACGCCACCCACGGGTACTCGCGGTAGACGTCGCCCCGTATCACGTAGGTGTGGTTGGCGGGGATGAAGCCGTGCTCCGTGAAGAACCGCGACCCCTCCGCGATGCGGTCCGGGAACATCGGTTTGATCTTGCTCAGGTCGCCCTGGCCCTGGATGCGCCACGAGCGGTCGACGAGGTTCGGCCCCTGCCCTCCCGGCTCGTTGAGAGCAGCCGGGTTGACCGACGCGATGTCCAGCTCGTTGGCGAGCAGCATGGACGCAAGGCTCTTGTCCGGTGGGACGCGCTGGAAGGAGATGCCCTCCGGAGGCTCGAAGCCGGTCGCGCCGCCGTGGCTCATCTCTTCCGTCCGTTCCATGTACCAGTGCACCTTGTACTGCGACACGCCGTGGTCGTGGTCCATGATGCCGCGCATCCACAGCGCCGCCGTCTGCTGGTACTCCCCTACCCCGATGCGCTTGCCGACCACGTCGGACGGCTTCTCGATGCCGGAGTCCGTGTTGTAGTGCAGCCCCATGTGCATGAAGCTGCGGTGCGGGAAGACGGGTATCGCGATCCAGTCCGCTCCCTGCTCCTTCGAGATGAGGTACGACGAGATGGACAGCTCGTGGAACTCGAACTCGTGGAAGTTCAGGTGCCGCCACGCGCCCTCGGACATCCCCCCGAACGTATGGATGAGTTCGATCCCCTCAGGCTGAACGCGCCCGTCGATCAACGGGGCGACGCGGTCGCTGCTGGACGACATGAAACTGAGCCGGAGCTTGGGCTTGCTGACCATGATCTCCTACCTCCTGTTCTCCTATCCTCTCCATCCTGTCCATCGATGTTGCCTATGAGAAGCCGTAGAAGCGGCTGGTGTTCTCGAAGAGCACCGCGTGCTTCTGATCGTCGGTGAGCGTTTCGTCCTCCAGCGTCTCCTCGATCTCGTGCATCGCCGCGGCGAGGTCCACCTCGTGCGGGTAGTCGGACGAGTACGCGAACGGCTCGATGCCGATGCGCGACGCCACGTACGGCAGGCTCACGTCGTTCCCCTCGCATCCGATGAGTACGTTCCCGCTCGTGATGTACTCGTCGAAGGGACGCTTCGCCACCTTGCCGAAGAACTCGTCGTCGCGTATCGCGCGGTCGAGCACCGGCACGAGCCAGCCCGGCCCGCCTTCGAGGAACGCGAGCTTGAGGCCGGGGTAGCGGTCGAACACGCCGTGGTAGACCAGCGCGACGAGCGAGTACATCAGCGGCACCGGGTGGTGCAGAACGTGCGAGCCCACGAAATCGGTGAACGTGTCCAGGCCGATCCCCCGGTTCGACCCGCCGTGCAGCGCGAGGACGCAGCCGAGGTTGGCCGCTTCCTCGTAGACCGGCCAGTAGAACTCGTGCGCGAGGTGCAGCGGCAGGCCGGTCGTCGGCAACATGGCGCCCGGCATGCCGAGGTCGCGCACGATGCGGCGAAGCTCCGCAACCGCAAGGCTGGGGCTCTGCATCGGTATCAGCCCAACGGGGTGTATGCGAGCGTCCACCTTGTGGTAGCGGTCGTACACGTAGTCGTTGTAGGCGCGGCAGAGACGGTCGGCGTACTCAGGCGTCTGGATGAAGCCGACGGCGAGCCCGCGCGTGGGAAAGATGACGGTCTGTTCGATGCCGGTCTTGTCGAGGAAGTGAGTCCAGTCCTCGCCGGAGCCGGTGCGCTCCTCGCTGGCCATCGTCCGCTGCCCGCCGAACCTTCCCCCCTGCCCCTTAAAGAAGTTGTGGATGCCGTCCAGCGTGGGGAATGGGCCGTCCTGCGCGGGCACCTGCCCGGTGGCGACCGCCTTGATGGAGTCGTCCACGTACGCCCCAAGTTCGCTGTTCGACTCGATCAGATGGCCATCCGAGTCCAATAGCCTGACCTGTGTGCTGGTCATGGTTCCCTCCTCCCCTGTTCCTCTTGGCGGCATGCTACCACCAACGCGCGGGGACGATGTTCACGTTCCGTTCTTCATGGCTTTCTTGATGCGGTCCCCACTCGTAGGCAGAGGGGTAAGGCGAGGTTTTGCCATCTATATCGAGCAGGCCACGGCCTTGTTCCGGGGGTAAGGCGGCAAGATGCGCGCCCAAACGCGTGTTGTGTTGCGGAAGGGACCAGAGCCAGTAGCCAGAACCCTTTGAGTCGTTCCTGGGGTAGACGCGGGTTGTGGCGACATTGCACGCGGCGCGGGCCCGGCGGAGACGATGCTCGGAGATGCCGAGTTGGGCGGCGCGGCGTGTGACTTCGGCTGCGGGCCGGGGTCCTTCCGAGAGGGTTTCGGCGAGGAAACGGCAGACGTGGGCGGTGACGTCCGGGAGTTGGGGTCCGGGGGTCTTCGCGGCGTCGATGGCGAGGAGGCGTTCATGGGAGATGGGCTCACGCCATGCGATAGGCGGAGCGTCGTGGAAGTTGAAGGGGATGGGCGGGAGGGCGTCGTGCATGGGCGGGCTGAGGGGAACGAGGAAGCGGGAGCGCTCCTCGCCGACGAGGGCGATGGTGTAGACGGTGCCAGCCATGCCGAGGCGGGACTGCATGTGCCGGGCAGCGGCGGCGAGGGAGTGGGCAGGGTTGTGCATGAGGGCGAGGACGGCTGCGCCGGTGCGCGCAGCAAGGGCGTTCAGCAGCCCCGCGACGTGAGGAACCCTGGCGTTGTGAACGAGGGCGAGGTGCTCGATCTGGTCGACGACGAGGAGGGCGGCGCTCCCACGGGTGATGAGGTTGGCAAGGCGGTTCATGACGACGGGGAGCGACGGACCTCGCACGGGTACCTGGGGTCTGGGCGGCGGGGGCGGAGGCGCGTAGGGGTCGATCATGGTGGGAGGCTCGCTGTAGCGGGCGTGCTCGCGGACCTCTTCGTTGAGGTCTTCGAGGCTGTCGACGTGGTCGTCTTCCGAGAAGTCGGCGAGGTGGACCGGGGAGAGGACGTCGGCGTGGAAGACGAGGTTGAGGTCCGCGCCGAGGGTCTTGAGGCGGGGGAGGAGCGACGCGCGGGGGTTCTTGAGGGGCGCGGCAATGACGACGGGTGCGCGGACGAAGGAGACGCCGGGCTGGTCGGGCGTGTCCGCGCCGAGGGAGACGCGGGTGGCGACGTCGAGCGCGACGGCGGTCTTGCCGGAGGCAGGGTAGCCGGCGACGAGGGTGAGTTCGCCCATGGGGATGCGGTTGGGCCAGAGCCAGTCGGCAGGCTGAGGGATGAGTAACCCATAAGAGGTGAGCCCGCCTTCGACGGCGCCGGCGGCGGCGTGGAGCGCGGTCTCCGTCGGCAGCCCGCGCCGGGCAAGGGCTTCTTCGATATCAGTCGAGGGACAGCCGGAGGTGCAGGAGAAGGAGAGGAAACCGACGTCCGGGTCGTGGGTGACGCGGAGCGTCGGGACGTAGGGGCTGGGGTGGACGGGGCAGTGGAAGCGGTCGGTTGGGACGGGCGCGCATGCGCAGTCCGGGTCACCGCATCGGAGGGCTCGTCCGATGGCGTCGAGGTAGGCGCGCTGTCGGGGGGTGAGATGGATGTTTGTCATTCGTTAAGGTTAACTGGTGACATAGCGGCGACAGAAGGGGCAGATGGCAGGAATACTGGGAGGCGCTCCGTTCTTCGCGAACGTTCCCCGAGAGATGTTTCGACTTCGCTGCACTTCGCTCAACATGACAATACTCCCATTTCCCGCCGAGATTCCCCATCAATCCGGCGTTTTCCTTGACACAACCTCGGAGTTTCCAAGTATGATTCGCCCGCTTGTACCCAGGTCTCACGAACGGCGCACGCGTTGGAGGAAAGTGATGGCAAACCTCGAGATCGTGATCGACGGCGACGGCCACATCTTCGAAGACGGAGAAGGGCTGAGAAAGCACCTGCGGAAGCCGCTGGCGGATGCCAACATCGCCAAACTGTTCAGCATCTTCCCTCAGCTGGACCACCTGCACCACAGCGTCGTGCGCAACCCGGAGGACTCGTTCGGCATCAGCAACGGCGTCTTCAAGGACCCGGGCCTCGAGGGCTGGGGCGAGTTCATGGACAGGGCCGGCGTCGAGTCCGCCGTGCTCTACCCGACCTCCGGCCTCTCTTACGGCAAGATCATCGACCTGGACTTCGCCATTCAGGCATGCCAGGCGTACAACGACTGGGTCACCGACACGTATTCCTACAAGGACAGCCGCCTGCACCCGGTGGCGCTCATCCCCATGCAGGAACCGGACGCCGCGGTCGAGGAGTTGCGCCGGGCGGTCGTTGACCTCGGCATGTGCGGGGCGATGCTCCCCTCCACCGGGCTGATGACGCACCTTGGAGCCAAGACCTACTGGCCGGTATACGCGGAGGCAGAGCGCCTTGGTGTTCCGCTGGCGGTGCACGGCGGCGCGCACCATGACCTGGGCATGAACACGATGAACGTGTTCGCGGCCACGCACGCCATCGGCCACCCCGTCGGCATCATGATCGGTCTCGCGGGCATGCTCTTCAACGGCGTGTTCGAACGCTTCCCCAGCCTCAAGGTCGGATTCCTTGAGGGCGGCGTCGGCTGGTTCCTGATGGCGCTGGAGCGGTTCAACGGCTCCTACGAAGCGTTCACCCCGTTCGACCCGCGCAGCGAACTGCTGCAGTTGCCGGAGGGCATGAACGTGCGCGAGTACCTCGTCAGCCTCTGCCGCCAGGGACGCATACGCGTCGGCGTCGAGGGCGACGAGCCCGCGCTCGCCTACGCCGTGCACGTCGCCGGGCCGGAGGCGTTCATCTTCTCGTCCGACTTCCCGCACGAGGTGAACCTCGGCAGCATCCGGCACGAGATAGAGGAACTGATCGAGATCGAAGAGCTCTCCCCGGAGGAGAAGGAAGCCATCCTCTGGAAGAACTCGCTGGACTTCTATGGACTCAGCTCCGCGGCGGCGTAAGCCGGCCGGGGGCACACCAGAACAAAACGTCCCTTTATCAGGGTTAGGGAGGAACCATGAGAGTCAGCAGGTACCTATTTGCAATCGCACTGATCGCCGCTCTCGGCATCTTCGCGAGCGCATGCGGCGACGACGATCCGGAGCCCACGGCCACACCGGTCCCGGCGGCTGCCGAACCGACACCGACAGAAGCAATGATGGAAGAGAAGGACGAGCCGGTCACGATCGACCTGATCGACGCCTTCCCGGAGGTGCTCGACGTCTCCAAGGCAACCGCCTTCTTCATCGAAGAGGTGAGCAAGCTCTCCGACGGCACGGTCACCATCAACCGCGTTGGCGGCCCTGAGGTCACCCACTCCCTCGAGCAGTTCGCTCCGACACGCGACGGCGTCTACGACGCCATCGCCACCGTGGGCGCCTACCACACCGACCACACCAAGCTCGGCCTCGGCGAGAACGTCGCGGCCAACTACACCCGCGTCGCGGACAACTATGGCCCGCGCGTGGAGTGCGGCCTGTACGACGCGCTGGAAGACATCTACGAGCCGCTCGGCATCCAGTACGTCGGCTCCATCGCCGGAGGCTGGGGCGCACGCCTCTGGACGACAGAACCCGTCCGCGACGTGAGCGACCTTGACGGCGTCCACCTCCGCGCGGCTACCATCTACCAGCCGTTCCTGGAGGACTACGGCGCGACAACCACACCGCTCCAGTTCTCCGAGATCTACCCCGCGCTCGAGAAGGGCGTGATCGAGGGCCTGTACTGGGGTGGCGTGGGCGCTCTGAACGGCAAGTGGGACGAGGTCATCAAGTACCAGTACCCGGACTCCCTCGCTGGCGGCGGCGGCGTCTCCATCATGTTCAACCACGACGCATGGAACCAGCTCTCCGAGAAGCAGCAGCAAGCCGTGCGGGATGCCATAGCAGCGGCCTCCGTCTTCTACACCGAGTTCATCGACGGCGTTGAGCGCGACGAGGTCTCCATCCTCGAAGAGCGCGGCATCGAAACCATCGAGTGGCCGGACGACCTCAAGAACCGCTGGACCAACGACCACTACGACAAGATCATCGAGGACTTCATCATCGCGCCGGACCCGGCGCTCGGCCCGCCCCTCGCTGAGGCCATCCGCTGCGTGAACGACCTAGTCCTGCCTGACCGTGAAGTGGTGGACGACCCAGTCACGATCGACCTGATCGACGCCTTCCCGACCGTGCTCGACGTCTCCAAGGCAACCACCTTCTTCATCGAAGAGGTGAGCAAGATCTCCGGCGGCACGGTCACCATCAACCGCGTCGGCGGCCCGGAGGTCACTCACTCCCTCGAGCAGTTCGCTCCGACACGCGACGGCGTCTACGACGCCATCGCCACCGTCGGCGCCTACCACACCGACCACACCAAGCTCGGCCTCGGCGAGAACGTCGCGGCCAACTACACCCGCATCGCAGACAACTATGGCCCGCGCGAACAGTGCGGTCTGTTCGACGCGCTTGAGGACATCTACGCGCCGCTCGACATCCAGTACGTCGGCTCGATGGCCGGCGGCTGGGGCGCACGCCTCTGGACCATTGACCCCGTCCGCGACGTGAGCGACCTTGACGGCGTCCACCTCCGCGCGGCTACCATCTACCAGCCGTTCTTGGAGGACTACGGCACGACGACCACACCGCTCCAGTTCTCCGAGATCTACCCCGCGCTCGAGAAGGGCGTGATCGAGGGCCTGTACTGGGGTGGCGTGGGCGCTCTGAACGGCAAGTGGGACGAGGTCATCAAGTACCAGTACCCGGACTCCCTCGCCGGCGGCGGCGGCGTCTCCATCATGTTCAACCAGGACGCATGGGACCAGCTCTCCGGCCGGCAGCAGCAGGCCGTACGCGCTGCCGTCAAGTCGGCCTCGAGGTTCTACACCGAGTTCATCGACGGCGTTGAGCGCGACGAGGTCGCCATCCTCGAAGAGCGCGGCATCGAAACCATCGAGTGGCCGGACGACCTCAAGAACCGCTGGACCAACGACCACTACGACAAGATCATCGAGGACTTTATCGTCGCGCCGGACCCGGTGCTCGGCCCGCCCCTGGCTGAGGCCATCCGCTGCGTGAACGACATCGTCCTGCCTGACCGGCAGTAGGAAGGATTCGTTCACACGGGCCGTGCTCCGTGGGGCCCGGCCCGCGACAGTCCGCCCGCGCCCCTCGGGGCACGGGCGGACTGCAGGCGAGAGCTACGATGACGGAAGCGACCGACACACCGCAGGAGCAGCCGGAGAGAGCGAAGGGCTTCCTTTCGCGCTTGGCAGACCAATTGCTGGACATCACTGACCAGCAACGGAAGCTCCGCTCGTACAACTCGTTGCTTTCCCGTATCTTCGACTGGATCATCGACATCTCCGCGTTAGCCGGCGCACTCATCGTGCTCTACGTGGCGTTGACCATCGGCGCGAACGTGTTGGGGCGTTACGTCTTCGAATCGCCGCTGAAGTGGGCGCTGCCCACGACCGAGTACAGCCTGCTGTATCTCACCTTCCTCGCCGCCCCCGTAGTGCTCCGGCGGGAAGGCCACGTACGCATGACCGCTATCACCGAGCGCATGGGGAACACAGGGAAGCTCTGGTTCTACATCGTCGGGTCGTTCATCTCCTCTGCAGTCTGCGGCGTCATGGCATGGCAATCGTTCGAGAAAACGTTGGAGGAGCTCCAGTCCGGCGCGGCGCTGCTCTCCGGCATTGAGGTTCCGCGCGCGGGGGTCACGTGGGTCATCTCCTACGGGTTCACACTACTCGGCCTGCAATTCCTCCGCATGGGAGTCAATGCGGTCCGCACGCGCCGCTACACGCAGACGGTTGAGGAGGCAGGCGTCTAGCGCCGACTCATGGAACTGCTCGGCTACGAGTTCTCCTGGTGGGCCACGCTCATCATCTTCTTCGCCCTGCTGCTGGCGCTCATGTCTACGGGGATGCCGGTGGCGATGGCCTTCGCGGTGCTCAACATCGCCGGCCTCCTCCTGGTCGTTGACGGCTTCAAGGGCCTGGAGTTGCTGGCAGGCAGCGTCTATAGATCGGTGGCGACGTTCAACCTGCTCGCCATACCGATGTTCTTCCTGCTCGGCGAGGTGCTCTTCCAGTCCCGCGTCATCGGGCTGACGATCGACGTGATGGACCGGTGGATAGGCAAGGTGCGCGCGCGCCTGCTGTTCACCTCCCTCGGTGCGGGGACGATCCTCGCGACGCTCAGCGGCGCGGGCATGGCGGACACTGCCCTGCTCGGCACGACCCTCCATCCTGAGATGGAGAAGCGAGGCTACGACCGCCGCCTCGCGCTCGGCACCATCATGTCGTCGGGACTACTCGCTGCCATCATCCCGCCCAGCGCGCTCGCGGTGCTGGTCGGCAGCCTGGCGGAGGTCTCTATCGCGCGGCTGCTCATCGCCGGTTTCATGCCCGGCCTGCTGATGGTTGCGGTCTACGCCATTTACATCTGGCTCCGAGTACGGATGAACCCGAGCCTCGCGCCGCCGTACACGGGCGAGGTCATCACCTGGCGTTACCGCTTCCTGGGCCTCGCGCAGATGAGCCCGCTCGGCATCATCGTGATCATGGTCATGGGCTTCATCCTCTTCGGCGTCACGACGCCGAGCGAGGCCGCAGCCACGGGCGCGATAGGCGCCTTCATCGTCGCGGCGCTCTACCGGCGGCTCACCTTCAGGGTGGTCAAGGACTCGCTCTACGGCACGCTCTACATCGGCGGAATGATCTTCCTCATCATCACCGGCGCGGTGGCGCTCGGCCAGCTACTGGCGTTCACGGGCGCGACGCGCGAGTTCCTCGCCTTCATCGTCGAACTCGGCCTCTCCGCCGTCATGCTCGTCATCATCGTGCAGCTTGCAGTGCTCATCCTCGGCTTCTTCATTGACCAGCTCTCCATCATGCTGGTGGCCATTCCGGTGCTGGTGCCGATCCTGGAGCCGCTAGGCATAGACCCGGTCTGGTTCTGGGTGCTGTTCCTCATGAACATCTCCATCGGCGCGATCACGCCCCCGTTCGGCATGATGCTGTTCGCACTCAAGGGCGTCGTCCCGCAGGCGTCCATGTCCGACCTCTACCGCGCGAGCATCCCGTTCGTGATCCTGGACGCCATCGCGGTAGGCCTGGTCATAGCCTTCCCCCAGATCGCCACGTGGCTGCCGAACCTGGTCACTTAGCGACGCATGTCGCCTGAGCTCACCGGCGGGCTGATAGCGCTCCTCGTACCCCTCTGCTTTGGCACCGGCACTGTGCTCGCGCGCGTCGGCCTCGTGCACATCCCCGCGGGCGCGGGCAACTTCCTCTCGCTCGTGACCGGCTGGCTGCTCATCGCCAGCGTCACCGCAGTGCTCTACCCGGACGCCCTCTTCGGCATCACCCTGGGCACGTTCGGCTGGCTTGCGATGATCGGTGTCGTCAACTTCCCCGGCGGACGGTTCCTGAACTTCGTCAGCATAAAGTACCTCGGCATCCTCAGGGCCAACCCCATCCTTGCGATGGCGCCCATCGTCTCGGCGTTCGAGGGTGTCTTCTTCCTCGACGAACAGCTCAACTGGGCCATAGCGACAGGTACGCTGCTCGCTGTATCGGGCATCATCATCGTCGTTTACGGAGAAGTATCCGCGCGCGGCGGCCGGGCTCCCCAGCCACCAGCGCCTGTACCGGCCCCCGATGCGAAACGCCTCGGGCTCATCGAACGCCACCCGCGCGTGTTCGGGTACATTGCGGCGGCGGGGGCTGCCTGCGCCTACGGGACGGTTCCTGCGTTGGGCCGCGTCGCAGTGACCGACTTCGCCATTCCGCTCGTCTCCGCGACCTACACGATGCTCGTCGGCTTCATCGTCATGGGCCTGTTCTCCGCGGGTTCGATACCGGGGATGCTGCGGAACGCTCCTCGACGCTCCCTTGTCCTCGTCGCGCTTGGAGGCGCAGCGATGTCCACGGGCGTCTCGTTCCTCTACCTGGCGTTGAGCAAGGCCCCGGTGATAGTGGTCTCGCCGGTTTTCTCGCTCACGGCGGTCGTCTCGCTCGTGCTGGCGCATCTCTTCCTGCAGCGGCTGGAGCGCATCACGCTGCCGCTCGTCCTCGGCACCTGCTTCGCCGTCGGGGGAGTCATCGTCGTTATCATCGGGACGCAGGTATGAGCACCCTCACCGACACCGAACCTGGTGGTCCAGTGGCGCATGTCGCCTGAACTCACCGGCGCACTGATAGCACTCCTCGTACCGCTCTGTTTCGGCACCGGCATGCTGCTCGCGCGTGTCGGGCTCGTACACATCCCCGCAGGCGCGGGCAACTTCGTATCGCTCATCGTCGGCTGGGTGCTCATCGCCAGCATCACAGCCGTGCTCTACCCGGACGCACTCTTCGGCATCACGCTGGGCGCCTTCGCCTGGCTCGCGATGATCGGCATCATCAACTTCCCCGCCGGCCGCTTCCTGAACTTCGTAAGTATCAAGAATCTCGGGATCCTCAGGGCCAACCCTGTCCTCGCGATGGCTCCCATCATCTCCGCATTCGAAGGCGTCATCTTCCTCGGCGAGAGCCTCAACTGGGCGATAGCGGGAGGGACGCTGCTGACCGTCACGGGCGTCATCGTCGCGGTCTACGGCGAGGTGAAGGCCCGCGGGGGCGAAGCGCGGCGTCCGGCGACTCCCCCGTCGCCCCCGTTGCCCCCGGGCGAGAAGCGCCTCGGTCTCATCGAGCGACGCCCGCGCCTCTTCGGTTACCTCGCGGCGTTCGGAGCAGCGTGGGCCTACGGCACTATCACAGTGCTGGGACGCGTGGCCGTCACCGACTTCACCGTTCCGCTCGTCACCGCGACGTACACGATGCTCGTCGGCTTCATCGTCATGGGACTGTTCTCCTCGAAATCGATACCCGTCATGCTGCGGGATGCGCCGCGGCGGGCGCTCCTGTCAGTAGCGCTGGGCGGCCTGTTCATGTCCTCTGGCGTCGCCTTCCTCTACCTGGCGCTGAGCAAAGCGCCGGTGGTAGTGGTCTCGCCGGTGTTTGCGCTCAATCCGGTCGTGGCACTGGTGCTGGCTCACTTCTTCCTGCAACGGCTGGAGCGCATCACGCTGCCGCTCGTACTCGGCACTCTGTTCGCCGTCGGCGGTGTAGTCACCGTCATCATCGGGACGCAGTTGTAGAGTGAGCCAACATGGCATTGCCAGCATGCGATTCATCTATATAATAGCTATATGCAGGAGGTGGACTGATGGGCGCAAAGACACACGTCTCCCGCTGGGGAACCAGCCTCGCCGTCCGTATCCCCAAGGCGATCGTCGAACAGTGGGGTGTTCAGGAAGGCTCGGCGGTAGAGATGATCTCACGTGGTGGAGAGGTCGTGCTTCGTAAGCAGCCCTACGACTTGGAGGCCATGCTCGCTGAAGTGACGCCGGACAACCTGCACGCAGTGCAAGACTTCGGTAAGCCTCGGGGCAATGAGGCATGGTAGGAGATGAGTACGTTCCCCGCCGAGGCGACATCGTTTGGCTTGACTTCACGCCTCAGGCAGGACACGAACAAGCTGGCCATCGTCCAGCCCTCGTCCTTAGCCCGCAGGTCTATAACGAAAGAACCGGGTTGGCGCTTTGTTGTCCTATCACTTCACAGGTGAAGGGCTACCCGTTCGAAGTCCTGCTTCCCTCCGATAACGTCGTTACGGGTGTTGTCCTTGCCGACCAGATCAAGAACCTGGATTGGCGAGCACGATGGGCACGCCTCGCATGCCAAACTACTTTGCAGGTAGTGGCCGAAGTCCAGGGCAAGGTAGATGCCCTTCTGCACTGAGACCGCTGTCCGTAGTCGTCTCCGCCTTCTCCCGCGGCCTCCTGCGTGATACGCTCCGCCCGCCACGGACGGCGCGGGCGCTTGATGCGTCCGATAGGCGAAGGAGACGCGGCATGACGATGCGCGTAGTCGGCAAACGCACCCCTCGCATCGAGGGCCCCGACAAGACGAGCGGGCGCCTCCGCTACGCCGCCGACCTTGCCCCCGAAGGCTGCCTGTGGGGCAAGGTGCTGCGCAGTCCGCACGCTCACGCGCGCATCGTCCGCATCGACACGTCAGCCGCGGAACGCGTCGCCGGCGTACACGCCGTCCTCACCGGCGCGCAGCACCCCCACTGGATAGGACGCATCATGCGCGACCTTCCCGTCCTCGCCGTCGACAAGGTGCGTTTCATCGGCGAGCGTGTCGCAGCCGTCGCCGCGGACTCGGCGGACGCAGCGAACGAAGCGCTGGCCCTCATCGAGGTCGAGTACGAGGAACTGCCCGCCGTGTTCGACGTTCCCGAAGCGCTCGCGCCGGACGCGCCGCTCGTCCACGAAGACCCCAAGCAGTACGCGGGCGCGTTCGTGCACCCGGAGCGCCCTGACCTGCCAAACCTCTGTTCCTACGGACGCTGGACGCACGGCGACATCGAGGCCGCTCTCGCTGGCTCGCACCGTGTGTTCGAGAACACGTTCGTCACCCAGAAGGAGCACCACGTCTACATGGAGACGCACGCCTGCGCCGTCTCCGTCCACCCAGACGGCACGGCGGACGTGTGGGCGTCCAACAAGAGCCCGCACATGCTGCGGGGCCAACTGGCCGCCGCGATGGGCGTGGACGTCCCAACCATCCGCGTGCACCCGATGCCGGTGGGTGGCGACTTCGGCGGCAAAGGCTCGCCGATGGACACGCCCGTCGCCTATCTCCTCTCGCAGGCAACGGGACGCCCCGTGAAGATCGTGATGTCGTACCAGGAGGAGCTGCTCGCGGCGAACACCCGCCACCCCGGCACGATCACGGTCCGCACAGGCGTCACGGAGGACGGCGATGTCACCGGGATGCAGGTCGAGGCGTACTTCGACAGCGGCGCGTACGGCGCGTTCAAACCGGCCCCGAACGTCAACCTGCACGGTCTGGAGCAGGCCGGCAGTTGCTACAGGTTCACTGCGCTCGACGTAACGAGCCACATCGTCTACACGAACACGCTCCCCTCCGGCCACATGCGCTCGCCCGGCGGGCCGCAGGTCAACTTCGCCGTCGAATCACAGTTGAACATCGTTGCGGCGGAGCTGGGGATGGACGCCGCCGAGTTCCGCAGGCGGAACCTGCTGCGACCCGGCGACACGTCCCCGAACGGCGAGCAGTGGGGCGCGATCAAGGCGATAGAAGCGCTCGACGCCGCGGTTGAGGCGATAGGCTGGAACGCGCCGAGGGCTCCCTTCGTCGGACGCGGCGTCTCCCTGTACGAGCGCGGCCCCATCGGCGGCGACTCCAGCTGCCGCCTCGTGCTGCACCCGGACGCCTCGCTCACGTTGTACGTGCCCATCGCCGACCCCGGTCAGGGCGCGTACACCGCGATGCAGCAGGTCATCGCAGAAGAGTTGGGCGTCGAACCGGAGACCATCAACGTGCTCCCCGCGCCTACCGACGAGCTGACGTTCGACTTCGGCGTCTCCGGCAGCCGCACCACGTTCGCGCTAGGCGTGACGGTGCAGGAGTCCATCAACACCCTGCGCGCGCAGTTGCGCGAGGCCGCGGGCGACGCCCCGTTTGCGGAGGCCGCCGCCGAACTCTGCCGCGCCAGCGGCGGCGACGTATCGGTGAAAACCTACAAGAAGGTGCCGCTCTTCCCAGACCCGCCCGCGACCGAGTTCACGGCACAGGCCGCCGAGGTCGAGGTGGACCCCGAGACCGGCAACGTCACCGTACGCAGGATCGTGAGCGCGCACGACGTCGGCACTATCATCAACCCGGAGGGGCACCGCGGCCAGATACTCGGTGGTGCGATACAGGGTTTGGGTATGGCCACAGTGGAGGAGCACATCATCGAGGACGGACGCCCCGTCGCGCTCAACCTCGCGGACTATAAGATACCGAATATCGCCGACATACCAGCGTTCGAGACCGTGCTCATCCCGAGCGGCGAGGGGCCGGGGCCGTTCAACGCGGGCGCGATAGCCGAGTCCGCCAACGTGCCAACCGCTTCCGCCATCGCGAACGCGGTGCACGGCGCTATCGGCATACCGGTGCATTCGCTCCCGCTCACAGCGGAGCGGGTGTACAACATGCTCCACCCTGCCCGTCATTCCCGCGAAGGCGGGAATCCCGTCTCAAGCGATTGACGGCAGCAGGCACATCGGAAGTAGAGAAGGGAGAACGATATGGCTGACGGAGTGCTGGACGGCAAGACGATCATCGTAACGGGCGCGGGATCACCCATCGGCATGGGGCGAGAGATGTCCATCTCGCTCGCATCTGCGGGTGCAAACGTCGTGATGATGGACATCGACGGCGCGACGCTCGAAGCGAGCGCGAGCGACGCCCGCGAAGCCAGCAGCGACGAGCAGATCCTAAGCGTAGTCGCCGACGTAACGAGCTACGCCGACGCGCAGCGCGTCGTGCAGTCGGCGCTGGACCGCTTCGGCGGGTTGCACGTCCTCGTCAACAACGCGGGCACGAACCAGCGCAACGTCGGCATGAGCAACACGCTCATGGAGCCCTGGTGGGAGGTATCGCCGGAAGCGTGGGCCCGCGTCATCGCAGTCAACTTCAGCGGCCCGTTCCACATGGCGCGCGCTGCGGTCGGCCACATGCTGGAGCAGGGCTGGGGCCGCATCATCGGCGTCACGACCAGCCTGGACACGATGATCCGCATCAACATGTCGCCCTACGGCCCGTCCAAGGCCGGACACGAGGCGCTCGTCGCCACGATGGCCACGGAACTCGAGGGCACCGGCGTCAGCGCGAACGTCCTCGTCCCCGGAGGGCCGGTGAACACGAACCTCCTCCCGCCCGACTCGCCCTTCGACCGAGCGAAGCTCATCCAGCCGGACGTCATGCGCGTGCCGGTGGTCTGGCTCGCCTCCGACGCCGCTGACGGCGTCAACGGCCGCCGGTTCATCGCCTACGACTGGGACGAGTCACTCCCCATCGAGGAGCGTCTCGAAAAAGCCGGCGCTCCCGCCGCCTGGCCGCAGATACCGAGTAAAGCGATCTACCCTGTGTAGGGGAGCAGGTCGCACTCGAATCCCAACGCCTGCGCCACTTCCTGGAGCCGCCTGTCGAGGGTGAGGAAGGTCATGCCTTCCTCACCCTTCGCTGCGTAGAGGGCAGTCGCCATGTGCAGGAGGTCTGCGCCTCGCAGGTAGCCTACGCGGAGCGCAGCGTCTATCTCCTGGGTGAGCGAGCGGTCGGGGAGAACCCACTCTATACCAGCCAGGAGGTGAGCATCGAACGCACGTCCAGTGCGAACGAACGCGCTGCGCACCTCTGCTTCCAGCAGGATGGAAAAGAAGAGGCCCCTGTATTCGATCAGCCGCCTGCGGAGCGCATCGGGGTCGTGCTGACCGAATGCAACTGCCAGGAGCACCGACGTGTCAACGTACGCTACTCCCACGGCCTGTGGCGCTCAGCGAGGAACTGCTCCACTGCGCCCGGAATGACGGCGACTGTAGGGAAGAGCCCGTTCGGACCCACGGGTATACCCGACGGCACGAGCGTGCCCTCGCGCCGCATCTCGTCGAGACGCTTCTCCAGGGGCGTGCGCATATCCGG
>DAOUHT010000197.1:0-20459 GCA_034428375.1 Dehalococcoidia bacterium | reverse complement strand
ACTTCGACGCGCTCACGGCGCGCAAGACGACTCCGCAGGGCGAGTTCCTGTACCGGGGCGGCCTCGAGGACGGCAACGACGGCATGGGATATTTCCCAGCACGCTAGACCGCGTTTCGCGGCGCTGCCTGACTCCCAGGTCATGCAGTCCCGCCGGACGGGCCTCTACGCAGCCCATCCGGCTGGTAGGCTGGGTTGGCAGTTTAGAGGAGGCTCACGGGCGATTAGCCATTCCCAGGTGCGATTGCGCACTATTGCTGTTATGTAAAGTATCTACAGTTGCAACACTACACTCCTCACTCCGGCCATCGAACCTCCTCCCCCTTCCGGCAGCAGCGTCACTGCGGGAATGCGAGCCCAGCCGGCATGGCCCTCTACCGTGTGACGTATCCTTAGAAGATACGGGTGGCAGCCGTCCGGCCGCGCAGCCCACTCTCTTGCTGGAGCGTTCGGAATGGCGAGGCAGTCGTCCGGGATGCGCGCAGCGGCATACGCCGCCGTCGTGGCTGCGTCCATCCTCGCCGTGGCCGGATGTGCGCAGGAGGAGCACAGCGAGTTCATCGAAGTCGTCGAAGTCCTCCAGGAAGACTTCATCGACCGGGACAAGCTCTCTGCCACCGAGATGGAACGTGCCGGCATCGAAGGCCTCCTGGAGCACCTCGACGACCCTTACACCTCCTACCTCGATCCCGAGCGCTATGCGGCATTCAACCTCTCGCTGGAGGGACACCAACCCGACTTCGAGGGCATCGGCGCGAGCGTGACTGAGGTGGACGGCCAGATCATCGTACTGGGGCCGCTCCCCGGCTCACCTGCCTTCGAGGCTGGGCTCATGCCGGGCGACATCCTGGTCAGCGTGGACGGCGCGTCTATCGAAGGACTCACGCTTGAAGAGACGGTCGCGCTGATACGCGGACCGAAAGGCACGGAGGTCGTGCTCGGCGTCTCACGCGCAGGCATCTCCCGCCCCGTGGAGATCCCCATCGTGCGGGACACGATAAGCGTCAGCTCCGTACATGCTCACATCCTCCCCAGCGGCTTCGGCTATATACGCCTCTCGTCGTTCGACGCGGAGTCCGGCGCCGATCTACGGGCCGCCATAGCCGACCTGCGCGGTCTCGGCGCCGAGGGACTCGTGCTGGACCTGCGGAACAACGGAGGTGGACTCGTGACGGCTGCAGTGAGCGTCGTCTCCGAGTTCGTAGAGGAAGGCGAAGTCATCCGCTGGGTGGATGCGAACGGAAACGAGACCGTGGAGCACGTCACAGGAGAAGGAACGGCCTACGATCTCCCGCTCGTCGTGCTCGTGAACAGCTTCAGCGCATCGGCGTCGGAAGTGGTGTCGGGAGCATTGCAAGACCACGAGCGCGCCCGTATCGTCGGCACGCGCACGTTCGGCAAAGGCGCGGTCAACCTGCTGCGCGACCTGGAGTCCGGCGCTGGGTTGAACCTCACTATCGCACGATGGCTCACGCCGGACCGGCGTACGATCGAAGGAGAAGGCATCGAACCGGACGTGCGTGTCGGACGTGAGGTGAACGTACGGGCGCAGGGGCGCATCGGCGAACTGACGCGGACCCTCTGCACAGCCTACGAGGACGAGGCCGTTTCGCTGGATGGGTCCGGTGAACTTACCGACGCGCTGGAGACGCTCTGCAGCATCCAACCGGAACCGTACCCCGCCTCTTTCCCCGACGAGCAGTTGGAAGCCGCCGTTGCCGAACTCGAACGAATGACAGGCCGTTGAGCGATGCCTCCCAAACGCAAAAGGAAGAAGCAAGCGGAGCAGCAGAAGCCCGGTCGACCGCACATCCGGACCGTCGCAGACAACCGGAGAGCGCGCTTCGATTACGACCTCCTCGACCGCATCGAAGCCGGTATCGCTCTGACCGGCACGGAGATTAAGTCCGTTCGCGATGCACGTGTCAACATCCGCGATGCCTACGCACAGGCGCGCAACGGCGAGATGTGGCTCCACAACATGCACGTCGCCGCATGGACGAGCGCAGGGCCATGGGGGCACGAGCCGACACGTTCGCGGAAGCTGCTGATGCATTCGGGTGAGATAGAGCGGTTCAACCGCGCGGCGGGTCAACGCGGCCTCACCATCGTTCCCCTGCGCATCTACATCAAAGGGCACCATGCAAAGGTGGAACTGGCCCTTGCGAAGGGGCGGCGCCATTACGACAAGCGGCAGGCCATCATGCGGCGCGAGTCCGATCGCGAGATTGCGCGCGCCCTCCGTCGGGAGTCCTGAACTGACATCCGCCGTTTGACCACCCCCTGCCCTCGCTGTACGATAGTAGTGCAACTGGTCTGCTGTGGGGATGCGTGGTTTCGACAGGGGATCAGCTTGGCAGGATTGCAGGCCGAGTTCGCCGCCTACTCGCTAATCAGACGGCAAAACATTAACTGCCGACGAACCAGTCGCACTGGCTGCCTAAACAGCGTAGCCACGCCCCGCTAGCCCACTCCGGCGGCTAACGGAAGCGTCATACAGCCGGGGTGCAGTGGCTCTGACGCCGCTGCGAGCCACTCAAGACTTCGCGGCAGGTGGCGGGACGGCCCGCCGGTGGGCCTACCCATCCACCCAACCAAACGCCGGATAAGCCTGTAGTACATCCGCGCTGAGCGTCTTCTGGACGGGGAGTTCGACTCTCCCCCATCTCCACCACAGACGAGCCATGGGCTCAGACCCCTTGGCTATGCAGAGATCGGAGGACTTGGGATGACAACGAAGGCACAGCCGAAGATGACCCTCGAGGCGAGTCACTGCGACCTATCTCCCACCGGGGCGCACCACTGGATAGTCGGTTCACCCAGCGCCACGATGGCCGGTGAGTGCAAGTACTGTCACGAAGCGCGAGAGTTCCACCCGTTCGAGGACAACATCGGCTTCAACAACAGCCCCAAGAGGAACCGGTCAGCAGCTACCACAGGCGAATAAGCCGCCCTGGGCATCCGCTACATCCCTTGGCCGTACTGACGGTACGCTGCCTGCTGTCATGGCAGGCAGCGATGCTCGGCCGGTTCATTCCCGTATAATCCGAGCCATCCCGCCCCTGAGTGAGGAGGCATGGCCTCTGCGATCCTGCGCGTGCGCGGACTGGTGATGGACTTCGGCGGCGTGCGCGCCGTCGACAACTGCTCGCTCAACGTGGATGAAGGCTCCATCACCGGCCTCATCGGTCCGAACGGCGCGGGGAAGACGACGCTGTTCAACCTTGTCGCCGGTTTCCACAAGCCGACCGCCGGGCGGGTTACGTTCAGGGACGAGCGCATCGACGGGTTGCCGTCCTATCTCATATTCCGCAAGGGCATCGTCAGAACGTTCCAGATTCCCCGCGAACTAAAGCGCATGAGCGTCCTCGAGAACCTCATGCTTGTGCCGTCCAACCAGGCGGGAGAGAGCATGTGGCGCGCCCTCGCGGCCCGCTGGCTCGTCACGCGCCAGGAGCGTGCGATAGAGGCACAGGCGCGTGATGTGCTGGAATTCACCGGGTTGTCGGAGGTCGCGGACCTCCCTGCGGAAGGCCTCTCCGGTGGACAGAAGAAGCTGCTGGAACTGGCGCGCACGCTGATGGCGAAGCCGCGCATGGTGCTGCTCGATGAGCCGGGCGCGGGCGTGAACCCCACCCTGCTGAGACGTCTGGTAGACGGCATCCGGCGGGCGCGCGAGGAACTGGGGATCACGTTCCTCATCATCGAACACGACATGGGGCTCGTGATGCGCCTGTGCGACCACGTCATCGTGATGAGCGAGGGCTCCGTCCTGACGCAGGGGGCTCCGGCAGCCGTGCAGCAGGACGAACGCGTCGTCCGGGCGTACCTGGGAGACTGAACGATGCCCCTCCTCGATGCCACAGGTATACGCGCAGGATACGGCGACACCGAGATACTGCACGGCGTCGACATGCGCGTGGATGCGGGCGAGATCGTGACGATCATCGGACCGAACGGCTCCGGCAAGTCCACGATGATGAAATCGGTCGTCGGCATCGTGCAGGCATCGGCGGGAGAGATCTGGTTCGATGGTCAGCGCATCGAGGCGCTGCGCCCCGACCGCCGCATCCCACTGGGGCTCTGCTACGTCCCGCAGACGGAGAACGTCTTCCCTACCCTGACCATCACCGAGAACCTCGAGATGGGCGGCTTCCTGCGGAATGACAAGCTCGACGGCCGCATCCGGGAGATGTTCGACCTGTTCCCCGACCTGGCGGAGAAGCGCAACGCGAAGGCTGGTGCTCTCTCCGGTGGACAGCGGCAGATGATGGCCGTGGCGCGCGCCTTGATGCTGGAGCCGAAGCTGCTGCTGCTGGACGAGCCTACCGCAGGACTCTCGCCACTGCTCATGGAGACGGTGTTCCAGATGGTGCGTGACATCAACGCCACCGGAGTCGCGATCCTGATGGTGGAGCACAACGCGAAGAAGGCGCTCTCTATCTCCCACCGGGGATACGTGCTGGCGGTGGGTGAAGTGCGCATCGAGAACACAGGACCGGAGCTGGCCAGCGACCCGCAGGTGGGCCGGCTGTACTTGGGGAACGAATAGGCAACGCGATGTTCTTGACGGCACGCACGATGAGGAGTCCGGCGGTGGTCCGAGCGAGCCGCGTCGTGCAGGCTGTCCTCGCCATCGTCTTCGTCGTCCTCGCGCTGAGCGAGATCGGACTCGCCATGAACGGCATCTTCCTCGGCAGCGTCCTCGCACTGGGAGCGGTCGGCATCACCCTGGTCTTCGGCGTGATGCGGTTCGCCAATATCGCGCACGGCGACATGATGACGATGGGCGCCTACGTGGCCTTCTTCCTGCTCGTAAGCGTCCTGCCGGAGCACACCGGCCTGGGGCCCTTCACGTTCGGCTTCCCGCTGCTCATCGCCATTCCGGTGAGCATGGCGGCAGTGGCAGCGCTCGCAGTCGGGATGGACGTATTCGTCTTCCGCAGGCTGCGCCTGCGCCGGGCGAACATCGTGACGATAGAGATAGCCTCGCTCGGCCTTGCCATCGCGATACGGGGCTTCATCCAGATGATATGGGACACGCCGGTGCGCTACTTTCCGAACGAGGGTCGGCAGCACTTCTCCCTGCCCGCCGACATCAGCATCGCGCCGAACCACCTGTTCGTGAGCGGCGCTGCGCTCGTACTGGCGGTCACGTTGCACCTGCTGCTCACGCGCACGAAACAGGGCAAGGCGATGCGCGCAACCTCCGATAACCCTGACCTCGCTCGCGCCAGCGGCATCAACACGGACCGTGTGCTGCTGTGGACGTGGGGCATCGCCGGAGCGCTGGCGGGCGCATCGGGTGTGCTGCTCGTCATATTCAACGCAACCTCCCAGTTGAAGCCCACCATCGGCTTCCAGTTGCTCGTTCCTCTCTTCGCGGCAGTGGTGGTCGGCGGCATCGGCAACCCGTATGGAGCGTTCCTGGGCGCGATGCTCATCGGCATCTCGATGGAGGTCTCAACGGCGTGGGCGTTGCCGACCTACAAGCCGGCGATAGCGTTTACCGTCATGGTGATCGTGCTGCTGTTCAGGCCACGCGGCCTCCTGGGGGGTAAGAGCTGATGCTGGAATTCCTCACCGCGTTCGCCATACTCGTCGGCATCTACTCCGTGTTCACGCTCGGCCTCAACGTGCACTGGGGCTACACCGGATTGTTCAACATCGGCGTGGCAGGCTTCTTCGCACTGGGGGCCTACGCGGCGTCGCTCCTGACCATCCGCCCTCCACTGGCGAACCAGGGCGAGGACTATCTCTACTCGGGCGACTTGCCGAACCGCCTCGACTCCCTGCCGGTCGTCGGAGTGCTGGACCTCTGGTTCGTCACCGCACTGCTAGCCGCGTCGCTCGTAGCAGCCGCCGTCGCCCTCGTCGTAGGCACGATCACCATCCGGCTGCGGGGCGACTATCTGGCGATAGCAACGCTGGGGATCGCCGAAAGCGTGCGCCTCGTCTTTCTGAACGAGCGGTGGTTGAGCAACGGAAGCCGGGGCATCTACACGATCCCACGCCCATTCGGTGACATCGTCGCCCCTCAGGATTACGACCGGGTCTATCTGGTTGTAGTTCTGGTCGTGTTCGCGGTGCTCTTCGCAGGGATACGGGCGCTGTTGCACTCTCCATGGGGGCGTGTGCTGCGCGCGATACGCGAGGATGAGGTTACGGCGGAAGCGAGCGGCAAACACGTATTCCGCTTCAAGCTCCAGGCCTTCGTCCTGGGCGCGGTGATCATGGGTATAGGCGGAGCGCTGTACGCCTTCAACTTCCGGGCGATCTCTCCTATCACGTTCACGCCGCTGCTCGGCACATTCATCATCTGGGCCATGCTCGTAGCGGGCGGAAGTGGACGTCTCTACGGCCCGATCGTGGGCGCGTTCGTCGTGTGGGGCATCTGGAGCGGGTCGCAGTTCCTGCCGAACGTCATCGAACTGCTGCCGGAGGCCCTGAACGTGCCCATCCTGGACGCATTGGATTCCGTAGGGTTGCCGAACATCCGCTTCTTCGCGGTTGGTGTGCTGGTCGTACTCGTGCTCCTGTACGCCCCGGACGGCATCACACCTGGCATCGTCCGGGTGCGAGAGCGTCTTGCCGCACGCGCGCGCCGCCACGCCCGGACATGAGAGCAGGCAGCGCCGGAGGGGCGCTGCCTGCTGACCGTCTCTATGCCGCGGGAGGTTATTCGGTGATGACGCGCTCGGTGACGATCTGGCCTCCGGCGATCTTCCATATCTCCATCGCGCCGCTCACGTCGCCGTTCTCGTCCAGATCAACAGGGCCACTGGCGCCCTGGTAGTTGATCTCCTGGCCGTCCTGCAGCAATTGCAGTGCGCGCGCAAACTCTGCCGCTCCGGGACCGACCTGAACGCCCGGCGGGCCCGCCACCGCGCGCATCGCGTCTCGGATCGCGATGGGGTCGTCTGAGCCCGCTGCCTCGATAGCGAGACCGAAGATCGCCATAGCGTCGTAGGACTCCCTGATGAATGGAAGCGAACTGTCCCCGTACGCGGCGGCGTAATCACTGGCGAACTGCGCCGTTGCCTCGCTCTCCACCGCGCCGGGCGCGGTCCCGTACATCCCTTCGAGGCTGTCGGCGCCCACTGCCGCTATCAACTCTTCAGACTTGCTCCCGTCCACGAACAGGAACGTATCCGCAGCTCCGCTCTCGATCGCCTCACGGACGTAGACGCCGGCGCTGACTGGGTAGCTGATCGCAACCAGCACGTCGGGGTCGTTGGCGGTTGCCCGGGAGAGTTCCGAAGCGTATGAAGGTTGGCCCGACTCATGGGATACGGCCGTCACCTGCCCGCCCAACGCCTGGAACGACGCTGTGAACTGGTCCGCAAGCCCCTGCCCGTAGGGGTTGTTCACAAACAGGACAGCAGCATTCTGATAGCCAAGTCCGCGCGCAAGGTTTGCGAGGACCACGCCTTGGAACGCGTCGGATGGAGCGGTGCGGAAGATGAAGTCGTCGTCTTCCAGCACCGTCAGCGCCGGTGAGGTTGCTGACGGGGATATCTCAGGTACCTGGTTGGGGATGGTGACGGCGTTCGCAACAGCGAGCGTGATCCCGCTGGCCAGCGGCCCGATCAGCGCCGAGACGCCGTCCACGTTGACCAGTTTGCGCGCGGCGTCAACGGCCGTAACGTCGCTGGTGGCGCCGTCCTCCGAAACGACCTCGATCTCGCGGCCGCCCAGCACGCCGCCTGCCGCATTGATGTGCCCGGCAGCAAGGAGGACTGCATCGTTCATGGGGCCGCCGAACTCGCCCAGCTCGCCGGTGAAGTCCATCACCGAACCGACCTTCACCGGTTCCTTGGGGGGAGCAGGTGCAACCGAGACAGTTCCGGGTTCGGTCACGACGCTCTCGGAGACGAGAGCTCCGCCGGCGATCTTCCATATCTCCATCGCGCCGCTTACGTCGCCGCTCTCATCCAGGTCAACGGGACCGCTCGCGCCCTGGTAGTTGATCTCCTGCCCGTCCTGCAGCAACTGCAGCGCGCGCGCCAACTCTGCCGCTCCGGGCCCGACTTCCACTCCCGGCGGACCCGCTACGGCGCGCATCGCGTCTCTGACTGCAACGGGATCGTCCGAACCCGCAGCCTGGACGGCGAGACCGAATATGGCCATCGCGTCGTAGGACTCCCTGATGAACGGAAGCGAGCTGTCTCCATGCGCTGAGGCGTAGTCGCTTGCGAACTGCGCCGTTGCCTCGCTCTCCACTGCGCCGGGCGCGGTGCCGTACATCCCTTCGAGGTTCCCTGCGCCAACCGCATCTATCAGGTCCTCGGACTTGCTCCCGTCCACGAACAGGAACGTGTCCGCGGCCCCGCTCTCGATCGCCTCACGGATATACACACCCGCACTGACCGGATAGCTGACCGCAACCAGCACATCGGGGTCATTCTCGGTTACGCGCGCCAGTTCGGAAGCGTAGGAAGGCTGCTCCGACTCATGGGATATGGCAGTCACCTGCCCGCCCAATGCCTGGAACGACGCTGTGAACTGGTCTGCAAGCCCCTGTCCATATGGATTGTTGACGAACAGTGCTCCCGCGTTCCGGTACCCGAGCTCGTAAGCAAGTTCAGCCAATATCACACCCTGGAACGCATCGGAAGGTGCAGTGCGGAAGACGAAGTCGTCATCGTCCAGCAGCGTCAACGCCGGCGATGTCGCAGACGGTGAGATCTGTGGGACCTGATTGTCGATCGTGACGGCGTTCGCGACGGCGAGCGTGATACCGCTCGCCAGGGGTCCTATCAGCGCCGAGACGCCGTCCACGTTCACGAGTTTTCGAGCCGCATCAACGGAGGTGACGTCGCTGGTGGCTCCATCTTCCGCGACGATCTCGATCTCTCGCCCCCCGAGCACGCCACCTGCCTCATTGATGTGCTCGGCGGCAAGGAGGACCGCATCGTTCATGGGGCCGCCGAATTCACCGAGTTCTCCGGTGAAGTCCATGAGCGAGCCAATCTTCACCGGCTCCAGGGGTTCCGCCGCCGCTGGTGCTGTTGTAGGGGTTGGCGTGGGTGTGGGGTCATCGCCCTCACAAGCTCCCAGGAGCAATGCGAGCATCGCGACCATGATGAGCACGTAACCGGTTCGAGTTCCGATTGTCTGCATCCCATTCCCTCGGATGAAGAGTTAGTGGATCGCTCAGCTCACCACTGAACGAACATGGGCATGACGACGTGGACGTATTCCCCACCGTCGTCCACCGGGCGGATCACCCCGGGGCTCGAAGAGGTAGTCATCTCCAGAGCCACTTTGTCCTTGCCGATGACGCTCAGCACGTCGCTCAGGTAGCGGCTGCTGAATGCGATCTTGCCTTCCGCTCCCTCAACATCTGCTTCGAGGTTGCCGGTGTTGTCGCCGACCTCTTCCGCGCGTGACGATATCGTGAGGACTCCCGGGGCGCCGCCCTCCGCGCTCATCTGCAACCTGATGATGCCGGAGCCGTCCTTCGCAAAGATGGCCGCCGTTCGGGTCGCGCGCTGCAGTTCGTTCAGGCCGATGATGGCGCGCGTTCCGTGCTCCTGGGGGATGAGCTGCGCGTAGTTGGGGAACGTTCCCTGGATCAGCTGCGAAACCACCTCGATGTTCTTGAACCGGAAGAGAACCTGGCTCCGCTGTGTTGTGACGACGATGTCGACCGGGTCGTCTCCGTCCAGGAGCCGCTCGATGTCCGAGAGCGTACGGGCCGGAACGATGACCGAGACCTTCTCGCTGGCAGGCTCCAACAGCTGGGCCTTGCGCACGGCGAGGCGGAAGCCGTCAGCGGCAGCGAACGTCACATTCGTGCCATCGAGCTCGATGTTCACGCCGGTGAGCACCGGACGCGAGTCTTCGACCGCAGCAGCAAGCACGACCTGATGGATCGCCTCGCGCAGCGCCCTGCCCGACATCTTTGTCGAGACGCCCTGATCTATGGCGGGGATGGGAGGAAACTCCTCGGCGGCCGTGCCGTTGATGTTGGCCTTCGTGCGGTCGCCCTCAACGGAGATGCCGCCTCCCTGAGAAGCGGTCTGCACCTTGATGGTCTGCCGCCCGAGAGAGTTGACGAAGTCGGTCAGCAGCCTCGCCGGAATCGTTACCGCGCCTTCTTCCTGTATGTCGGCGCCTATCCACGTGCTGATGGCAACTTCCAGGTTCGTGGCGGAAAGCTTCAACCGGCCTTCGTCCGTAGCCAGGAGAACGTGCTGCGTGATGGGGAGGGTCGTACGCGTGGCAACCGCAGGCTGTACGATGCTGAGTCCCTGGCTGAGATTCTCCTGTAGGCAGTGTAACTGCATCTCGAAACCTCAATACGTTGTGGTTTTGCGGCAGGAACCTCCAGCCGCACTGGCAGCGCAGTATAGGGGACGCGCCGAAACAGGGTCAACGAACAGACAGGGGAAAACTGACGATGGCTAGTGATGGGGAGCCCGAGTTCGCACTGAGCTACGAGCGATTCCTACTGGCTCGACAGGAAGGTGACGAGCAAGTCCAACTCGTCGGTCGTGAGCTGGGTTGCGAAGTCCTGCGGCATCAGGCCGTCTTCGTAGCCTTCGACGACCTCGGCGGACGGGTTCAGGATCGACTCGCGGATGTAGTCCGCACCCTTCGCGCCGATACCCGCGAGCGCGGGGCCGTCGCTGCTTCCCTTGGACTGAGGGATGCTGTCCAACTCGTGGCAGGTGGCGCAGGCGTACGTAATGAAAAGCTCCCGGGCGTCGTTTGCGCCACCCCCACCTGAAGCGGGTGTGGGAGTAGGAGTCGGGAGAACCTCCACGTCATCCGGGGGCTCGCAATCGGCTCCCGCCGCCCCAACGATCTGCCCTTCTTGGGCAAGATAGCAATCAGGTGTAGCAACTACGCTGGTTCCCCCGCATGCCGTGACAGCGGCAAAAACGGCCAGGGCTGTGAAGGTGAACAGTATGGGAAGTATTGGACGGCGGAGTCGCACGCGGCCTCTGATGTCGGAGGATGAAGGGCAGTTGTGATTTCTATCACGTTGTATCACCCACCGCTTCGCTGTGTCAAGGAATGTGCACGGGGCCAACCCGGGGCTCCCTCCGCTGTACGCAATGCAAGAAGAGAGGCGGAGCAGCGTCTCCCCAGATCGCCGGTCCGCCTCTCTTTACGTCAGGAGGTGCTGCTCAGCTTGCCCGTTTGACCTCCAGGGTCTCCCCCGGAGCAAGTGCAACACGCCGGACGTTGATGCCGAGCTTGAGGAGCCAGTAGCCAAGCGTGGCCTTGGACACCTCCAACTCAGCCGCCGTGGCCGAGAGGCCGTTCTCGTTGATCTTCTCTGGCAACAGGCGTTCGAGCGGTTGATGGAACCGCTCCTCCACCTGCCGCATGAGCCGGGTCTTGCGCGCCATGTGCTTACCCTCCCCTTACGGAATGTTAAGCAGATTCTACACCTTCGGATGGCACTTATGCCAATGTTTAGCATACGACTTTTCCGGACTTTGTGTTATCCAAAGGCTTATACAAAGTATAAGAAACGTCCAGAACATCCTCCTCCCCGCTCCCTCTTCGGGTAGAATACGACCTCGCCAGCCCGCGCTGACGCCAACATTTTCTGAGGTTCTCCCGTTGCCCGACGAACTGATCGTCCTGCTGACCGCCATGACTCCCATCGGAGAGTTGCGCGCTTCGATACCCCTGGCCATCACGTCCATGGATATGCCCTGGCCGCAGGCGCTTGGCCTCTCTATCGTTGGGAACATCATCCCTGTGCCGTTCATCCTCTACGCGCTGCGCACCGTCGGCGCACGAGTGGAAGCGCAGCAGAACATCGTCGGCTGCCTCCTGCGCTGGCGCACTTCCCGCATCCAGCAGTCCTGGGGTCCGCGAGTGCAACGCTACGGCTTCTTCGGCATCGTCCTGGCTGTTGCCATCCCCTTGCCGTTTACCGGCGCGTGGACCGGCTCCCTCATCGTCTGGACCCTGCACGAGCCCGTGCGACGCGGGCTGCCTGCCATCGCGGCCGGGGTCGTGATAGCAGGCATAATCGTCACGACCCTGACCCTCGCCGGCATCGAGATCATCCGCCTGACGTAGGCGTAGTGCCACCAGCCCCTTGACAGACGCACTCGAACCACTGCCCTACCCTGCCGCTCCGGGCGGACACTGTCCCCAGCCGTATACAATCGACATTGACGGCGATTCGCCGCATGGAAGTGAGCGTTGAATCCCTGGCAGAAAACGAAGCGCAACCACGGGTTGGAGCACGCGACCATCGCGTTGCTGCTCTCCCCATCAGTCAGTGGCAGACCAGTGGCGGGCTATTCGATACCTCCCGGGTTCTTAGTGCTCGGCGACATCCCCACGCAGCAGGTCGAGGAGTCCGCGCACGATGCGCTCCGCCGGATGCAGGCGGGAGAGGGTAACCTGGCCGTATCCCCCTTCTGCGGGACCAACATCGTGGTGGGCGCAGCACTGGCAACCATGGCGTCGCTGGGGGGCTATCGCATGGCAGGGGGCGGCAGCCGGGGGTTGAGCCGTGCCTTCTCCAACACCATGTTTGCGATCGTGGCGTCGCGTCCTCTGGGACGGCTCGTCCAGGAACGCTGCACGACGTCCGCGGACGTCGGCTCGCTGTCCATCCGTAGCGTCACGCGCTATCGGCTCGGACCCGTCACGATGCACTGGGTTGCGACCCGGTTCGAGGGCCGTTGAAGCAGGCCCGCCCCTAGCGTCCGACGAACACCGGGGGCCGCTTCTCGACGAACGCGGTGTGCCCTTCCCGCCGGTCCTCAGTGAGCGCGAGCATTGCCGAGCAGCGCTGCTCGTACTGGATGCCGGCGTCGAGGTCTACATCCATCGCCACGTTGACGGCGTTCTTGATGCTCGCGAGCGAGAGCGGCGGCAGTTCGAACAGGCGCGCCGCCCAGGCTCGCGCCTCGGCCATCAACCCACCGGGCGACGACACGGCGTTCACGAGTCCCCACTCGAGCGCCGTCTGCGCATCGATGAACCTGCCGAAGAGCATCATCTCCTTGGCGCGCGCGGGGCCGACGAGACGAGGCAGGCGTTGCGTGCCGCCGGCTCCGGGCAGGATGCCGAGCGTCAGCTCCGGGAGCGCCATACGCGCTTCGGAGCTCGCGATCCGCAGGTCGCACGCCATCGCCAGCTCGAGGCCGCCGCCCGCCGCGACGCCGTTGACCGCGGCGATGCTCACCTGGTTGAGGCGCTCCAGCCGCCGGAACGTCGGAGAGATAACCGCCGAGGTGCGCGCCAGGGAGAGGTCGTCCAGGTTTTCTGTGCGTTCCTTGATATCCGCGCCGGCGCAGAATGCGCGGCCTGAGCCGGTCACGATGAGGACCCTGACCTCGTCATCCGTCTCCAGGCGTGTCACAAGGTGCTGCAGCTCCTCGGTCACCTCGCGGCTGATGGCGTTCAGGCGTTCCTGGCGATTGAGCGTCAGGACACCGAGTGGGCCGTCGGTTTCGAACTTGATCGTCTGGTACGTCATGGGACGCATGCCTCCGCATCTACAAGTGGTTAGGCGCAACCGGGGCGCAGAGAGGGTTGATTGACCCTCATGCGCCCCGGCACTATAGTCGAAGAGAGGCCCCAGTAGCTCAGAGGATAGAGCGGCTGCCTTCTAAGCAGCGGGTCACGGGTTCGAATCCTGTCTGGGGCGCCAGTCCCCCGCCTCACACGTCCAACTGCTCTCCCAGGTCGAATTCCATGCCTTCGAAGAGTGGCATCGCGGGCTCACCCGAAGGTTCCCGGCGCATCTCTACCTGCATCGCGCGGAGCAGGCTGATCGCCACCTCGATGTACTCGGCCGTCAGCGGGACCGAGAGCCGCCGCCCCGCAGCGGTGATGTGCAGCCCGTCGGCAGCCGGCTCTTCGGCCGGCGCTTCAGGAGCTGCATCCGGAGATTCGGCAGCAATCCTCTGGCGCCTGCCAGAATGTTCTGCGGTTCTCTCTGCCTTGACAGGCCTCCCGAGCACCCGTATGGCATCGGTCAGGTGCTTCTGGATAAGGGGAGCACGCTTGACGATCTCGTCCCGGGGGGCGCGGGATATCTCCTCCAGCCCTACCAGGAGACTCATGTCGTCTGGCACCTCACCCTCGAACCGCGTGTAGAGCTGACTCAACAACTCGACTCGCTGGAACGCCTCGGCTGTCGCTTCCAGGCATTCCTCTGAACTGGCCGGGTGCAGGACCCGCTGCGCCAGCTGTGAGATACGAAGCTCGCCACGGCCTTCTACGAGGCCGAAATCGCGGAGCGCCGCGACCTTCGCGAACAGGGTGCCGCTCCCCTCGGCCATCCCCAGTTCCCACGCAAGGCCCTTCACGCTCACCGTCCCCTTGAACTTGTTCAGGATGCGATTCGCTATCTCCACCGCGTCGCCGAATCTGATGTCCGGGTAGCTGTACTGGCCCAGTCTCGCCATTTCCTCTCCCTCCGCTGCTGTTCATTCTGCCGCGCCACAGAGTTTCTCTGTGCACTTGGAGGATTCTGCAGGAGTGCAACAGATAAAACAATAGCACACTGCTGCAGATTTCTCTGCGTTTATCTGCCGGTTTATCTGGATATTGCTATCGGTACTCCTAAGAACTGCTCCTGGAGTCTCTGTTTATTCCCGGCGCTGTGGGGTCTCCGGTGTGCCATCCAGGGGTTGCCTCCTCTGGAAAGCATGTGCTGGGAGAGCGGATTTGAGGAGTGTCCGCGAGTGCTCTGACACTCTAGAGATGGCTGGAACCTCATCTCCGCTTCATGGAAGCGCTGTACGAGGCTCTTCAGGCGTGGCGGGGTTGTCCCACGGTACCCTGGGATTTACGATTCACTCTCAGGATCCACTCCCACACGTGTGTCCAGGAGAGGTTGATGCTCCAGGTTGGCGATGTCGCACCCGATTTCACTGCCGCAGACGACACTGGCGCGGAATTCACGTTCGATTCGCTGCGCGGCAGCAAGGTGGTCCTCTACTTCTACCCAAAGGACAACACTCCGGGCTGCACGCAGGAAGCATGCGATTTCCGGGACCTCTCCCCTGCCCTTTCCCGGAAGAATTCCGTAGTCATCGGCGTCAGCACCGACAGCGTGAGGTCCCACCAGAACTTCAAGAGCAAATACTCCCTGCCGTTCACACTCGTCGCCGACCCGGACAGCGAGATCGTCAACAAGTACGGGGTCTGGGTCGAGAAGAAGAACTACGGGCGTTCCTACATGGGCGTGGCGCGTACGACGTTCGTTATAGACGAAGCGGGCGTCGTTGAGCGCGTCTTCGAGAATGTAAAGGTGAAGGGCCACGCCGGCGCAGTCCTTGAATCGCTCTAGCGCAGCCCCTTCTCCTTCGGCGCTCAGGCTGAGTGGGCTGGCGACCGCCCTGCTCCTTGCACTCCTCTCCCCTGCCTGTGCACCCAGCGAAGGCGAAAGCAGACCTGCCTTGTTGGTAGGCGTCGCCGCGAGCATCCAGCCGGTAGCCGAAGAACTCGCAGCACGGTTCCAGTCCGAGAGCGGGATCTCCGTGACGCTCGTTACCGGCGCGTCCGGCACGCTCGCCGAGCAACTGCGCCAGGGCGCGCCCCTCGACCTCATCGTCTCAGCCGACAGCCGCTACACCTCCGCACTCACCGCCGAAGGATTGCTCGACCCAGCCAGCCTGACCATACTCGCGACGGGCGAACTCGTCGCGATCACGAACCTCGACGACGAGGCAGACGATGTTTCGTCGCTCCTCCGAAGCGGCGCTGTGCGACAGATAGCCCTTGCAAACCCGGACATCGCGCCGTATGGCGAGGCGGCTAGGCGCTACCTCAAGGACTTGGGTATCTGGGATGAGGTAGCTGAGCGGATCGCTTACGGTGAGAACGTCGCGCACGCGTTCCAGTTCGTGGCGAGTGGCAACGCAGAGGTCGGATTCGTTCCACGCTCACTGCTCATCGCCTCGGACGCTCGAGGCATCCGTGCGTTGGCCCCACTGCCCCCGGAAGCGAACGTCGGCCTCCAGGTCACTGCGGGCGTGACCAGCGGATCAGAGGCGGCGGACACGGCGGTGCGCTTTATCGCGTCGATGCTCGACGAACAGGCGATCGAAACGTGGGAGCGGTTCGGCTACGCGCCGCAGCTTGATAAGGTTGGCGGCGTGGAGTGACGATGGACTGGGATGCCCTCAGACTTAGCCTTCAGACCGGCGTAGCGAGTACGGCGCTTGCATTCGTGGTCGGCATTCCCATCGCGTGGGGACTCTCACGTCTGCGCGGTTGGGTGCACGACCTGCTCTCAACGGCCGTACTCATACCCATGGTGCTGCCTCCCACCGTGCTCGGGTACTACCTGCTGGTCGCCGTGGGACGCAACTCACCCCTGGGCGAAGCGCTCGATGCCGTGTTCGGGTTCACGTTCGTTTTCCAGTGGAGCGGAGCTGCGCTCGCGGCCTTCTTCGTTTCTGCGCCCTTCCTCATCCGCACTGCGCAGGCCGGGTTCGAATCGGTGGACCATACGCTGGAAGACGCGGCGCGCACGCTGGGGCAGACGGAGCGGACCATATTCACGCGCATAACGCTTCCCCTCGCCTGGCGCTCGGTGATGACCGGCGTCAGTCTCGCGCTCGCTCGGGCGATAGGCGAGTTCGGCGCAACGCTCATGGTGGCCGGAAGCATCCCCGGGCGCACGCGCACGATGCCCATAGCCATCTACGAGGCCGTCCTGACCGGCCGCACGAACGAGGCGCAGGTGCTCGCAATCACGCTGACACTCGTTGCAAGCGGACTCCTCGTCGCCGTTGCGTTCGGAATGCGCAGGAGAAGTATGCGATGGCGGTAGCACGCCCGCGTAAGGATGAACATCCTCCGTGGCAACGCGGGACGTATCATATAGAGAGAGCCAGGTAGAACCACGGAAACTGGGAGCAGAATGATGCGTGCCGCGGTACAGAACATCGGTTGGGGAACGGCTGGGCCCATCCTCGCACTCGTGGGGTCGCTCGGGGTCGCGATCATCGGGGCGATAATCACAGGCAGCGAGTTTGGCGCGGTTACCCAGAGCGTGGAGTCCGCGTCCGCTCAATCCGGCAACTTCCTGGGCGACCTGGGTGATCTGTTCCCCTTCGGGTTTGCATTCAGCGCGGGCATGGTCTCTTCCGTCAACCCTTGCGGTTTTGCCATGCTCCCCGCCTACCTCGGCCTCTACCTGAGCGAGAGCGAAGGCGGAGAGGCCGCTGTGAGCAGCGTGGCCTCGCGACTGCGCCGGGCCCTCCTCGTTGGTGCCACAGTGTCGGTGGGGTTCGTCGTCCTCTTCGCAGCTGTTGGAACGCCCATCGGCCTGGGAGCGCGCGGGATAGCGGACGCCTTCCCGTGGATCGGCCTCATCATCGGCGTGCTGCTCGTCGTAGCCGGTGCGTACCTCCTCTCCGGCGGCAAGCTCTACAACAACTTCGCTGCCAGCATCTCATCTCGGTTCGGCAACGCGAACAGCAAGAGCGTGCGGAGCTACTTCACCTTCGGCCTCGCCTACGGCACTGCCTCGCTCAGCTGCACGCTGCCTATCTTCCTCGCAGTTATCGGCGGGACATTCACTGCAGAGACCTTCCTGGACTCCGTACTCCAGTTCGTCCTGTACGGCCTGGGCATGGGCTCCGTGATACTCGCGCTGACCATCGGCATGGCCCTCTTCAAGGGTGCGATAGCTACCGGGCTTCGCAAGGCGCTGCCGCACGTCGGTACTATAAGCGCCGTGATGCTGCTCGTCGCAGGGACGTTCATCGTCTACTACTGGCTGACCATCGGCGAGTTGCTGGAACGCATCAGGGGCGTGTAGCCCGGTTTCCCCACTGGATGCCCTGCTACAGGCGCCACTCTGCGTGGGGTTGCCTCTCCAGACTGGAAAACTGCCGTAAGCAGCAGCTCTGTTAAACTTGCGACATGTGTACGCAGCCCTTTAACTGCCCGTTAAGCGTTCGCTTGCACGATGGCCATACAATTCCCGTAACCCAAGAGGCCTGCAGGCCCTGAACGGAGCCGACTCGCATGACGAACCGCTCTGTGTTGGTGGTGGAAGACGAGGAGAACCTCGTAGAGGCGCTCCGTTACAACCTGGAGCACGAGGGTTACGCCGTCCTGACGGCCCCGGACGGCGGGAGCGGACTCGAAACCGCACGCACCGCCCTTCCCGACCTCGTCATCCTCGACGTGATGCTCCCCAACCTCGACGGCTTGGAAGTCTGCCGCATCCTTCGCCGTGAGAGCGACGTGCCCATCCTGATGCTGACCGCGAAGGGTGAAGAGATAGACCGCGTCGTTGGCCTGGAGATAGGGGCAGACGATTACGTCACGAAACCGTTCAGCATGCGCGAGGTGATGGCCCGCGTCCGCGCCATGCTCCGGCGTCCGCGCAAGACCGCCTCCAGCCGGATGGCTGAACCCCTGCGCTCAGGCTCGCTTTCCGTGGACGTGGACGCACACCAGGCCTCTCTCAACGATGAAGAGCTGCGACTCAAGCCGCGCGAGTTCGAATTGCTCGCGCTCTTCATGCGGAATCCAGGCCGCGCATTCACTCGAGACCAGATACTCGAACAGCTGTGGGGATACGACTATATAGGCGACGTCCGCACGGTGGACGTGCACGTGCGCTGGCTCCGTGAAAAGATAGAGTCCGACCCTTCGACTCCTGCGCGCATAATCACCATCCGCGGAGTCGGCTACCGCTTCGAAGGTTGAGGTGAGCAGCATATGGCCGGACTGCGGGGCGCCGGGATCGCTTTGGGAACGCTGACGCTCCTCTCGCTCGTCGCCGGGGCGCTGGCCCTTGCTGCATCCGAACCCTTCATCGCGCTCCTCTCCTTCCTCATCGCTGCCGGCCTGCTCCTCGTGCTGTCCCGGGAACGCAGGACCAACGCCGCGGCAGCCAGAGAGGCTCGCGCTGCGGTCGCAGCGATGCGCCGCATCTCCACGGGCGATTTCAACGTGCGACAGGAAGAACTCACGTCCACTGCGCTGAGCAGCCTGCAGGCTCCGTTCGCAGCTATGACCGAGGCTCTGGCCCGGCTCTTCTCGCAACTCGCCGACCACCGCGAACAACTGACGGCAGTCCTCGACACGATGGCCGACGGCGTCATCCTCGTCGATGCCGAGAACCGTATCGTGCTCTCCAACCCCGCCGCGAACGAACTGCTCTCCATCGAGGCGCCCACCGGGACGCCACTGAGCTCCGCTCTGCGCGACCACGAACTACGGGATCTCGTAACGCTCAGCAGAGGGTCCGGGGAACGGCAGCACACGGAGCTCGTCCTCTCCACTCCCCGGCGAAGCATGAGTGCAACAGCCACTCCCCTGACCGCTGGCCCAGGAGAGACCGAACCGGATGAGCCCGAAACTTCCGTCCTCCTCACGCTGCACGACCTGACGCCCATACGGCAGTTGGAAACGACGCGGCGTGAATTCGTCGCCAACGTCTCTCACGAACTGCGCAATCCCCTGGCTTCCGTCAAGGCTATGGTAGAGACCATTGAGGGTGGCGCAGTGAGCGATCCGGCAACGGCGCTCGATTTCCTCGGGCGCATCAACCGTGAGGTCGACCGCATGGATGCAATGGTGAACGACCTGCTGGAACTCTCAAGGATCGAGAGTGGCCGATCGGAACTGCACCGGGAGCCGGTCGACACCGCCGCCACCATCGAAGCTGTACGCACCGACCTCGAACACCGCATAGAAGAAGCTGGGATCGCCGTGACCATCAGTGCGTCCGGGGAGGTGGTTGCGCTCGGGGACGAGGAGAAACTGCGGCAGGTCATATCCAACCTGCTGGGCAACGCCCTGAAGTTCACTCCACGCGGCGGGACCATAGAACTGCGGGCCGGCAACTCGGAGACGGACAACGTCCTTGTCCAGGTACGGGACAGCGGCCCCGGCATCGCACCCGAGCACCTCCCTCACCTATTCGAACGTTTCTACAAGGCCGACCGGTCCAGGCGTGACCAGGGCACGGGGCTCGGGTTGGCTATAGCGAAGCACATAGTCGAGCTGCACGGGGGCGAGATCGGCGTCGAAAGCACCCAGGGTGACGGCGCTACCTTCTGGTTTACGCTGCCTCGCACCGCCTGAAATCTATCCCTACTGGAAACCTCCAGCCCTCGTTAACGATTCGCTAAAGAGCACCGGCGCTCGCCGTTAACTTCGCCTCCCTACGCTAACAACGTAACCCCAACCCCCAAAGGGAGGCAGGATGATACCAACCAGATACTTCAGAATGAGTGGGCTATTGCTCCTTATTGCGTCTCTTGGCGCCTTCGTCATAGCTTGTAGCGACTCGGGTTCAACGCCGACAGCGGCTCCGGCGCCTACGGCTACGGCTGCGGCTACGACGACGGCGACGGCTACGCCTACGGCTATGGCTCTCAGCGGCACCATCCAAGTCGACGGCTCATCTACCGTCTTCCCCGTCACTCAGGCCGTCGCTGAAGAGTTCCGCAAGGAACAGCCTGGCGTACAGGTCAACGTCGCCGTCTCCGGCACCGG
>DAOUHT010000196.1:0-15164 GCA_034428375.1 Dehalococcoidia bacterium | reverse complement strand
TTGTCCTCTAGGGGAACCACCAACTCGTAGGTAACCCGAATAACGGCACTGGGTGACTGCAGGCCAGCGTCCTTCAGTGTCAGCCCTTCCGGCCAGACGGCGATGTCGAAGCCGGAAGGCCCGCCTGCAACGCGCAGCACCGCGTCACGTTCTGCATTCGCCAGGTCCGACGCCGCATCCCCTCGTACTACCCGATCGGGTGCTACACCGTCGGTGCTCGGCAGCCTGAGAAGGAACGTTACGATGCCGTCCGCGCTCTCGACCTCGAATAGCCGCACAAGCGCCGGATCGACGCGGTAGTACCAGTACGGCAGCGGCGGCTCGTCGGCGAGGCGCCGCAACACCCGCGCCCACGGCTCGTTGACCAGAGCCACCTCGGATTCGCCAACGAGTTGCGCGTAGATGTTGCGTTCGTCCGGCGTCTCAGACCCCAGTCGCACTTCAACGCGACTACCCCCGGCAAGGCCGATACTCACGAAGTCCGGCACGTCCAGTCCGAACTCCGACATCGTAGTTGGCGCAGCCAGTTGGCGCTCCACTTCGGGGCCCGAGAGCAGCAACACAACGCCGCCCCACCGGTCCAGGTTCACAGGCACCGGAGAATCGGCGAAATACCAACCAGCACCTCGCCGTTCGAACATGGCGGTGCCCGTCTCCGTCTGCACGGTGACGTTCACAATGTCGTCCTGAGCTACGGTGTAGAGGCGGGCGCGGGCGGGCGTTGCTTCCGGTCCGTCGTCGCCATCTGACACGAATACCCATGCAGCAACGGCCGCAAAGGCAAGGAGTAGCAGCAGCACAAACCTGACGACCGCATTTCTCATCCCGGCGTGCCTTCGTCTACCGCCGCCGCCACCACACGACGACGCCTGCGGCGGCAACCAGCGCGGGCAACAGGAACCAGCTGACGTAACGCACCAGGTTGTACTCCGGAACGGTGAGAACGAGAGGGCGGAAGACCTCTTGTTTCGGGCGCACAGCAATGAGTGCCCTGTCGTCCAGCAGCCAGTTCACCGTGTTCAGGAAGAAGTCTGCGTTGCTCACGTCGCTGAAATGGCGGTTGCCGGCAAAGTCGGCGTCGCCAAGAACTGTAAGCGTGGTGCGGACGGATGCGGGATCGAATGCTTCCGAAGGAGCATCTGCTGCAAGGGCGGACGCCTGCACGATGAGGTGCGCCGTATGTGGGCCGGGCACATCCCGGTCAACGGCGGGGTCTTCCCCCGTTCCTTCCACAGCCCAGGAATCGCCAGACGTGGTCACCAGCGGCTCGAACCGCACCGGCACTGGGTCGCCGCGCTCGATGCGCGAAGCGATCTGTCCCGCCGGACGGAATGCAACGGCGCCAGGGAAGAGCGTCGTACCGAGCGGTTCAACGATCGCGCCGCCCTCGGTAACCGAGGTCTGTCCCAGATATTGGTCGCGCTGCACCGCGAGCGTGCGCGCGTCTCCGGCAGCGGAGCGCTCAAGGTCAACGAGTGTGCCCGGCACCGTTTCGAGTCCCCACGCCGCGAGCAGGTCAGCCATCGCGTCCCGCGTTTCGGAGGATGTGTCGAGCATGAATAGCGCTCGTCCTCCGTCCGCCAGCCAACGGATGATTGCCTGTTCCTCGACATCGGGAATCGGTTGGCGGGGCGCGGCAACCACGAGCAGCGAGGCGTTGTCTGGCATGCTTCCGGTGTCCGTCAGCGCGAGCGATTCGACGCGGTAGCCGTCGGCTCGGAGTCCAGCGGCAGCCAGCCCCAACCCGGAGCCGCCTGAGCGGAGGTCGGAGATGCTTCGCTCGCCGTGGCCAGTGAGGAAGTAGATGGTGTGCTGTTGAGCCCCGGTGACCGTGAGGATGGCAGTGAGCAACTGCTGCTCTGAGAGTTCACCAGCGCCCACGGCGGCACGGAGGCCCGTGGCGGGCACGCTGAAGTGCAGGAGTGGAGCGCTGACCACACCGAACTCCCGTGCGGTGGCAGGTTCCAATTCAGGATCGACGAACCTGTAGGAGAGCCTGTCGCCAGCGTGCCGGGCGAATTGCCGCAGGTAACCTTCCGCCGTCCCCTGGTAGTGCAGGCCATCCTCATCCGTCGTTACGACGAATCCGGTTACGTCCACATCCGCAGGGAGCGCAGCCAGTGCCTGAACGGTCTGCGGCGCTATCTCGAATTGGCGCGTCGCGGTGAGGTCCCAGGATGCGTCAGTCGCCGAGGAGATGACATTCAACACTACCACGATGGCGAGCGCGGCGGCGGCGCTGCCAAGGCTCACCCAGGAGAGACGGCCTCTGCGGCCGGTGACTGCACCGATGAGGTAGCCCATCGAACCGGTGGCAGCGAGCGCCAGCAACACGCCTGCAGCGATGAGCGTCGGTATGGCGAACGGGCGGAGTTCCGGAACCCATACGACGAGGAGCAGTCCTCCGAGCGCGCCGATACCTCCGAGCGCTGCCAGGAGCAGGCTCCAGCCTCGCAGCCGGTCCGCAATCCCGCCTCCAGACGGTGGCCGCTCGTTCACCGCCATCGCCGGGACTCCAGACTGAGCGTGGTCAGGAAGAGGAAGAGCGCGATGAAGGTGATGAAGTAGACGACGTTCCGCAGTTCGATGACACCCGCGACGAACGCGGTGTAGTGGGCAGGGAGGGAAACCCCGGCGAGCAGCGCAGACGGCAAGCCGGAGACGAGCCCGGAGGCCTCGCTCGCCAGCGTGAGGAAGAGCAACGCTACTGCCGCGGTAACACCAGCAACGATCTGGTTGCCGGTGAGCGAGGAGGTGAACAGCCCCAGCGCAGCAGCGGCGGAACCATACAGCAGCAAGCCCAGATAGCCGGTGAGCATCGGGCCACCGTCGGGCGATGCGTACCAGCAGAGCAGCACCACATAGACCAGCGTTGGGGCGATGATGCCGAGAAGCATCGCCACCAGCGCGCAGAACTTCCCGGCTACAATCTCCCAGTCGCGCAGCGGCGCGGTGAGTAACAACTCCAGCGTGCCGAGTTTCTGCTCCTCCGCCAGAAGCCGCATGCTCGCGATGGGAGCCCAGAGGATGAGCGCGAATGTCATGGGCGTGAAAACGTCGCGGAGTGAAGCTTCCGGCAGTAGCTCTGAGGCACCGGATACAAAGAACTGGCCTGTGAGCGCAAGGAATGCGGCGCTTACGACGTAGGCCATCGGTGAACCGTAGTAGGAACGTATCTCCTTCCAGGCGAGGAGGGCGGCGTTACGCATCAGCGGCCTCTCGTTCGCCTCGCGTGAGCCGCAGGAAGACTTCCTCCAGGTCTACAGTGGAGCGGACAAGACCGCGAAGGCCGATCCCCGCAGCGCTCATCGCCTGAGCGATCGACTCCCGCACGTCCGACCGCAGCGGAGCGGTGACCTCGAACGCGTAGACCCCCTCTTCGATGGGTGTGGCCGTCCCGACGGAACGGATGCCCGGGACGGCGGCGAGAGCGGCGCTCGTCTGTTCGGCGGGGCCACGCGCCTCTACCCTGATGCGCTGCGCTCCCTGGAGGCGCTCCGCTATCTCATCCGGGTGACCTTCCGCAACGAGGACACCGTCGTGCAGGATGACGACCCGCTCGCAGAGGCTGGAGGCTTCAGCGAGTTGATGCGTGCTCAGGAGCACCGTGTGTTCATTGCCGAGACGCCGTATGAGGTCGCGAGCTTCCACGACCTGCACGGGGTCTATGCTTACGGTTGGTTCGTCGAGTACGAGGACCTCCGGCTCGTGGAGCACCGCAAGGGCGAGCCCCAGTCGCTGGCGATACCCCTTGGATAGTTTGCCGACGAGCGTGTCACGGTAGTCGGCCAAGTCGAACGCATCGAGGACGCGGTCGATCGAGGACGCAAGGCTCGCCACGTCCATCGAATGGACGCGTCCGAAGAACCGCAGCGAGGCGGCGACGGTCATATCGCCATAGAGCGGCACCGATTCGGGCAGGTAGCCGATGTGCCGCCGTGCTTCCAGTGAGTCGGCGGCGAGGTCATGACCTGCGATGCGGACCGAACCGGACGTAGGCGGCATATAGCCGGTGAGCACGCGCATGGTCGTGGTCTTGCCGGAGCCGTTGGTGCCGAGCAGGCCTACCGTCTCGCCCCTGTCCACGGAGAAGGTGACGCCGCTTACGGCGAGGAAGTCGCCGTAGAACTTCGTGAGTCCTTCAACCTCGATCATCCGGTCAGCCAATCTGCTGTTCTCCATAGAGGCCTGCTGTCGCGGTTCGACCCTTGAGGATAGTGAATCGCATCCGTAGAGCCTACCGGATTTGATTCCGGTTACGCTGCGCCGTAGACTCGCGCCAGCGTGCCCGAGGGCACGTTGGAGTGCGAACCCGCCGTGTACCGCTTCGTCATACGCCGCCTGATGCTCGCCGCGCTCACGATGTTCGTCGTGAGCGTGCTCACGTTCTTCATGCTGCGCCTGATCCCCGGCGATATCGTTGACCTGATGCTCTCCGACTTCGGGTACGCGGCAGACCGGGACGCGATCCTGCGCGAGCTGGGGCTGCACAGGCCGTTCTACGTCCAGTTCGGCGAATGGTTCGGTGGGCTGTTCGTCGGAGACCTGGGACAGTCACTCTGGACGGGGAACACCGTTACGCACGAGCTCGGGCGGCGCTACCCCGTGACACTGGAACTCTCGCTCATCGCGCTTGTTGTCAGCATCGTGTTGTCTATCCCCATCGGCATCATCACTGCCGTCCGGCAGGACACATGGGTCGACTACGCACTGCGCTCCGTCTCCATCGGCCTCGTGGCGGTGCCAATCCTGTGGATCGGCACCCTCGTGGTAACGCTGCCGGCGCTGTTCTTCGGCTGGGCGCCACCACTGAGCTACGTGCCGTTCACGGAGGATCCCATCAAGAACCTGAGCGTGATGGCACTGCCCGGCGTCATTGTCGGCATACCGCTCATGGGCGGCACGATCCGGATGACCCGCGCCATGCTCCTGGAAGTGGTCCGGCAGGACTACATCCGAACCGCGTGGGCGAAGGGCCTGCAGCCCCAGACCATCTGGTACCGCCATGCGGTACGGAACGCACTCATCCCCGTGCTGACGCTCATCGGTCTGCAGATACCGTTCCTGCTGGGCGGTACGGTCATCATCGAACAGATATTCAACCTGCCCGGCATGGGCATCTACATGCTGCAATCGCTCCAGAACCGGGACTATGTCCCCGCACAGACCATCATCCTCACCTTTGCAGCGGCCACCGTGCTCATCAACCTCATCGTGGACCTCCTCTACGGCGTCCTCGACCCACGGATAAAGTACACCTAAGTCATGGCGATCGAAGGCACAAGAACACCAGGAGCACCTGCTGCAGCGAGGCTCCCGCGCCGTGCGGGCGGGGGCTTCATCGGGCTGGTGACGAGGCTGTTCACCGAGAAGCCGTTGGGGGCAGTCGGCGCAGTCATCGTCATGATCATGCTGCTCATGGCCGTGTTCGCCAACTGGATAGCGCCCTACCCTTACGACGAGCCCCACTTCTCCGACTCCCTGCAGGGGTCGAGCCTCAGCTACTTCCTGGGAACCGACTTCATCGGACGCGACCTGTTCAGCAGGCTCGTGCACGGGGCCCGAGTCTCCATCGTCGTGGCGCTCGGTTCGGTCACGCTCGGCAGCATACTTGCGGGCCTCATCGGCATCACGAGCGGCTACATGGGCGGGAAGTTCGACACGCTGGTGCAGCGCCTCGTGGACGCGTGGATGAGCGTGCCGCCGCTGCTCCTGCTGCTGTTCGTCATGTCCATCCTGGGGCCGAGCACGCTGAACGTGACGCTCGTACTGGGGCTCGTTGCGATACGGGAGAGCCGCGTACTGCGCGGCGCGGTGCTGGCGCTCAAGGAGCAGCCGTTCGTGGAGGCGGCGCGCGTCAACGGCGCAACCACTCTGCGTATCCTCGTCCGGCACGTCCTGCCGAACGTGATGGTGCCTATCATCATCCTGGCGAGCCTGCGCCTGGGGCAGGTGATCCTCATCGAGGCGTCCCTCAGCTTCCTCGGCTATGGCGTCCCGCCGCCGTTCCCGTCCTGGGGACGGATGCTCAGCTCAGAGTCTCGGACGTACATGGAGATCGCGCCTTGGCTTGCCATCTGGCCGGGCGTCTTCCTGAGCCTGACCGTGTTCGGCTGGAACGTGCTCGGCGACGCACTCCGTGACCTGCTCGACCCCCGCATGCGTGGCACCGGCGGCGGCTACCGCTCCGGGTCGTAGGCCAACGGCGCGCATCATGCCCGACATCGCCATCATCGGCCTCAGCCCTCTGGGCATCGCGCTGGGGCGTGCAGTCAGGTCCGGTGTGCAGGGCATCTCCGTGGCAGGGTTCGACCCTGACTCCGCGACGGGAAGGCGTGCCGTCGGAGCAGGCGCGCTCGACGATGCGCCGAAGAGCGCCGCTGCGGCCTTGGCAGGCGCGAAGCTCGTCGTGCTCTCCTCACCGTTGGCCTCCGCAAGAGATGCCTTGCGCATCATCGGGCAGTTCGCGCCAGCCGAGTGCGTCGTCACGGACACTTGCCCATTGAAGGCCCCGCTACTCCGCTGGGCAGAGGAATGCCTGCCGAGCGGGATGCATTTCGTCGGCGGGCGTCCTGTGCCTCACACGACGAGCGAGGGCGGCGAGGCGCCGTTCGACGGCACGGACTATGCCATCGTTCCGTCGACGACCGCCTCGGGTGAAGCAGTCGAAGCCGTGACCGGGCTTGCCAGAGCCGTCGGCGCCAGCCCGTTCTTCCTCGACGCGGCGGAGCACGACAGCTTCGTCATCGCCACCGAGTACCTGCCGCGCATCGCCGCGGGCGCAGCGGTGGACGCGGTCTCCGCAAGCCCTGTCTGGCGCGACGTGCGCCGCCTCCAGGGAGACGCGTTCTCCCAAGCCTTGCGCACGGCTGCCGAGCTCGATCCGGAGGAGCTTGCCGTCGTGCTGGAGTGTACGCCGGAGACGTTCGCGTCGTGGCTGGACCGGCTCGCTGGAGCAACGAGCGGCCTGCGCGAGGCCGCGCTCGCGAAGCCGGACTACGCAGAGGCGGCGAAGCGGCTCGTCGAACTGGTCGAGGTGCGAGTGGACCGACTGCGCGAGGCTCCGCCAACGCATGCTCCAGCCATGGAGCGCCAGAGCTTCTCGTCCCTCCTGTTCGGTGACTGGCTGGGCCGGCGGAACCGCCGCCAGGAATAGCGTCCACGCCCCACGTCAGCCCTGAGGGGCGATGCTCCGCGTCTGTTCGAGCTGGTCGGCCACCCAGTCCAGCGTCTCCGAGTCCAGCTGGAGTTCGATGTCCTGCGCGGCGCGCGTCCGGCCGAGCCACGACCCGAACTCCGCTTCCTCGAGCAACTGCCTCGCGACGGGGTCGAGCGCGAGGGAGGGGTCACGCGCGCTGATGACGTAGATGACTATCGCGCCGTCGCCGCGCTGGAACGGCGGGGAGAGCTCCGACGCAGGGAGGTTCCACAGCAGGTCCGCGGCGGCAGGCGGAAGCGCAGCGTAGGGGAGCCAACCGAGGTCACCGGACGCGGGGTCGAGCGAGTAGCGGCGAGCCAGGTCCTCGAACGGCACCCCTTGCGTGGCCTCACCCTGGATGCGCGTGGCGGTCTCCACGTCGGCGACCACGACCGAGTGCAGGCGTATCTGCGGCTGCGGGTCGACGATGGAGCGTCCGAGCGTCTCCGTGACCTTCCGGCGGAGCAACTCCCCTTCAGCGAGCTTCTCTAACTCGGCCACGTCGAGACGCCGCAGGTCGGCGTACTGCCGCATCGCCTCGGCGAGTTCGGCGCGGGCGGAAGCGTCGAGGTCCGCAGAGTCCAACTGCGGGGTGAGCTGCGCTGCGAGTTCGCGCTCGACCTCCGACTCACTCACGGTGACACCGAGCGTATCCACGGTCTGGCGCAGCACCTCGTTGTCGATGAGCAGCCCAGCGGTATCGAACGCCTGCGTGCCGGGGTCGAACCGCTGGCGCTGGAGCAGGGCGTCGATCTGGTTGGCCCGGAGCACGTCGACGAGCGTGGCGCGCGGTATCTCGACGCCGTTGACGCGGGCGAACCACTGCTGGCTCGGCGCGGTGTAGACGAGGAAGAAGCCGATGAGCGGCCCGGCCACGAGTATGAGCGCTCCGAGCGTTATGACGAGCACGAGCAGGCGGCGCGAACGCCTGCCCGGCCCCCTGGGCCACCTCTCCACCCGCCGCATGGTTACGGACTGTCCTCGCCTTACACGCCGTAGAGCGCTGCCGGGTTGTCCGTCAGTATCTTCTCCGCGGTTGCCGAGGAGATATCGTCACGGGTGCGCATCTGGGTGACGCAGTGCACCTGCGCCGACGGGTCGGCGAAGAGGCGGTCGGTTGTGCCGGGGGTGTGGTGCCCGTAGTCGGTGCCGACGACGAGGTGGTCCTCGCCGACGTACTGCATCAGGTAGGACAGGTCCTCCTCGACCTCGTAGGAGATCCACATGTTGTACTTGTCGAAGAGGCGCGGGCCCCAGAAGTCCTCGTCGGCGCGGAGTGTGCCGCGCAGCTGGTACATCGCGAACGGGACCCAGGAAGCGCCGGTCTCGATGAAGCCCCACCGCAGGTCGGGGAAGAGCTCCGGGACCTTGTTCGAGACGAGGTTGCGGAAGGCGACGACGGGCGGGATGCGCCCGTGCGTGAAGGTGTGGCTGCGGCTGACGTCTATCAGGTAGTTGAGGGCGGGCGCGCCCTGGCCCTGGTGGATGCAGATGGGCAGGCCGAGCGACTGGGCCTCCTCGTAGACCGGGAAGAAGTAGGGGTCGTCCAGGGTCTTGTCGCCCTCGATACCACGGAAAAAGACGCCGCACGCGCCGTGCTCCTTGCCGAAGCGCAGCTCACTGATGGTGGCGTCGATGTTGCGCAGCGGGGGGATGACGACGTAGCGGATGCGGTCTTCGGCCTTCGCCCAGACGTCCGCGAGGAAGCGGTTGTAGGCCTTGCACAACTCGACCTCGTAGGCGGCGTCGTGGGTGAGGTACGCGAGGAAGAGCGTGGGGTAGACGACCTGCGAGTCCACGTTGGTGGCCTGCATGCCCTCGAACCGCATCGGGAGGTCGAGCAGTTCGCGCGCCTTCCTGTCGGGACGGTCACGCACGTTCTTCTGCACCGTGGGGGTAACGAGGAAGTTGCCGCCCCGTCCGGCGGGACGCGGGTAGATCTGGCCGTCTATGAGCCACATGTGGTCCACGCCGCCGTAGAGCGTGTCCTCCGGCACCTGGACAACGACGGGGCGCCGCTTGTGCCAGTCCGGGTCCAGAAAGTCCCACATCTCCGGTGGTTCTGCAATGTGCGTGTCTGCGTCGAGTACGTGTCCCATCCCGGGCCTCCTCGGTTTCTTTCTGATCTGTGGCTAACGGGCAGAGTATGTTCCCCTGCGGCATGACGGTCAAGCGTGGGGTGGGCGCCCCGCCCTCTCCCGCCACCGGGAGCGGGGGAAGGAGCAGGCTTCAAGATTTCACCGGGCCGCAGTTCTTGGAATCTTGATCGTGGTTTCAGGAGTAAACGGCGTCTCCAAAATGAGTACCTTGATCACCTTGAAATGGGGTGTTTTCAAGGCCACGGCCTGCTTCCTGCGTTCAAGGCTTCAAGATTCCATCGAATAACAACTTTTCTCGGGCGCGGTGGGTGTCTCATTCCGTTGCATACGGGGCTGGGTGGGGAGCGTCCGGGCCGGTCGCGCAGTCATGGAATCATGATAACGAAGGGGGCATCGTCCGTGCCACGGGCGCGTGTCACTAAATCAACAGGGGGGGGAGGGTGGGAGAATGCCGCAACCCGAGTATGTGGCGCGCCAGCCTCGTCAGAGGGCGCGGGCGGCGGCGTAGCCGATGGCGACCGCGGCGAGGCCGAGGGCGACGGTGAGGAGGACGTTCGCGGCGGCGGAGAGGTAGGCGGCGCTGCGCAGGAGGGTGAGGGTGTCGTTGGTTATGGCGGAGAAGGTGGTGAACCCGCCGAGCACGCCGACAAAGAGGAAGAGGCGCGCGCCCGGTCCGAAGAGCTGTCGCGTCTCCGCGAGTCCGGCGAGCACGCCGATGAGCAGGGAGCCGAGGACGTTGACGGCGAGGATGCCCCACGGGAACGACGGCTGGCCGAGCACTCGGGATACGCCGAGGATGACGCCGTATCGCGACGCCGCGCCGATGAAGCCGCCCATGCCGACGAGGAGGAGGTCAGTCATGGGTCAGGGTCTCCGACGGTGGTTCCCGCCTTCGCGGGAATGACGGGGAGAGGCGGGAATAACGGGGAGAGGAGAGGGTGGCGGGGGTGGTTCGACAAGCTCACCATGAGCCGGCTTCCAAGGGCAACATAAGCGGGGTGTCCCCCGAGGGATCTCTCGGCTCCGCTCGAAATGACAAGGCGGCTGTTGCGCTGGACCACGTAGGCGGTTCTCTGCGTGGCGCTGTGTGCGCTGACGCGCACGTGTGCCCGGTTGGGCACCTGGATTCCCGCCTTCGCGGGAATGACGGGAGTGGGAGGTGTGCTACGCTCGAAATGACAGGGGCGCTCATGGGTGGGGTTTCCGGAAGGTGAGGGGGTCGTGGTGTTCGCTGCCGTAGAAGCGGAGCCAGAAGTCGCTCTTGCCGGGGAAATCCATGTAGAGGCCGAGGTGCGCGCCGCCGAGGACGTGGAGGTGGCCGTGCGGCTGGGACTGCATGGCGTCGGCGCCGAAGTTGGAGACGATGCGGAAACCGCCGGGGGCATCGGTCTCGCCGAGTTCAACCGCCAGTTGGGCTGCGCGTGAGAAGAGCGGCGACTGCCAGAACTCCTGCTGGCTCATGTGCGCGACCGGCGCGACGAGGTACATGATGCGTACCCATTCCAGCGCGTTCTTGAAGACGATGATCTCGTTGTCTTGGTAGCGGATCTTCCGCGGGAGCGCGCCGGATGCGATGCCGCAGAACGCGCACTCGTCCGGGCCGCCCGTAAGGGGACTATGAGACATCGCGGCGGCGCTCCTGCCGAACGCGCCCCGTCTGGCGGTAGTCCGGCGCGGTGATGGGGACCTCCGTCACCATGCGAGCGTCGTTCAAGCGGGAGGCGACGGGATCGGCGGGGCCGGATGGAAGGGCGCGCATGGTAATGACGGTGGGAAGGCGGGCGTTATGCCGGTGGACGATGATCTGGTAGAGCTTCTCGTCCGCCCAAGGCGTAGAGCTCTCAGCGCCGAGGTCGTCCATGATGAGCAGCGGCGCCTGCTTGATGCGGTCGAACAGCTCGTCGTACGTGACCCGGCTGTCCGGGCTGAAGGTGTAGCGGAGGTGGTCGAGCAGGTCGGGCACAAAGGCGAAGAAGACGTCGCCGCCCTGGGCGAGTTGCTGGTTGGCTACGGCGACGGCCAGATGAGTCTTGCCGCAGCCGGGGCCACCCACGAAGACGAGCCAGCCGTCCGGCTCCTGAGCGAAGGCCCGCGAGGCGTAGAGGGCGGCAGCGAGCGTCTCCCTGCCCTCTCTCGTGCGGGCCCGGCCCTGGGGTTCGAAGGAGTCGAAGGTCATGCCGCTAAGCATGGCATGGGGGATGCCGCCGAGGCTCATAGTCCTCGCACCGGCAGCGCCGCCCATGTCTATGACAAGCGCATTGCGAGGGTCAGTGAGCTTGCTCTGGAGGCGTCCGTCCAGCCGCTCGAGGGGAATGGCTGAGGTGAGGATGGTGGGGAGGCCGTTGAGGTAACGGTGGTTGACGACCTGAAAGAGCTTCTCCTCGGCCCACGGCGTGCCGTTGTGCGCGCCGATGTCGTCCAGAACGAGAACGGAGACGTTCTTGACCTGATCGAACACCTCGTCGTGGGAGAGCTCGGCGTCGTCGGCGTAGCCGCCCCGGAGCTGGTCGAGGAGGTCCGGGACGAAGGTGAAGAGGACAGGGTGTCCCTGCGCCATCAGACGGTTGGCGGCAGCGGCACCAAGACAGGTCTTGCCGGTACCGTGGCCGCCCGTGAGGAGGAGCGACCCGTCCGGCGTCTCGGCGAAGGCCCGCGCTGCACGCAGCGCAGCGTCGTAGCGGGCGTTGGCTTCGGGGCCGACGCCGGGGCCGGTCGGGGCCAGCGTCTCGAAGGTGACGTTGTGGAGCACGCCGAGGTTGCTGTAGCGCTGCAGGCGTGCAAGGCGGTCCGTTTCGCTGCGCTGGATCTGGCAGAGGCACGGGAAGGCGCGCCCGAAGTCCGGATGTCCGACAGGCAGGTCACGGCGCACCCAGCCCTGACCTCCGCAGGTCGGGCAGGCGTCAGCGTCAGCGGACTCGGCGTCGAGCTGCTGCACCCACTCAGGAACGGCGGCGACGTTCGAGAAGTTCCGCTGCTGTAAGCGCCTCAGTATGTCTCCCAGGCTTTCCACTCGACCTCGTTCCTCTCCCTTCGCGTTTCCAGCGTTCCAGTATGACTTCGATGTAGCGCCAACTGCGGACGTTACCTGCCGCCGCCTCGCGTAGAGCCGCCTCCACCCACCCGGAGGAGTACTCCTCCTCAGCGGCGCGCAATTCGTCGGCGACCATCGGCGTCAGCATACCAATGTTCTCTTCGTACAACTGAAAGATATTGGGGCGTTCGGACGGTTGACCAGTCACCGTCTGTGACGGGGCAGGAGCGAACCGTTCGGCGGCGCGTTCGTTCTGGGGCGTGCGGAGCAGGAGCCAGTCTCCCGCTTCGATGAGGGTGCCGCGCCCAACCGCGAGCGCGATGCCGCGCTCGATCTCGTCCTCTGAGCCGAGGGCTTCCAGCAAGACGCCGTCCGTCCGCAGGGCGGAGGCCGGAACGCGTTTGGGTGCGCCGCTCTGCTGGGCCTCGTGCCAGAGGAAACGCAGCGTGCACTTCAGCTCGGCGCAGTCGGCGATGTCGGCCAGGAGGGACGCGAGCAGGGGCGCGGGGACAGGCAGGCGCTTCACCGCAGGGCCGAAGCCGGGAAACGTCGACGCGGTCATAGGATCGCCGGTTCGGTCGCCAGGTTCAGGAAGCGCGAATACTTGCCGTCGAAGAAGAGGTGGATGGAGCGCGTGGGGCCGTGGCGGTTCTTGGCGATGACCAGTTGCGCGAGATTCTCCGGGTACGGGTCAGTCGGGTGGCGCTGCTCCCACTGCTCCGGAGTCATGTACCTGTCGTCACGGTGGATGAAGGCGACGACGTCGGCGTCCTGCTCGATGCTGCCGGACTCGCGGAGGTCGGAGAGCTGGGGATGGTGGTCGGGGCGCTGCTCGATGGCGCGGGAGAGCTGGGAGATGGCGATGACGGGCACGTTGAGGTCGCGGGCGATGGCCTTCAACTGGCGGGTGATGTCGCTCAACTCCTGCACGCGGTTCTCGCCCCGGTTCTCGCGTCCGGATATGAGCTGGAGGTAGTCGACTATGACGAGGTCGATGCTCCTGCCGGTATGCAGCCGGCGGAGCTTGGAACGCATCTCCAGGACGGTCTGAGCGGGCGAATCGTCCATGTAGATGGCGAGGTCAGAGAGAGCGCCGATGCCGTGTATGACACGGGCCTGTGCGGTGTCACCAAGCAGGCCGATGCGCAGGAGGTGGCTGTCGACCTCTGCCTCGGCGGAGAGGAGGCGCAGCGCGAGCTGCTCGCGGCTCATCTCGAGGCTGACGACGGCGGCGACAGCACCCTGGCCCGCCGCGTTGCGGGCGATGTTCATCGCGAGGGTCGACTTGCCGAGCGCAGGACGGGCCGCGAGGATGAAGAGGTCGCCGCGCTGCAGGCGTCCGAGGGCGTTGTCGAGGTCGATGAATCCCGTGGGGATGGGCGCGACGCCGTGATCGAGCGGCGCGGTATCGGACGCTTCCTCCAGGTACTGGTCCAGCACCTCGCGTATCGTGACGAAGTCGCGCGTGACGTGGGTGTTGCGGACGCGGAAGAGGATGTCCTCTGCACGCTCGAGGGCCTGCTCCGTATCGGGGGAGTCCTCGTAGCCGATGGTGGCGATGTCGCCCGCGGCCTGGATGAGCCTGCGCATGGTGGCGGTGCGGTTGACGATGCGGGCGAAGTGCTCCGCGTGGACGGACGTTGGAACGGCTGCGATGACGTGGCTGAGGTAGCCGGGGCCGCCGACCTCTTCGAGCCGCTCCCTGAGCGAAAGCTCACGGGCGACGCTGATCTGGTCTATGGGTTCGCCGCGCTGGTAGAGGGACTGACAGGCCTGGTAGCACCACCGGTTGCGCTCGCGGTAGAAATCGTCTGCCGCAACGAGCGGGGCGATGCGGTTGATCACCTCCCCATCTATGAGGAGGGAGCCAATGACCGCTTCTTCCGCATCCGCGTCATGTGGTGGAAGCTTCTCCGCATACATCCTGCCTCGTTCCTACGGCTCCTCTTCTTCTCCGGTTATGCCGTCCCCGGGTTCATCTTCGTCTTCATCGTAGTCGTCGTCGGGGGACTGGTCTTCGTCTTCGTACTCTTCGTAGGAACTCTCTTCGGCCCCGGGCGCGTCGTCCTCCGACCCGGCAGCGGCAGCCTGGACAGCCTCGTAGCCTTCGGGGACGACGGAGACCTTTACCTCGGCGGTCACTTCACGGTAGAGGCGGATGCTGACGGGGTAGTCGCCCGGCTCATGAATGGCAGCGCCGAGGAGCACCTGCCGATGGTCTATCGTGCGCCCGGTGGCGGCGGAGAGCCGGTCGGCGATGTGGCGTCCGGTGACGGAGCCGAAGAGGCGGCCGTTGGGGCCCACGCGCACCTCGACGGGAATCTCCATGCCCCGGATCATCTCGGCTACCTGCCCCCACTCCTCGGAGTACTGGAGGCGCTTCTGCTTCGCCGCGGTTTCGATGGCGCGTATGCGCTGGAGCTGGCCGGGGGTCGCCGGGGCGGCAAGCCCACGGGGCAGCAGGTAGTTGCGGGCGAACCCGTTCTTGACCTCTTTGACCTCGCCTGCGTCGGCAGCGCCGGCCACGTCTTCGAGAAAGATGACCTTCATCTCGTAATCCCTCGCACTGTGGGGTATGAGTCCGCGCTCTCGCGCGTATTGCGCGTTCGCGCGGCAATAACGATACGGCCAGTGGGCTGGCCGTGCACTACATCATACCACCGACAGAGTCCTCCTCCGCAGGGTCATTGCACAAGGGGCTGGTGTCAGAGTGCGCCGCGCAGGATGTTCACACACCGGCTCTACAAGCCCCACGCGACAGAGTCCACGAATTCTGGCGAGCCGAACGCTTGCGTTTTTGGGGAAGCCGGTTCTAGGCGTTCCAGGCAAGCGCAGG
>DAOUHT010000195.1:0-17584 GCA_034428375.1 Dehalococcoidia bacterium | reverse complement strand
GAAGGGCCGAGGCAGCTTTGCCTGCGCGGTAACGGCGCGCTCCGCTGGCCCTACTCTTGCTGTTCAGGCCAGCCGCTCGGGGACGAGTTCAGGGGGGCTTGTCCATCGCCGGTCTCGCACCAGAACGACCGGCTCTCTGAGATGCGCTTGCCCCGTACTACTTCCCTTCCCAGCGGAACGGATGTTAGAAGCGGCGACATGATAGTACAAAGTCTCACGCCGAGTCAAATTTCAGGCGTGCACCGTGCTCATTCACGCATCGAGGCCCTGAACACGATAGACTGTCCGACATGTTGGACCGCCTGGAAAGCGCCCTGTCCCGCGCGCGGGGCGAAGGACGCATCGCTGTCGCGCCTTACGTCACCATCGGATTCCCTTCGATAGAGGACACCCTCGCGATCATCCCCGCCATCGAACGGGCGGGAGCGGACATCATCGAACTCGGGGTGCCGTACAGCGACCCGCTCGCGGACGGCCCCACTATACAGGCCGCGAGCTACCGCGCGCTGACCGGCGGCGTGGACACCCAGGCCTGCCTGGAGACAGCGCGACGCCTTCGGGATGCGGGGGTAAGTCTGCCGCTCATCTTCATGGGCTACTACAACCCCATCCTGCGCTACGGCATCGCCAAATACGCCGCAGACTGTGCGGAGGCGGGAGTTGACGCGCTCATCATCCCCGACCTGCCGCCGGACGAGGCGGGCGAACTTCGCGAGGCGCTGGAACAGCACGGCCTGGGTATCGTGAGCATGCTCGCGCCCACCAGCACCGAGGAGCGAATCATGCTCGGCTGCGAGCACGCACGGGGTTTCGTCTACTGCGTCAGCGTCACCGGCGTCACCGGCGCCCGGAGCGACCTGCCGGACGACTTCCCTACATTCGTTGCCCGTGTGCGCCAGCACACGCAGCTGCCCGTGGGCGTCGGCTTCGGCATCGCCGAACGGCGGCACGTGGAGCGCGTGGGGCAGGTCGCAGACATCGCGTTCGTTGGAAGCGCGCTCATCAACGTGATAGATTCCGCCCCGCCCGGCGAGGCAGCCTCGCGGGCTGGCGCGTTCATACGGGAGTTGGCCGCGGCGCACTGACGTGCTGCGACTCAACTGAAGGAAGGCTGGTTCATTCGGACCTGCTGGTCTGGAAGCCTGCTCACCAGAATAGAACCGCTCATCCTGAGCCTGTCGAAGGAGGCCTGTGGGGTTCTACGTATACGTTCTCCATTGTGCCGACGGCTCGTACTACACGGGACACACTGACAACCTGGAAACAAGGTTGTCTGCCCATCAAAGCGGTGCGATTCCCGGTTACACGTACGACCGGAGGCCGGTTGCCTTGGTATATTCAGAGGTACTCTCATCCCGCGCCTTCGAAAGGGAGAGGCAGATCAAGGGATGGTCGAGGGCGAAGAAAGCAGCGCTGGTTGAGAAAGACTGGGAGAAGTTGGGAAGGCTTGCCCGATCCGGTCCTTCGACAAGCTCAGGATGAGCGGAGAAGAGGGGCAGCCCGTTCAGGATGAGGCCTGTCGAAAGGACGAGACGCTGGAGACAACACCATGCCGACCCTTGGACTGCGCGGCGCAACGACAGCCGACGCCAACACGCCCGAGGCGATCCTCGACGCCACGGAGGAGTTGTTGCGCGAGCTTACGGCAGCTAATGACCTTGCCGAAGCAGACGTAGGAGCAGTATTCTTTACGGTAACTCCAGACCTCACCGCGGAGTTCCCGGCCAAAGCGGCGCGCTTGCGGCTGGGTTGGGAGCAGACGGCGCTCATGGACAGTTCCGAGATTCCGGTGCCGGGTGCGCCGGAGTCCGTGATTCGAGTGCTCCTGCTCCTGAATACGGAGAAGCGGAAAGAGGACCTGCAGTATGTCTACCTGAAGGGCGCCCGAGGCTTGCGGTCGCCCGACAGCGAATGAACCGGCGGAGGGAGATGCGCACAATGCTCGCAACCGAGCCTCGCATCCGTGGCGTCCGGGCCCTCGACGGGACCCGGCGGTTCTTCCTGTTTACGCGGCGGGGCAGCGCCAGCTACAGCTATCGCTAGGCTCCGCTTTCGTTCTTTCGCCTTCCGCATTGCCAGACAGAGAAAGGGGATAGCGTCATGGCGCGTTCCGTTACCGACCTGCATATCAAATCCATAGAACCGCTCGCTCCGCCAGAGGAGCTCCAGCGCAAACTGCCGCTCACGCCCGCGATGGCGCAGACCGTCGCCGAAGGGCGGGACCAGGTGGAGCGCATACTGACCGGCCAGGACCCCCGCCTGCTCGTCATCACCGGGCCGTGCTCGATACACGACGAGAAGGCCGCGCTCGAGTACGCCGGCAGACTGGGCGAACTCGCTGCGCGGATGAGCGACTCGCTCCTCATCATCATGCGCGTCTACTTCGAGAAGCCGCGCACCAGCCTCGGTTGGAAGGGCCTCATCAACGACCCGAACCTCGACGGCTCGTTCGACATCTCGAGCGGCCTCTACCGCGCGCGAAGGCTGCTCATGCAGCTCGCTGAGATGGGCGTGCTGGCCGGCACCGAGTTCCTGGACCCCATCACCCCGCAGTACCTCGCTGACCTCGTGTCCTGGGCTGCCATCGGGGCGCGCACGACCGAGAGCCAGACGCACCGGGAGATGGCCAGCGGCCTGAGCATGCCCGTGGGGTTCAAGAACGGCACTGACGGCAACTCCCAGATCGCCATCGACGCGATGAAGACTGCCCGCGCGCCGCACTCTTTTCTCGGGATAGACCGGCAGGGACGAACCTGCATCGTCAACACGAACGGCAACCCCTACGGTCACCTCATCCTGCGAGGCGGCTCCGGCGGCCCGAACTACACCGAGGCCAGCGTGCGGGACGTGCAGGCGAAACTCGAGGGAGCGGGATTGCCCCCGCGCATCATGGTCGATTGTTCTCACGCCAACTCGGAGAAGGACCACAACCGGCAGCCCATCGCCTTCCGCGACGTGGTGCGCCAGCGCCGTGCGGGCAACGACCTCATCGTGGGCCTCATGGCGGAGAGCCATCTCTTCGGCGGACGGCAGGACCTCGGCGACGACCCGTCGCAGCTCCAGTACGGCGTTTCCATCACGGACGCCTGCATGGACTGGGAGGAGACGGCTGCCATGCTCATGGAGGCGCACGAGGCACTCGCTGTCGAGCCCGTGGCCTGACCCTCGAGTGGAGCGCCTTCGTGCCCGACCTCTGTGAGGAGCTGACCGCATACCGGCCGGACCGGCCAGCGGCTGTCGCGTTCGGCGTGTTCGACGGCGTGCACCTGGGGCACCGGCACGTGCTCGCCACGCTGGCCACTGCGGCGGAGCAGCGGGGACTCGCTCCCGTGGCGGTCACGCTTTCCAACCACCCGTTCTCCGTGCTTCGCCCTGACGTGCGAGTGCGGATGCTCACCCCGTTGGACGAGCGCCTCAGCCTCCTCGCGGACTGCGGCGTCGAGGCGGTCGTGCCCATCACGTTCACGAAAGAGGTGTCGCTGCTCACCCCGCGCGAATTCATGACCAGCCTGAGGGACTGCCTCGGCATGGTCTACTTCGCCGCCGGACCGGACGTCACGCTCGGGCACAACCGGGAAGGGACACTCCCCGTGCTGACCGCCCTGGGAGACGAACTCGGCTACACCATGGAGTGCGTCGAGCAGTTCACGCAGGATCGGGGCCCCGCCCGCAGCACTGCCGTGCGGCAGGCGCTGGACGCAGGAGACGTTGCACTCGCTGCTCGGATGCTGGGACGTCCGTTCTCCCTCAACGGCCCTGTCGTCGAGGGAGAACGCAGGGGCGGCGGGCTGCTCGGCTACCCCACGGCGAACGTCGGCATGGGGCCGCAACAGGCCGTTCCCGCGGACGGCATCTACGCTGGCTGGCTGCTGCACGGGACGGACCGGTTGCCCGCCGCCGTGAGTATCGGACACAAGCCCACCTTCCACGAGGGCGGCCCCAGCGTCGTCGAGGCGTTCGTCCTCGATTTCGACGGCAACCTCTACGGCGAGCAGGTGAGGCTGGAGTTCGTCGAACGCCTGCGGGGGCAGGAGAAGTTCGACGGCGCCGACGCCCTCATCGCCGCCATGCGCGACGACGTAGCCCGCACGAGGCATATCCTTGCGCTCCCGCAGGAGGCGTCCTGACCATGCCCGCACTCGACCAGCAGACCATCGACCGCATCACGAAGCGCGGCGTCGCGCACATCATTCCTGAGGACGAGTTCATCAAGCGCCTGCAGGAGGGCAAGCCGCTACGTCTCAAGATGGGGTTCGATCCCAGCAGGCCGGACCTGCACCTCGGCCACTATGTCGGGCTTCGCAAACTGCGCCAGCTGCAGGACCTCGGCCACGAGCTCATCCTCATCGTCGGCGACTGGACGGCGCAGATCGGCGACCCGTCCGGCCAGTCCGACACGCGCACCATGCTCAGCGCCGAGGACGTGCGCGAGAACGCCGAGACGTACATGCGCCAGTTCTTCAAGGTCGTCGACCCGGACAAGACGCGCGCCGTCTACCAGAGCGAGTGGTTCGGAAAGTTCACCCTCACCGACGTCATACGTCTCACCGCGCACTTCACCGTCAACCAGTTCCTGCACCGCGACGACTTTGCGACGCGCTACGCCGCGCAGCGCCCCATCGCCGTCACGGAGATGCTCTACCCGCTGTTGCAGGCGTACGACTCCGTCGCTATCGAAGCGGATGTCGAGTTCGGCGGCACCGATCAGCTCTTCAACCTGCTCGTGGGACGCGAACTGCAGGAGAAGGTGGGGCAGCGGCCGCAACTCGTCTTCACCATGCCCATCCTCCCCGGCACCGACGGCGTCCGCAAGATGAGCAAGTCGCTCGACAACTACATCGCCCTCGATGACACGCCCCGCGACATGTTCGGCAAGGCCATGTCGCTGCCGGACGACCTGATCCCCCTCTACTTCGAGCTGTTGACCGACGTGCCGGACGACGAACTCGACGCCATCCGCGCAGCGATGAGCCGCAAGACAGGCGCGAACCCGATGGACATCAAGAAGCGCCTGGGTGAGGAGCTCACCGCGGTCTTCCACTCGCCCGAGGCCGCGACCGCCGCGCGCGAGGAGTTCGAGCGAGTATTCCAGCGACGCGAGACGCCGGAGGACATCCCGGAAGTTGCAATATCTGCTTCTACGCCTGGAGTATTGGAATACTATGAAGGCAACGCTAACGTCGATATGCCTCGGTTGCTAGGCGCACTAAAGCTTGTCGTAAGCCGGAGCGAAGGTAGGCGTCTGATACTGATGGGAGCAGTCCGAGTAGACGGAATAGTGTTGTCAAGCGAGAAGGTAGACTTAACTTGGGGGAGTGTTATTCGAGTAGGAAGTAGGAGATTCATTCGCGTCAGGCCGAGTCACTAGGTAGAGGTGGCCAGCATGTCGATAGACTTGAATAAGGGAACAATGGCCTTGGTTGGGCCAATAAACCCTACTGAATTCATAGTCAACTTCAAGGAATTGATTAAAATAGGGCATGAATCTATCAAGATAGAAGTCAATGACCCAGGGAGCTTGTATCCGAATATCAATGTGCCAATTGCAGCGACAATAAACTACTACAAAGAACGAGGCATTGAGGTCGTCCTCGATGAACAATCAAGACATCCGATGATCCCGTCAATCATTGACCCAGTGGGAACTCCTACGCTTTCTCGTGTCTGCAAATTCACACATGATTCCGCCTTTATCCTAGCTGACGAGCTGATTGAAGCGCTCAAGGGACAAGTAGAATTTGCTAAGGGCAGTATAGATGCGTTCTACTGGTGCATTTATGAGATTATGGATAATGTTGGGAACCACTCGGAAGCCCCGATGGGTTTCCTGGAAGTACAATTGCACAAAACCAATAGACGGTTGGCCATCTGTATAGCTGATGCTGGCCGTGGCATACGAGGAAGCCTTAGTGAAAGAAGACGTAGACTGGGGTCTGATGAAGACGCGATTACTGTTGCAATGGAACGTCGAATGACGCGCCAGCCTGGCCTTTATCAAGGGAATGGCCTTTGGGGATTAGCGAGATTTGTTGAGGCGGGACAAGGTGTGCTTTCAATCTCTTCAGGGACTGGACAGGTGACCATTGGAATGGACTCGGTTTCAGGGTACCGAAGCAAAAAAAGTTCAGGTCGTGTCTGGCTTGGAGACGACGCACCGGGAACAGTGGTTGACTTTCAAATACCCTATAATCAACCAATCGACTTTGAAAAAGTAACAGGCCAAAAAACTGAAGTTGAATTTGCCGACAAGATTTTGGATGACAACAAGAGGTACACCCTGCGTATTGCAAGCCAAGCACGTGGCTATGCCACGCGTAGGTCAGGTGCTGAAATGTACAACAAAACCCTCAACTATCTGAACGCAATACCGTTCCACATCATACTAGACTTCGATGGAATTCCCATAGTGTCCTCTAGTTTCGCAGATGAATTCATTGGAAAACTGGTAAAAAACATGGGGTTTGCTCAGTTTAGCGAACTTGTGCGTATCATAAATGCGGAACCCAACGTGAAACTCTTGATTAATGAGGCAGTCGAGCAACGCCTCATGGAAAGACGAAGAGCCACCTCGGTAAACTAATCAGCATGGGGTAGTTCGCGTCCGGTGTTCCCTACTGCGCTCGCCCCATCGCTGAGAGCACCATCTCTTTCTGCCGATGACGTGCGCCAGAATCATCCCATCTGCACTGCTCCTGGGACGCTTCCCTACAGCGGACCGAACCGCCGAACGACCAGCTTCCCGGTGACGATCGTTGCGGCGAAGCCCACCAGCAGCCCTGCCAGCAGGATGCCCCACTGCTCCAGTCCCAGAGGCACGGTGTCGAACGCAGCGCTGCCTATGGGCGTGTAGAGGATCACTGCCTGCATGAGCAGGCTCACGCTCACGGATGCCCAGAGCCACCGGTTCGTGCAGACCGGCATGCCCTCCTGAACGCGGATGACCAGCAACCGCAGATACTCCTGCACGACGAAGCCGGTGAAGGTCATCGTCCGGGCGGTCTCCAGGTCCCACAGCCGCAGCCCGACGAAGAACGTGGCCACGAGGATAATCGTCATGATCACGCCGACACTGCCGACGAGCGCCGCCATCGAGCGCCCCAGCACCGCTCCGTGACGCGGGGGCTCGCGCATCGCTCCCTGCGGCGCCGGGTCGGACGCCAGCGCGACCGCTGGGCCGGAGTCCGTGACGAGGTTGATCCACAGGATCTGCACGGCGGTCACCGGCAGGTAGCCGAAGACGGTCGCCACCAGGATGACGAGCACCTCGGCGAGGTTGCCCGTGAGCATGTAGTTCACGAACTTCTTGATGTTCCGGAATATCCGGCGGCCCTCCTCGACGGCGGCGACGATGGTCGCGAGGTTGTCGTCGAGCAGCACCATGTCCGACGTGTCGCGGGCCACGTCCGTGCCCTTGATGCCCATCGCGACGCCCACGTCCGCGTTGTGCAGGGCAGGCGCGTCGTTCACGCCGTCGCCCGTCATCAGCACGACGTCGTGCTGCTCCTTGAGCGTGCGGAGGATGAGCACCTTATGACGCGGCTCGGCCCGCGCGAAGATGCTCGTCTCGTCGATGACGCGCTTGAGCTCCGCCTCGTCCAGCCCGTCGAGCTCCTTCGCCTCGATGGCCTCCCCATCCAGCCCCACCTCTTTGCCGATCGCCGCCGCGGTCAGGCTGTTGTCGCCTGTGATCATCCCGACGCGGATGCCGGCCCGGTGCGCCGCTTCGATGGCGTGCACGGCTTCCGGCCTCGGCGGGTCGCTCATCGCCCCGAGCGCGGCGAACGTCAGCCCCTCCTCGGTTATCGGCGCGTCGGCGGGGTGCTCCTTGTACGCGAACGCCAGTACGCGCAACGCCTGCCCCGCCAGTCCGATGTTCAGCTCCAGCAGCGCGTTGCGTTCGTCGTCGCTCAGCGGGGACACGCCGTCCGGCGTCCTGATGCTCGTGCAGAGCGGGAGCACCGCCTCAAGCGCGCCCTTCGTCAGCAGCAGGCCGTCGGCTGCTATGGGGTGTTGGACCGCTACCGACATCATCCGCCGCTCCGAACTGAACGGGACCTCTCCCGTCCGCTCGTACTCTTCCAACGGCGCTCCCGCGCGCTCCGCGAACTCGAGCAGCGCCGTCTCCGTCGGGTCGCCCACGTAGCCGTGCTCAGGGTGCCGCTGCGCGTTGTTGCACAGCCCGGCGACTAACAGCGATACCGCCAGTGGCTCCGCGTGAGCGCCGGGCGTGATGTCGTGCGCGTCCAACTCCCCGGAGAGCGTCGCCACCCGCCGCATCGTCATGCGGCCTTCCGTGACGGTGCCCGTCTTGTCGGTGCAGATGACCTCTGCCGCGCCGACGATCTCCACGACCGGCAGCGAGCGCACGAGCGCCTTCCGCTCCAGCATCCGCCGCGTGCCGAAGGCGAGCGCGAGCGTGAGGACGACCGGCAGTCCCTCCGGCACAGCCGCGACCGCAAGGGCAACGGCAGTGATGAACGTTTCCAGCAGGCTCAGGTCGCCGGTCACCAGTTGCAGCACGACGACGATACCGATGAGCACCGCGACGGCCCAGCCGATACGCGTCGCCAGGCGCGCGATCTCACGCTGGAAGACGGTCGGCTCGCTCTCCGTTGTCTGTACCTCGGCAGCGATGCCGCCGACTTCGGTCTGCATGCCGGTGCGCGCCACCAGCATCCGACCCCGGCCGCGCATCACGACCGTGCCGCTGTAGGCCATGTTGAACCGCTCAGCGAGCGACGCGTCAGCGGAGACCGGTTGTGTGCTCTTGCGGACAGGCAGGCTCTCGCCGGTGAGCGCCGCTTCGTCGACGCTCAGGTCGACGCTGCGGATAACCCGCCCGTCCGCGGGAACGCGTGAACCCTCTTCCAGCAGCACGATGTCGCCCGGGACGAGCACCTTGGCGTCCACCTGCTCCGCGACGCCGTCGCGGAGCACCGTCGCGGAAGGAGCGGCGAGGCGGTTGAGTGCCTCGATGCCGCGGCTCGCGCGGTAGTTCTGCGTGAAACCGAGGCACGCATTAAGCACCACGATGAGCGCTATGAGTCCGGCGTCCATGTAGTGATCGGACTCCTCTGCGATGAGCGCAACGCCCAACAGCACTGCCGCCGCGCCGATGAGCACGAGCACGAGCGGACTGCGGAACTCGTCCAGCAGCAGTTTGAGCGCGGAGACAGGAGGAGCGCCGGTCAGCTGGTTCGGCCCGTACGTGTCGAGGCGCGTTGCCGCCTCGCCGGAGCACAGCCCCGAGGCTGAGGACGCGAGGCCTTCGAGGGCGTCCTCCACGGACGAACTGTGCCAGGATGCCTGGGGAGTGTCCTCGGTGAGGGCCTGCATGCCGGGGATTCTAACGCGTGCACCGAAGCACCTCTGAATGCCGGAGGGCGCGGCGCGGTCGCTTCGCCGGTTGACCTGCTGCCCGGCGCTTGGCACACTCGCGGCTGGCCGGATGCACGGCCATGGAGGAACCCCTTGCGCATCGGCGTGCCCGACCTCGTCTCGAATTCCTACTTCCCTGCCATCGCTGCGGTCGACCTCGGGGCGTTCGCGGCTGAGGGCCTCGACGCCGATATCGAGCTCGTCTTCCCCGTCACGCGGGCGATGGAGATGCTCCGCGACGGCGAACTCGACTACGTGGCGGGCTCGGCGCACGCGGTGCTGACGGCGTTCCCCCGGTGGGAAGGCGCATCGCTGCTTGCCGCGCTCGCGCAGCACATGTACTGGTTCCTCGTGCTCAGGAGCGACCTCGACGCCCAGCGCGGCGACATCGAAGCGGTGAAGGGCCTCCGCATCGGCGCGGCGCCCGGCCCCCGTGACGGCTTGGAGCAGATGCTCCGCGAGGCAGGCATCGACCCGGAGCGCGACGGCGTGAGCATCGGCCCCGTGCCCGGCGCGACCGGCTCCGGCGTGTCGTTCGGTGTGCAGGCCGCGAGGGCGCTGGCCGACGGCGCGATAGACGGCTTCTGGGCGAACGGCATGGGCACGGAGGTCGCCGTGCGCTCCGGCGCGGGCAGCGTCGTGCTCGACGTACGGCGCGGCGACGGCCCGCCTGCGGCTCGCGGCTACACGTTCCCCGCGTTCGTGACCACCGACCGCAGGGTCGCTGAGCAGCCGGACGAAGTCGCGGCTGCGGTGCGCGCCATCGTGTCCGCGCAGCGTATGCTGAAGGCCGATCCGTCACGGGCAACGGGAATCGGCGAGAAGCGGTTCCCCGCTCAGGAGGCGTCGCTCATCGCTGAGCTGATCGAGCGTGACCTGCCCTACTACGACCCGTCGATATCGGAAGACGCCGTCGAGGAGATGAACCGCTTCGCGCAGCAGATGGGGCTGCTCGATGCCCCCGTGCCATACGAACAGGTCGTGGCGGCCCGGTTCGCCGGGCTCTGGACGTCTTAAGAGCTGTAAGAGAGGAGTGAACGTGGCGAAACCTGAGTTGGAGTTCTTCGATCCCTCGGACATCCCGAGTGAGCCGATCCCGCCGGTGGAGGGCCTCAGCCAGCAGATACTCTCGCGCGACGACGTGAGCGGCGACTACACCCGCCTGCTGCGGTTCGAGCCGGGCACTGATACCTCGGCGATGGGCCCGCAGGTACACGACTTCTGGGAGGAGGTCTGGATCATCGAGGGCAGCATCCACGACATCCCGCTGGACAAGACGTTCACCGCAGGCATGTACGCCTGCCGCCCGCCCGGCATGCCTCATGGGCCGTGGATATCGCCGGACGGCTGCCGGACATTCGAGGTGCGGCACTATGAACGCTAACGGGAAAGAAGTAACGAAGAGACCCAGCCGGATGCTCACGTTCGACCACGCGGGATCGCCGATGCGCTTCCTCGCTCGCAGGCTGCTCGCGGGAGGCTACACCGGCCGCGACCCCGCAGCGGTGGAGGAGCACATCGCCGAGCTTGCGCTCCTGGGCGTGCCGCGTCCGGCGCACGTGCCGTGGATATTCGTTGCGAACCCGCAGGTGCTGCAGGTGGACGGGACGGTCTACGCGTACGACGGCACGTCGTCCGGCGAGGCCGAGTACGTGCTGCTCATCGGCAGGGAAGACATCTTCGTCTGCATCGGCAGCGACCACACCGACCGCGGCCTCGAGAGCCTCACCATCGAGAAGTCCAAGCAGATCTACCCCAAGATCCTGAGCAGGCAGATCTGGCGCCTCGACGACCTCCTGCCCCGCTGGGACGACCTGCGCCTGCGCAGCCGCGTCGCCGAGGGCGGCGATCTGGAGGACTATCAGGACGGAACGCTCGCCCAGCTCATGCGGCCCGAGCGGCTGCTCGAGCTCATCGGCCCTGACCCCGGCGCGGGCACCGCCGTCTTCTCCGGCACGCTGCCGGTACTCGGCGGCAACGTCCGCCCGGCTCCCCGCTTCGAGGCGGAGCTCTTCGACACGGACCGGAGTTCGCTCGCGTCGCTCGGCTACGACGTCGTGGTGCTGCAACAGCAGGTGCAACCCGACGAGCGTGCCTGATGGGGTTTCCCTCTCCCTACAAGGGGAAAGGGTCGAAGTGAGGGTACTGTGGGTGGGGATGAGGGCGTCTGGGTGCTCTCCTCAGGCCTCCGCAAGCGTGTAGCTCGTGCTCCGTCCTCCCTGGGGCCCCCGCACGAAGATGCCTTGCTCCATGAGTTCGGTGATGTCCCGCAGCGCGGTGTCCTGTGAGCACCCCGTCATCTTTGCCCACTGGGACGTGGTGAGCTTTCCCTCGGAGCCGTCCAGCAGGTGGTTGATGGCGGTCCGCTGGCGCTCGTTGATGGACATGCCAGCGATGCTCTCCCAGAACCGGGCCCTGGCGAGCACTGCCGTCAGGGTCGTCTCCGCCCCGTCTATCGCCCGGTCCAGACAACCCACGAACCAGAGCATCCACTCGGATACGTCCGTCGTTCCCTGCTGCGTCAGTTCCAGCATGTCGTAGTAGGCGGCACGCTCCTTCCTGATCTGGGAAGACATGCTGTAGAAGCGCTGCGGACTGCCCTCGGAGCGGGCCAGCGTCATGTCCGCGATGGCCCTTGCGATCCGCCCGTTGCCATCGTCGAAAGGGTGCACGGTAACGAACCAGAGGTGGGCCAGCCCTGCCTTGAGCACCTCGTCCGTGTCGGCGGGTGCGTTGAACCAGTCGAGGAAGGCGCGCATCTCGTGGGCGACCCGCTCCTCGGAGGGAGCCTCGAAGTGGACCCGCTCCCGGCCGATCGCGCCGGAGACCACCTGCATGGGGCCGGTGCGCCAGCCGCCCACGACGATCCGCCCCGTGTTGTTCCGTCCCGTCGGGAAGAGAGCGGCGTGCCAGTCGAACAGGCGCTCTTCCGTGAGGGGCTGTTCGTAGTTGCCTGTTGCGTCCAGCATCAGTTCGACGATGCCTTCGACGTTCCGGTCCACGTGCAGCAGCCCGCCGGTGCCCATGCCGAGCCGCCGGGCGACCGACGACCGCACCTGCTCCGCGTCGAGGTTCTCGCCCTCGATCTCGCTGCTCTTCACTACCTCCTCGGTCAGTGTGTCGAGCACAGCCTCCTGGCAGAGGTCGAAACCGAGCGCCTCCATGCGGCCCAGCAACCGCCCCTGCTGGTGCCGTGCGGAGGCAAGCCGCTCAACCAACTCTTCCGGCTGCCACCGGAAGTTGGGCCAGTCGGGCTCCTCATGGATATACTTTCTCCGCATCATATGCGGAGATTATAACCTCCAATCTCCCGCATGCCGCAACTAATCACCGCATGCAATGCGGAGAATAAGCTCTCTAATCTCCGCATCCCCACCTCAACCCCGTGACATCCGCCCCTTATGCCGAAGCCCGCCCGAGCGGTACGCTGTTGACAGGCTGAGGTTAGTACTGCGAGGCCGCCCTGCCGGATGCAACACAATGCAACAGAATCTCAGAAAAACGCCCCTCCACCGCACTCCTGAAGACCTCCTCTTCAGGAGTAAACGGACCGTCGCATAATGTCGGAATCCCGCTGCATTCGTGTTGCAGAGTGTCCGGGTGCCTGTTGCATGCTGTTCGCATCCGTGTTGCAGCGTGCTGCCCAGACACCTGCCGCGCTTGACGAATCGCGCGCCGCGAGCGAGAGTCCACACAGACAAGCCTGACAGGCTCGGAGGAGAACCATGGCGCAGCAGACAGACGTAGCAACGATCGGGAAGGTCAGCATAGACACGGACGCTCGGGCGCCCCTGCACCCCTACGACCAGTGGGTCGAAACGCTCGATCTACCCGTCCACAAGGGCTACTACGTGGAGGACGTCCGCAACCTGGAGGTCGCCCCGTGGCCGGAGATGGGCTGCAATGCCGCGTTCATCCAGCTCGCCGGCATGGAGGGCGTCGCCGATGCACGCATCACCGAGATCCCGCCGGGCGGCTCGACGAACCCCACGCGCTTCTCCCTGGACGAGGTCGTCTATGTAGCGGAAGGGCAGGGCCTCGCCACGGTCTGGGCTGAGGGCGTCGACCGCAGGACGTTCGAGTTCAGCCCGCGCAGCCTGTTCGTCATCCCCCGCGGTGCGGTCCGCCAGTTCGCGAACGCGCGCGGCGACCGTCCTGCACGGCTCATCACCAACACGTACCTGCCGGTTGGCATGTCGCTCGTCCCCGACCCCACCTACTTCTTCAACAGCACCTACGAGGACCCCACACTGCTGGAGACCTCCGAGGACGAGTTGTACTCGGTCGCCAAGCGCTCGCCGGGCGGGCGGGGCGCGAGCTGGTTCGGCAACTTCTTCACCGACCTCGCGGCGTGGAACGGCCTCGTCCCGCACCGCCAGCGAGGGGGCGGCGGACACGTCGTGGACATCCAGTTCCCGCACTCGGAGATGGGCGGGCACATGTCCGTCTTCCCTCCGGGCACCTACAAGAAGGCGCACCGCCACGGGCCGGGCGTCGTCATCATCATCCCCGCGGGCGAGGGCTACTCCATCATGTGGCCGGAGGGCGAGGAGAAGGTCATCGTTCCGTGGCACGAGGCAAGCATGTTCGTGCCGCCGAACCGCTGGTTCCACCAGCACTTCAACGTCAGCGTGGAGCCTGCGCGCTACCTCGCGCTCTCCCCGATCCGCCAGATGCGCGGCCTCGCCAACCGCATGAACCCGCTGCTCGACCAGGTGGAGTACCCGAGCGAGGAGTCGTGGGTCCGTGAGATGTTCGAGGAAGAGCTCGGCAAACGCGGTCTGGAGAGCCTGATGCCGGAAGAGGTCTACACGGACCCCCACTACAAGTGGGAGTACGACGCCTCCGAGGAGCAGGGCGCCGTCCTCGACGCCACTGCAGGCCGGGGTCTGTAAGAACGCACGCTCAGGAGGAGGGCGTTCTGCGCTCTCCTCCTAGGCCCGCGCGGGTGCGGCCTGGGGCAGCGCTACGCCGCGCAGCCCCCCTCCGCGCACCGCGATAGCCAGGGTGACGGCGACCAGGACCGCCCCTCCCGCGGCGACAGCGATGGGTGCTCCCGTCCGCTCGGCGAGACTGTTCATCATCGCGCCGCCCACCGGCAGCAGCGCCCAGTGGACGCCGTACAGCGCCATCACGCGCCCGCGCAGGCTGTCCTCCACCAGCGTCTGCAGGATCACCTGCCCTGTCGTGATCTGCATCACGCCAACGGCGCCGGAGAGGAACAGCAGGACGAGCGCCGCCTCGAACCACGGCGCGAGCGCGAACGCGACCAGTATCGCTCCGAACGAGCCGGCCGAAGTCAGCAGCACGCGCCCCGCGCCCCGCTGCCTGAGATAGCGCGAGTACACGAATAGCCCCACCATCGCCCCGACGCCCGCCGATGAGTACATGAACCCCAGCTCGCGCGGGCTGACGTCGTAAACCTCAACCTGGAACACCGGGAACGTCATCATGTATCCCTGCCCGAACGCCGAGCACGCCAGTGCCAGCAGCAGCAGCGAGCGGAAGACCGGGTGTGCCCACACGTAGGCTGCCCCCGCTTTCAGGTCGCCCAGCATCGTTCCGTGCCGTCCGACGGCTGCCTGCTGAGGATGCACCATCCGCATCACCGCTGCCATCGCGGCAGCGCCCGCCGCGGCAACGAAGAAGCTCGGCCCCGCTCCCGCCGCTGCGATGACGAACCCGGCGATGGACGGCGCGACGATGCGGGTTGACGACCATGCCACCGACGTCAGCGGCACCGCTATCGGGATGAGCGACCGGTCCGGCAGCAGGCGTGGAAAGAACGACGCCCGTGCCGGTTCGTCGAACGATTGCACCAGCCCGATCATCACTGCCGCCGCCGCGAGGTGCCACACCACCGCCTGGTCGGTCACCGCGAGCACGGCGAGCGCCACCAGCACGGCGACCGCGGTCGTCTGTGCCGCAACGACGAGTGTCCGCGGGTCGAACCGGTCGGCGAGCACGCCGCCTGCAAGGTTCACGACGATGCGCGGTGCGGCGCTGACGAGGTTGATGATGCCCAGGGCCAGCGCCGACTGCGTCAGGTCATATGCCAGCCACCCGAGGGTGACGATGGTCATCTGCTGGCCGGTGACCTGCGCGACCAGCCCGAACCAGAAGAGCCGGAAGTCCCGGTAGCGCAGCGCTGTGAAGAACTCGGCGAAGCCGCCGGACAGCCTCACGGCGTCTCCGGTGTCTCGTCGTCTTCGGCCGCTGCTACTGCCTCCGGTGGTGCAACACCCAAGTGGTTCCTGAAGAACGCGAACGTCCGCTCCAGCGATTCCGCCGCTCCCGCCTCCCGCCGCGCCGAGGAGTCCTGGTTCGGGTTCAGGAACGAGTGCCCCAAGCCCTCGTACATGAACAGCTCGTACTGCTTCTCGTAGTGGTCGAGGGCGGCGCGGAAGGCCTCGATCTCCGCGATGGGCGTCGTGTGATCGTTCGTGCCATAGTGGCACATCATCGGCACGCGGATGTTCTCCAGTTCCGCCGAATCGGGGAAGAGGCTGTGGTAGTAGACCACTCCCGCTCCGAAGGTGTTCGTGCGCGCCAGCGCCAGCAGGACGAGCCCGCCGCCGAGGCAGAAGCCCACGACGCCCACCGGCGCGTCGTCCGGCGTCCACGGCAGCGAGCGCAGGAAGTCGGCCCCGGCGCTCAGGTTCTCAACCGTCCGTTCCACGTCCAGCGAGTTCTTGTAGTGCAACTGCGTGGCGCGGCCCTCTGGCAGCGCGCCATCGAACAGGTCAGGGGAGAGAGCGACGAATCCGGCGCGGGCGAATGTCCGCGTGATCTCGCGCTGGAACCAGTTGAGCCCGCCCATGCCGGAGATGACGACAAGTCCCGGGTGCGGACCCCTGTCCGCCGGTCTGCCGACGTAGCCGTCCACGAACCCGTTGGGGCCGTCGTATCCCGCGTGGATCGAGAGGATGCGATGCGCCATGCCACACCTCCTGCGGCCTGCATCATATGGCGGGTCACCTGTGGCGACAACCGCTGCGACCTGGAGCGGGTCTCCCTAGGCCCCCTGAGCGGCCGTTGTAGGCGCGATGCTCGCTCAGCGGACGCTTGCCGACGGCGACGGCATCGCCTTACCGAGCGACAGCGGAGCGAGCGGGACTGCATCGTTCAACGGGTCACGGCTCTTCGCCGCTTCTACGTACCGATCCGCGTCCTCTTCCAGCAGGAACCCCGCAGCCTGCAACTGCCTGGCAGCCTCGGCCACGTGGCGTACGTAGTCCTCGTGGGACGCGTACCGCTCCTCGATGGAGCGGCGGGGATCGCCGCTCGCCTCCCGCTCGGCACGCGTTCGGGCGAAGGGCACGAAGCTGCCCGCCAGCGACGCGAGGTCACCCTCGGCGAAGCCGGCCCTGCGCAGGTTCCATCCCGTGTGCGTGCCGACGGGGACCATGACCTCCGGCGAACGCAGCCCGCCGAGGTCGTTGCCGTCCTCGTCCACCAGCGGCATCTGCACGGTGTACTCCTTGCCCGGCACGGGCTGCGGCGGATGTTCGGTGACCAACCCCCGGTCGAAATCGGGCCCGTAGTCGTACAGCGGCAGACGGCTGGGGCTCGCTGGCGTGGGGAAGCCGGGCACCTTCGGGAACGCTGCAAGCGCTTCTTCAGGCGTCACGAGTGTGCCGTCGGCCCGGCGGGGCACGATGCTGGGCGGTGGCGGCGTGCCTTCGGTCACCCAGCGGTGCATCATCGTGAGGACGGCCCGCATCAACGGCCCGTTGTTCATCACGTTGGAGCGCTGCTGGCAGATGTCGTCAGGGGATGGCATCACGCTCGTGTGCTGCGCGCTTGCGAGGAAGTAGACCCGCACCGCGTCCGGGAACTCGATGTCCTCGCCCGTGCGCGGGCTCGTATGCCCGAGCGATGCGTGACGGTTCCAGTATTCGGTGTTCGTGTGCGTGTGCACGACAAGCGGGTCCGCCTCAGGTCGCTTCGTGACGCAGTCGAGCGAGTCCGAGAAGGCGTCCTGCGCGACGGAGTAGGCGAACGGGTAGCGCTCCGATGGCCACTGATGCTCCTCGTGCTGGCGTGGGTAGCGCCCCACCTGGGCGAACCGGGCGTTCGTGAAGAGGCGTCCCGCGCCTGAGACGTGCGGGTAGGCGGCGGCGAAGACCTTCCGGCCCTCAGGGTCCATGTTGTACCCGTCATAGATGAACTGGCGGATGACGCGCGCGCTCAGCGACGCTCCATA
>DAOUHT010000194.1:0-3239 GCA_034428375.1 Dehalococcoidia bacterium | reverse complement strand
GTCATCGGCGTGGGTTCGATGACCTCGCCGGGCTGCGGCGTACGGATGGTGTAGCCGAAGTGCAGCGTGTGGGTGTCGTCGACGGGAACGCGGTGCTGGAACTCGAACCACGTGCCCTGGCCGACGCGCAGCGTGTACGGGAATAGGATGGGGTGGCCGATACGCCACCATTCGCTCTGCTCGTCCTCGCCCTCAAGCATCCGGCGCTTGATGATGCCGTACTCGAAGCGGTCGAAGCCTATCTTCACGTGGGCCTTTCCGCGCGACGCGGAGATGCGGTCGAACTCGTCGTAGCGCTCCTCGCCCATGATCTTGGAGGCCCGCCACATGCCGTAGTAGCGGTGCAGCCACTGGAAGTGCACGGGGTCGAGCGAGTTCTCGTGGCATTGCAGCCAGTTGCACGGGAGCATCACCGCGTAGGTGGAGCGCTCCACTCCTTCCCAATGGTAGAGGTCCCAGTTCGGGAGCACCGGCACGGGGTCAGGCCCCATGTAGACGTGGATGACGCCGCCCTTCTCCTCCACGGGATACGCCTTGATGCGCACCTTCTCCTTGAACTTCGAGCCCTCCGGCTCCGAAGGCTGGTCCATGCACTGGCCGGTCTCGTTGAATATCCAGCCGTGGTAGGCGCACCGGATCCCTTGGGTCTCCGGTATGCCGTAGGAGAGGTTCGCCTTCCGGTGCGCGCACGACGGCTCGATGCAGCCGACCTTGCCGCTGGCGTCCCTGTAGAGGACGAGGTCCTCACCGAGGAGGCGTATCTCTTTCGTGGGGTTCTCCTCGGTCAGTTCGAGACTTGCGGGGATGGGATGCCAGTAGCGGCGCATCAGCTCGCCCATCGGCGTGCCGGGCCCCACCTGCGTCAGCCGGTCGTTCATGTCGCTCGTCAGCATAGAGCTCCTCCGTGGTTCGGTATCAGGGACGGACTCTGCGATGGTAAGTTTAGAGAACTATATACAATGCTGCACGGCGGGAGCGGAAAAGAGAGAGCGATGGACGGTAGAAAGAGAGTAGGGAACATGGCCGGAGAGTCGGGAGAACCGAGCAAGTATCAGTTGATAGCCTCGTGCGAGAGGCACGGCAGAGAGTCCTGGCTCGAGTCCTACAAGACCCAGAAGGAAGCGCCGGAGTTCCCTCGCCGCAACCCGCCGCCTCCGTGCAACACCGACTCCGGGGTATGGACGCATTGGGAGATGATGCCCATCTTCGAGCTTTGAGGCTGCATGGCGATGGATGCGATGCCTGGGTTACTCCAACTCCATAACGACGAAACGAGGTGCGGGGATGAGTGAGGACATTGGACTGTTCGAGGCGATGTACACGCAGCGGGCGCTGCGCTACCTGAAGACCGACCCCGTGCCCGACGACCTCGTACAGAAGGTCATCGAGGCCGGCATCCGCGCGCCCAATGGCGGCAACTCCCAGCAGTGGGGTTTCGTCGTCATCAAGGACGAGGCAACGAAGCGTGTCATCGCGGACCACTACTCTGGCGTGGGGCGTCCCAACCACGGCGAGGCGGCGACCGCATCCGAGCGGCGCGCCGCGGAGTCGGCGGATTATCTGGGCGAGCACATCATGGAAGTGCCGGTCTGGATACTCGCAGTCACGCGCCACCCCGGGACTGACATCCACAACGGCGCTTCCATCTACCCCGCCGTGCAGAACATGTTGCTCGCGGCCCGCGCCTTTGGGCTCGGCAGCGTGCTCACGACGCGCGTCCGCCGGGGCTTCGAGCCGCAGATACGCGAGGCCATCGGCCTCCCCGACGATTTCGTCACCGCGGCGATGATTCCGCTCGGCTGGCCGCAGGACGGCCACCGCTACGGCCCGACGACACGCCGTCCGTCGTCGGAGGTCACGCACTGGGACAAGTGGGGCAATCTGGGGTAAGCGGCTACGCGCCCGCGCGGCGCGCTGCTTCTGTGAGCGCGCGCTGGGTGATGACGCGTGTGAGGTGCTCGCGGTACTCCTCGGAGCCGTGCACGTCTTCGATGAACTCCATCCCGCGCGATGCCCGCGCCGCCGCCGCGATGGCCTCAGCCGATACCTGGCGCCCCGTGAGGTACCGCTCGCTCGCAGTGGAGCGCACCGCACACGGCCCCGCACCTGTCACTGCGATGCGTGCCCGCGTGCAGACACCCCGTCGGTCCACTGTCACGGCTGCCGCGACGCCCACGATGGCGAACCGCGACGCCTTGTTCGCGAACTTCAGGTACGTCGCACCCGTACGCGCGGGCTGCTTCGGGATGCGAATCTCGGTCAGCACCTCGGTCGGGCCGAGCGCGGTCTCGTACGCGTCGACGAAGAAGCGGCGCGCCTGAATCGAGCGGCGGCTCGCGCCACCGGTGGTGTGGAGTGTGGCATCGAGGGCTAGGAGTGCGGCGGGGGCATCGGCTGCGGGGTCGGCGTGCGCGGCGCTGCCGCACAACGTGCCCCGGTTCCGTACCTGGATGTCGCCCACCTGGCGGACGGTCTCAACAAGCATCGGCGCAACTGCCGCAGCCGTCCTCGACTTCTCGACGCTGCGGTACGTCGCACCTGCGCCGATGGCGATGCCGCCGTCCTCGGTGCGCCGGACGTAGTCGAGCTCGCCGAGCCTGCCGATGTCGATCAGGTGCTCTGGCTGCACGAGGCGCAGCTTCATCGCCGGGATGAGGCTCATGCCGCCGGAGACGACGCGGGCGTCGCCCTCGTACGCCCGCAGCAGCCGCACCGCGTCGCGGAGCGTCCGGGGCGCGTGGTAGGTGAACGCTGCGGGGATCATCCCTCACCCCGCAGCGTCCGCGCAGCGTGAAGCGCGGACGCAACGATGTTCTGGTAGCCGGTGCAGCGGCACATGTTGCCGCTCAGAGCGGTACGCACCTCGTGCTCCGTCGGGTCGGGGTTGCGGCGGAGGAACTCGTGCAGCAGCATCACCATCCCCGGCGTGCAGAAGCCGCACTGCAGACCGTGCTCCTCGTGGAACGCCTGCTGGATCGGGTGGAGCGTATCCCCCTTCGCGAGTCCCTCGATGGTCGTGACCTTTGCCCCCTCCGCCTGGGCCGCGAACAGCGAGCACGATTTCACCGCCAAGCCGTTCAGGAGCACCGTGCACGCGCCGCACTGGCTCGTGTCGCAGCCGATGTGCGTTCCCGTGAGGCGCAGCTTCTCGCGCAGCAGGTCCACGAGCAGGTCGCGGTCCTCGACCTCCGCGGTGCGCCGTCGTCCGTTGACCGTGAGCGTTACCTGTCGCATCAGAA
>DAOUHT010000193.1:0-2203 GCA_034428375.1 Dehalococcoidia bacterium | reverse complement strand
CTTCAACTCCCGAGCAACTGTCGATGCCGGGCGATCCAGACCTGCTGCGATCTCCCTGATCGGGGCTCCCTTGGTATGTAGACGGGCAATCTCACATCGTTCCTCAATGCTGAGCTGGCTATAGCGCTCTCCCATGGCAACACCTTAATCTGGTGTTGCACTTCGTTTGTGAACTTAGGGAATCCAGAGGTGCCCACCAGGGCACACGGCGTGGGGCGTGGGGTGCCCGGCCCCTCTCCCTTGGGAGGTGAGGATACTCCGGCGGGGTAGGGGCTGACGCCAAGGGTTGAGGCCCCTTTTGGGAGCCGACGGGAGTGCAGCGGGGCGGAGCCCCGCTGCCGGGGGCGCGGGGGTGTCCCCCGCAACGTACCGGGCGGGTGGGTGGGAAGAACTACACCCGCCAGGCGAGATAGCACGAACGGAGGAACCCATGGCCGACCGCCTCAACAACAAAGTCGCCATCATCGCCGGCGCGGCGAGTGGGCAGGGGCGTCTCGCAGCCCAGCTGTTCGACAGCGAAGGCGCCGCAGTCGTGCTCGCCGACCTCGACGCCGATGGCCTCGAGGAGACCGCCGCCTGGCTCACCGGCGCAGCCGCACCGCCCGTAACCGTCGTCGGCGACCTCACGCAGGAGGACGCGAACCAGCGCCTAGCACAGGCCGCGCTGGATGCCCACGGACGCATCGACGCTCTCTACAACGCCGCCGGACTCGTGCGCTTCAGCCCGCTCCACAAAACAACCCTCGAGGACTGGCGTTTCGTGCTCGACCACGAACTGACCATGGTATTCCTCACCTGCAAGCACGTCCTGCCCTCCATGATGGAAGCGGGCAGGGGTTCTATCGTCAACGTGTCGTCTGTCTCCGGCTACTCCTCCGGCTCGAAGCGCCATCCCGCGCACGCGGCGGCCAAGGCGGCCATAGCAGGCCTCACCAAGCAGGTCGCAGTCGAGTACGGCCCATACGGCATCCGCTGCAACGCCATCGCCCCCGGCTTCCTCGTCTACGCCGAAGGCCAGCGACGCATCGCAGGTCAAAGCGGCTCGGGCCCCCCGTCGGAGGCCGTCCCGCTCGGCCGGCACGTCACCCCCGAGGACACCGCCCTCTGCGCCCTCTACCTCGCCTCCGACGAGTCCGCCATGGTCAACGGCCAGACCATCGTCGTTGACGGCGCCCGCTCCATCACCTGACGGCACTTCTCATCGTTCCGCCCTCTTCCCGTCATTCCGCCCTCTTCCTGTCATTCCTGTAGGTGTTAGGTAATTCGTTGACAGAATGACCTGTGAAGACAGTTCATCTCTGGAGACGACGATGCGAGACAACAGCAGCGACCGCACCTTGGAACGGAACTACGTCCAGAAGTACCGGTTCCTGATCCGGGAATACGAACTGGTCAAGGCCAAGCGCCACCACCGCTTCCGCTTCCTCCAGGACTTCTACGCCCACCACGGGACGAACCGGCAGACCTTTGCCAAGTACTACAACCGCTACCGGCAGTCCGGCGACGTCGCGGCCCTGCTGCCCCGCAGGCGAGGACCCCGGTGGAAGAGCCGCCGCACCATCCCCTACATCGAGCAGCAGGTGCTGGAGCAGCGGCGCAAGGGCAACAGCCGCTACGAGATCTATGCCATACTCAAACCGAAACTGAAGGCACATACCCCGGCGCCGTCCACTATCTATGCCATCAGCAGGCGCCACGGCCTGAACAGGATGACCAAAGCGATGCAACAGTCCAAACGCCGCATCATCAAGACCCGCGCAGGGGAGCTGGGGCACCTTGACGCTCACCACCTGAGCAAGGACCTCATCGTCGGCGCCAGGCAGCGCTACTACCTGGTCTCGGTGGTGGATGCCTGCACCCGCCTCGCCTGGGCAGAAGTGGTAGAGGACATCAAGAGCCTGAGCGTGATGTTCGCTGCGCTCAAGAGCATCAACATGCTGAACGCGGAGTATGGAGTCCGTTTCGAGGAGGTCATCACAGACAACGGCCCGGAGATGGCTTCACCCACCAACAAGGCGCACCATCCGTTGGAGCGGATGCTGCAGGAACTGGGCATCAAGCACCGCTACACCCGGCCCTACCGGCCGCAGACGAACGGGAAGGTCGAACGGTTCTGGCGGACCTTGAACGAGGACCTGATCGAAGGGACAACGTTTGAGTCATCGGAGGAGTTGAAGGACGAGCTCGTCCAGTACCTCCTCTA
>DAOUHT010000192.1:0-4760 GCA_034428375.1 Dehalococcoidia bacterium | reverse complement strand
CGACGGGGCCGAATATCTCCTCCCGCGCTATCGCCATCTGCGGCTCGACGCCGTCGAAGACACACGGCCCGGCGAAGTAGCCCGCGAGCTCCTCGTCCTGCCGGGCGGAGCGGCGGTCCACGACGAGGCTCGCTCCCTCCTCGACGCCCTTGTCGACGTAGCCGAGCACCCGGTCCAGCGAGCGCTGGGATATGACCGGCCCCATGCCAACGGTCTCGTCCAGCCCGTAGCCGAGCTTGAGGTTGCGCGCTGCCTCGGCCAGGCGGTCGCGTACGCCCTCGTAGGCGTTACCGACGGTGACGACGACCGAGCCTGCGAGGCATCGCTGTCCCGCCGCGCCGAAGATGGAGCCCATCATGTTGTCGATAGCGGAGTCGAGGTGGGCGTCCGGCATGGCGACGAGGAAGTTCTTCGCGCCGCCGCCGCATTGCACGCGCTTGCCCTCCGCGGACGCCTTCGCGTAGACGTAGCGCGCCACGGGGGAGGAGCCGACGAACGAGATGCCGCGCACGTCCGGGTGCTCCAGCATCGCGTCGACGGCGTCCTTCGCGCCGTGCACGACGTTGAATACGCCGGGCGGGATGCCCGCCTCGATGATCAGTTCGGCCATGCGGGTTATGGAGAGCGGGGTCTGCTCCGACGGCTTGACGACCACGGTGTTGCCGGTGGCGATGGCGTAGGGGATGAACCAGTTGGGCACCATGAGCGGGAAGTTGAATGGCCCGATGATGCCGAAAACGCCCAACGGCTGGCGTATCGCCTCGGCGTCTATGCCGCTCGCGACGTTCTCCAGCCCGAACCCCTGCATGAGCGTGGGGATGCCAGCGGCGACCTCCACGTTCTCGATGGCACGGCGCGTTTCGCCGCGCGCGTCCTCGATCGTCTTGCCGTGTTCCTGGACGATGGTGCGCGCGAAGTCCTCGAAGTGCTGCTCCATCAGCCCCTTGAGCGTGAAGAGGCTCCGCGCCCGGAGCACGGGCGGAGTCTCACGCCATGTAAGAAACGCTTCCTTCGCAGCGGCGACCGCGTCGTTCACGTCGGTGGGGGTAGAGAGGGGGACCTGGGCGATGACTCCGGTGGTCGCGGGGTTCTCCACGTCGAGCCATCCACTCGCATCGGGCTCGACCCATTCGCCGTTGATGAGATTTCTCAGTTTGCCGTAGTTGGCTTTGACTTCGGGCAGCACGCGCGTTCCTCCTGTGTTCCGGTATAGGGCGCGGAGCATTGTAGCGGAGCGCGGAGGCTTGACCCAAGCCGCTGAAGTCTGTACAGTAAGCGTACACAATGAAGGGTGCTGCTTGAGAGAACCGACGGGTTACAGAGTGTCCTTTTCGCCCGGCGCGACGGACATGGTCAATCGAATCCGAGACCTGCGCATACGCAGCCGGATAATCGAGAAATTGAAGGGGCTGAGCGCTTACCCCGAGATCCAGGGGAAAGCATTGACCGATGGGTTCGGCGGGTTGCGACGCATCACCGTTGCAGGGAGATACAGGGCGGTCTACCGGGTATTGCAGATGAGACATGAGGTTCGAGTTATGGCAGTTGGCATCAGGAGAGAATCATCGAAGGATGATGTCTACCGGATACTGGCAGGTATGATCAGGCGAGGAGAAGTCGAATATGGCGACGAAGCAGATGGGGACGATTGACCTGAGCGTCACTGAGGCGCGCCGCCAGTTTCTCGAACTGGCAGAGCGGGTGCCCCGTGAACAGGGAGTGGTGTGCGTTACCAAGCACGGCAAGCCATTGCTTGCACTAACGTCATGGGAAGATCACGAGCGGCTGATGGAAATCATCGCGACCCTTGATGTCATGAGCGACCCTGACCTGATGGCACAGATACGAGAGAGTGAGCGCGAATTCGCGCGAGGTGAGAGTGTGGACATAAGCGCGCTCGAGGCCCAACTCGCCCGAGACCGTGCAAATAAGGAGTAGGCGCGCGATGGACGAGCAGCAGGCACGGGAGCGTCGTAACGAGTTGACGCGGTATGCGTCGCGGTTCTGGGCGGGCGAGGCCGAGATCGCGCGCACGTTCTTCTCGGAGCCGCGGGCTCCGGAGGAGCACCTTCGCTGGCTGCGCGTGCAGGCGTACAAGGAGTTACAGCCTCGCGACGACGGCATCATCCTGCGGAACATCGAGCAGCTGGCGCGGAACTATCCGTCGCTGGAGAAGGGGGTCGGGAGGGCCGACTTCCTCTACAACATCCAGTTCCTCGAAGAGGAGTTCCGGCACTACGTCGTCTTCGCCGACGTGATTGACTACATCACCGGCGGGCAGCTGACGACCGAGGAGCTGGCGACGTACGACATCGAGCACGAGCGGGAGTTGCGCGCGGTGCGCAAGCGTTGCAATGAGCGCCATGGCGAGCTGGGGAGGTTCGCGTCGTCGTTCTGCGAGGGAGGCGGAGCGTCGATATTCTACGAGGGGATGCAGATAGGGGGCGACGAGCTCAGCGACCGCATCGCGGCGGCGTGCGCCAACGTGTACGGCGACGAGGTCGACCACGCAGCGCATGGTGCGGACGACCTGAACGCGGTGGCGCGTACTGAGGAGGACTGGGAGCTGGCGAAGGAGATGGTGACGGAGATCTCCATGCAGCGGATGCGGATGCGGAACGAGGAGTTCGGGTTCCCGCTATCGGACGAGCGTCTGCAGGAGATCGCGGAAGGGCAGGTGGAGTTGCCGGCGCGGTTCGAGGCGCTGTTGGTTTGAGGGGGGGCAGGGCACCCACGAGGGATGCCCCTACACCAGGCACCTCTTCACTCCCACCCCCCAAGGATGCGAGATTCCCGCCTTCGCGGGAATGACGGAAGGGGTCAGCGGAGTTCCGGGAGGCGGGTGATGAGGTCGCGGCCGATGTCTTCTATGCGGGCTTTGCCGCACATCATCATGGTGGTCTCGACCTCGTCGCGGAGGATGTCGAGCATGTGGACGACGCCCTGGTCGCCGGCGTAGGCGAGTCCCCAGAACATCGGCCTGCCGAGCATGACCGCCTTCGCGCCGAGGGCGATGGCCTTCACGACGTCCGTGCCGCGACGGATGCCTCCGTCCAGGTAGACCTCGACGTCGCCTGCCGCGTCGGCGACCTCCGGCAGGGCCTCGATGGTGGGGATGGTGGTGTCGAGGTTGCGTCCGCCGTGGTTGGAGACGATGAGGGCGTCGACGCCGTGCTCGGCGCAGAGGGCGGCGTCCTCACGGGTGATGATGCCCTTGAAGACGATGGGCAGGTTGGTGATGGAGCGGAGCCAGGCGACGTCGTCCCAGGATGCGCCGGGGTCGACTCGGCTGCGCGAGCTGATGCCGGAGTTGAACTTGGTGAGGTCCTTCGGCGGGGCCAGTCCAGGCGCGTCTCCGGCGGAAGGCATCCGTTGGTAGGAGTTGCGGATGTTGCGCTCGCGCTTGGGGGGCCAGACGGCGTCGAGCGTGACGCAGATGGCGTCGTAGCCGTTCTCCTCGGCCATGTGGACGCGGTCGACGGTCTGTTCGCGGTCGCGGTAGAAGTAGGTCTGGTACCACTTGGGGCCGTCGGCAGCGCGGGCGATCTCCTCGGGGGCGTAGGAGCAGTTGGCGCTGACGGCGAGGATGGTCCCGGCAGCGGCTGCAGCCCTCGCGGACGCGAGTTCGCCGTCCTCGTGGGCGCGTTTGTGGCTGCCGCAGGGCGAGAGCATGAACGGGAGCCCGATACGCTCGCCGAGCACGGAGACGGAGAGGTCAGCGTCCGGTATGCCCGCGAGCATGCGCGGCCGCAGGGCGATGTGGTCGAAGACGGAGCGCGTGCGTTCGAGGGTGATCTCGTCGGTTGCGCCGCCCGCGACGTAGTCCCACTCGTTCTGGGGGAGCGTTCCCTCGCAGATCGCTTCGAGCTCGTAGAGGTTGATGGGTTCTCCAGCCATGGCTTCCCTCCCTTGGTTGCTGATCAGCAGGAGTCGTCGCCCGTGAGCCGTTCGAACGGCAGGGCGCGGTCCTGGTAGCGGGCGAGCATGAAGACGAGGTCCGAGGCTCGGTTGAGGTAGCGGATCAGTTCCGGGTTCTCGATCATGCCTTCGAGGTTCATCTGGACGGCGCGGCGTTCCGCCCTGCGCAGGATGGAGCGCGCGAGGTCGAGCGCGGAGGATGCCTGGGTCGCTCCGGGGATGATGAAGCTGCGCGGCAGTTCCACCTGCGCGTCGAGGATGTCGATGTCTTTCTCGAGCGCGGCCGTCATGTCCGGGGTGACCACGCTGAAGTGGCGTTGGAGATTGGCGTACTCGGCGCGGTCGGTGGCGAGTTCGGCTCCGACGGTGAAGAGCTCGCGCTGGAGGCGCTTGACGATGCGCTGCACGTCGGAGTCGCCGGTGAGCGCGCGAGCGAGGCCGAGGGCGGAGACGGCCTCGTCGGTGGTGCCGTAGGCCTCGGTGCGGAGGTCGCTCTTGGAGATGCGTCCGCCATAGAGAAGGCCGGTCTCGCCTTCGTCGCCGTACTTCGTGTAGATCTTGAGGTCGGTCATGTCGCGGGGATTATACGTGCGCCGGTGGACGGCTGCGCCCTGCTGGGGGATGAGCGTGGACGCGGTTGACACAGGAGTGACCTTGCGGTAGCATCCCCATGTTCGTGTCCTTATGGGTACGGATTCGGCTACAAGGCTTACGAAAAGCGCAGGGAGAACCGCACAAGTGCCTACCGTTAATCAGTTGGTGCGTCATGGACGCAAGCGCGTGGTGAAGAAGACCAAGGCGCCTGCGCTCCGTTTCGTGCGGAACAGCCTGCGCAACCGTGT
>DAOUHT010000191.1:0-14192 GCA_034428375.1 Dehalococcoidia bacterium | reverse complement strand
AATCGTCTGCCGGGTCCCGAACTGCGCGATGGCCGCATCATACGCCCCCTGCGATACCTGGTGACCGCTCAGCATCTCCGTCACGAAGGTCACGACCGCCGACTCGTCGTCCGCCATCGCGGGCAGCGGCGCGCGCCCGCGCATCGCGTCCACCAGCTCGGCGCTCACACCGGCCTTTCGGGCCATGGGGGCGTGCGCGTTCCACACGTACGGACAGTCCATCTGCCGCGCCGTCGCGAGGATGGCGAGCTCCTGCACGTGCTGGGGAAGCGTCAGCTCCCAACGAACGTAGTTGCTCAGCGGACGGCGCCGCAGGGCCATCTCCGGACTCAGGGCAGCGACGGCGCCGGGCCCCAGGGGCACGGTCCCGCCGCTGTCGGCGATGAGCGCGTCGAAAGCGCCGCGCAGGTCCTCGGTTACGGCGTCCCGTGTTACCTCCGGCAGACGTGTCATCACGCGCCTCCTTCCTTGCGCTCGGCCTCGTGCAGCGCCTCGTGCGCTCGCAGCGTGGCCGGACGCACGTCGCGTCCACGCTCGGTGCTCAGGCTGATCGAGTTCAGCCACTTCACGTTCGCGCACGTGTCTATCTCCGCGGTGCCGCACGCGGCGGGGTCCGGTATGAGGAAGCGTACCGGGCCGCCCTTCTCGTGCGGCAGCGGCTCGCCGTCGAGTGCATACAGCAACAGCGCCTGGTCCGCGACCGCCGCCAGCGGGATGCTCGCCGCGAACCCGCCCTCCGCCTCCAGCGTGAGGAACTCTGCGCCCGGCTGCGCCGACGCCGCTTCCAGCACCGACGCGATGCGCACCGCCGACCCCTCGCGTCCAGGCGAAAGCGTCGAGACATCGTCCACCTGTCCGGGCAGCGCCGCGAGGTCCGCGTGGCCCAACTCCAACGGATGCTCCACCAGTCCTGAAATGCTTACCGTCATCGCCATACCCTCCTTCCTGCTAGTCCTCGAACCACTCGGGCGGTACCCGCACCGCGACCATCTCGCCCGTCGCGGTCTCGACGCCGCCGGAGGTGAGCGAGCAGCTCACCAGCGCCTTGCGTCGCACCAATTCCGTCACCCGCGCCCGCATCGTGAGCGGCTGGTCTATCGGCGTCGGCTTCCGGTAGGTCACGTGCAACGACGCTGTCGCGTACCAGATGACCGGCCCTGAGCCGACCTCGCGCTTTTCAAGCTTGTACGCCTCCGCGATGGCCGTCCAGATGCTGTGGCAGTCGATGACGCTGCCGATCATGCCGCCGTAGAGGATGTGCCGCGGCCCCGCCGCGAACTCGGGACGTGGCATCCACGTGCACACCGTCTCCTCGCCGTCCCAGTAGCTTCGCAGCTTCAGGCCGTCCTTCGCGTCCGGCCCGCAACCCCAGCAGTGGTTGCCAGCCAGCAGATCTTGAAACGCAACGTCGCTCACGTATCGTGCTCCTAAGCAGGTCGAGGTCGCCCATAGTCTAAGTCAGTTACCGCCCAAGCGGGGCGCAGGAACACGGACCGGGTACGCTAGAATGGCGCCACGATATGGAACTGGAACCGGGGATACACCAACTCACTTTCGGACGGGAGCCATTGCCGGGGTTCCCTCCGCCCAACGCCTACCTCGTGTTCGGTTCGGACACCGCCGTTCTCATCGACACCGGCTGGGAGAACGAGGACGACCACCTCGCCCGCGCCTCCTACATCCGCGAGGTCAACGCGCCGCCCGTCTCCGAGATCATCATCACGCACCGCCACCCTGACCACGGCGGCGGCGCGCTGCACATGCACCGCGAGACCGGCGCGCCGCTCGCGTGCCACCCGAACGACCGCGAAGCCATCGAGAACGACCGCCTCCACGGCGAGTTGCACGTCGCCGACGACCTGCAGCATGGCGACCGCCGCGAGCTGGGCGGCATCTCGCTCCAAGCCGTCTGGGCGCCCGGCCACACCTCGGGCTCACTCGCCCTCTTCGCACCGGAGCGCAAGGCGCTCTTCACCAGCGACACCGTCCTCGCCGTCTCCACGACCAGCATCGGCCCGCACGACGGCAACCTCGCCGACTACATGCGGACGCTGGAGATGCTGAAGGACGTGGACGCCCGCATCATGTACACCGGCCACGGCGGCCCGGTGAAGCGGCCCAAGGCACGGCTCAACGCCCTCATCAAGCACCGGCACGAGCGCGAACAGGCCATCCTGAACGCGCTGCGCGACGGCCCGCTCTCGCCCGCCGAGCTTCGCGTGCGCATCTACACCCGCCTCCCGAAGTCCCGCGAGCGCCTCGCGGAGCGGCAGCTCCTGACCACGCTCACCAAACTCGCAGAGGAGCAGGCGGTCGTAGCCGAAGAGAACGACCGCTACGCCCTGCGGTAGCGGAGAACGGACGGAGCGCATGCGTATCCTCGGCGTCGACCCCGGCACCCAGACGATGGGCTACAGCATCCTCGACCTCGACGACGGCGGCGAGACTCCACGCTGCCTCGCGTGGGGGACGTTCGACGGCGGACGCTCCAAGGAGATCGCGGAGCGGCTCCACCTGCTGCACGGCGAACTGCAGGCGCTCGCGGAGCGCTGGACGCCGGACCAGCTCGCGATAGAGGAGCCGTTCGTTGCGCCGGCGCGCGGCGCGAAGTCCGCCATCGCCGTGGGGCAGGCGCAGGCCGTTGCGCTGCTCGTCGCCGCGCGAGCGGGCATCCCCATCCACCGCTACTCCCCCGCCACGGTCAAGAGCGCCGTCGCCAACTACGGCGCGGGCGACAAGGCGCAAGTGCAGCGCTCCGTCCGAATCCTCCTCGGACTCGGCGACGAGCCGATGGCGGAGGACGCCTCGGACGCCATCGCCATCGCGCTCTGCCACGTGCAGGCACTCCGCACCGCCGCGCGGCTGAGTGCGCGATGAGCATCATCGCGGGCGTCGAGGGCACGGTCGAGGCGAAGTACGCCGACTCCGTCGTCGTGCGCGTCGGCGGCGGCATCCTACTGCGCGTCTTCGTCCCTGCGCACGACCTCGGCGGACTGCCAGGCGCGGACAGCCCGGTCCGGCTGCACACGCACCTCATCGTCCGGGAGGACGACCTGCAGCTATACGGCTTCGCCACCGAGCACGGACGCCGCCTGTTCGAGATGCTGATCGGCGTGAGCCAGGTCGGCCCGAAGGCCGCGCTCGCCGTGCTGAGCGTGCTCGCGCCGGAAGACCTCGCCACGGCCATCGTCGCGGGCGACGCGACCGCCATCAGCCGCGCGCCGGGGGTGGGCAAGCGCACCGCCGAGCGCATCATCCTCGACCTCAAGGGCAAGCTTGAGGAGGAGATCGGCGCGCCGCTCGTGACCGGCGCAGGCGTCGCCACGACCGCAGGCGCCGCGGGCGACCCCGCGCTGCAGTGGCTGATGGCGCTCGGCTACTCCGCCCTAGAGGCCCGGCAGGCGCTCGCCGCCGAGGACGGCACAGCCGACGCCCCCACCGACGAGCGCGTCCGGCGCGCGCTCCAGCGCATGGGCGGGAGTTGATGGTCCACACGGTCAGGGAGGCGATCCGCATGGTGGAACGGGACGGCTGGTACCATGTATACACGCGCGGAAGCCATCACCAGTTCAAGCATCCGGTAAAGCCCGGGAAGGTCACCATAGCGGGACGCCCGAGCAAAGCCTTGCCCATGTGGGAATGGAAGAGCATCATGCGGCAGGCAGGCTTGGGGTCGTGATTCGGCAAGGAGCAGTCATGCGATACCTCGTCGTCATGCACAAGACGGGCACCGGATACAGCGCAAGCGCCCCGGACGTACTTGGCTGCGTCGCGGCTGGCGACACACGCGAAGAAACCGAGGCCCTCTTCCGCGAAGCCTTGGAACTTCATCTCGAGGGCGACCCTCTCCCTGAACCGGATGCGAAGGCCATCGAGGTCGACGGCTACAACGTCGTCATCCAGCGAACGAAGAACGGCTACCGGGCGGAGCCGCAGGACATCGAACACGTCGCTGCCGCCGCTGACACTCCGGAGCGGGCCGAGGCGCTCATTCGCGAAACCATCGCCTCCTACGTCGAGGACCTCCGTCTCTGTGGGAAGCAGCCGCCCGAACGCATATCGGAGATATTCTTCGTCGATCTGAACCTCCCCGTGCCTGCCTGACCCCATGCCATTCGACTTCCCCTACGACGACTGGGCAGACATCTACGACGGGGTGCACGCCGACCTCACGCACGACATCGACTTCTACGTCGAGATGGCGCGCGAGTCCGGCGGTCCCGTCCTGGAACTCGGCTGCGGTACGGGACGCGTCAGCTTCCCTATCGCGCAGGCAGGCGTTCCCGTGACCGGCATCGACATCTCGCCGCGCATGATCGAGGTCGCGCAGGCCAAGGCGGCAAAGCGAGGACTCTCCGAGCGGTGCGTCTTCCAGTCCGGCGACATGGCGACGGTCCAGCTCGCGGAGCGCTTCCCGCTCGTCATCATGCCGTTCCGCTCGTTCCACAGCATGCTCACCACCGAGGAGCAGCGGCAGGCGCTCGCCCGCGTGCGGGAGCGGCTCGCCCCTGGCGGCGTCTTCGCGATGGACACGTTCAACCCGGACGTGAACTCACTCGTCGGCGATAACGCTTCGCTCGCCTACCACCTGAAGGACGTCGAGCGCGAGGGAGGCGGAACCATCGTCGTCTGGGGGCAGAACGGCTGGGACCCCGTCACCCAGGTGAACGACACGCGCCTCATCATCGAGGAGGTCAGCGACGAAGGAGTCGTCGAGCGCCGCCTCATACGCGATTTCGAGCAACGCTACACCTTCAGGTACGAGATGGAACACCTGCTGGAGTTGTGTGGATTCGATCTCGAAGGCGTCTACGGCGACTTCGAAGGCGGCCCCGTCACCGGGGAGACGGAAGACCTCGTCTGGGTGGCGAGGGCGGTTTAGGAGACGCCATGGCCGACTACTTCGACTGCATCACGGACAAGCAGGCCGACCTCATCCGGCAGGCGCAGGTCTTCTTCGTCGCCACCGCCGACCCCGGCCTCGCGCCGGGGATGCACGTCGGCGCGGTGAACGTTTCGCCGAAGGGCGGGGTGCCGCTCCACGTACTGGACGACCACCGCGTGGCGTACCTCGACTACACAGGCAGCGGCAACGAGACGGCGCGCCACTCGATGGCGGGCGGACCCATCACCGTCATGGTCTGCTCGTTCGATCGGGAAGACGCGGCTGTCGTGCGCCTGTACGGCCACGCCACGGTGACGCCTGTCGCCGAGTCGCCCCTCGCCGAGCAGCTGCTCGCCGAGCCCGCGGAGGAGATCGCGCTGCCGCAGCGGCAGGCCATCGTGGTCGATGTCGAGAGCACTGCCACGAGTTGCGGCTACGGCGTGCCGGTGATGACGTTCGACGCGCAGCGCACCGTGCGGGAACGCGGACGCCGCTACAAGGTGCCCCGGAAGGCGTAGCGCACTTTACACCTGCCCCTCGTTAGGCTAGGTTCACGCCGTATCGAACGGCGCTGATGCGTCGTGGAGTGGGGACTTACTTGACGGCTCTCCTTGAAGTGAACGGCCTGCGCACGCACTTCTTCACGTCTGCCGGCGTGGTGAAGGCGGTAGACGGGGTGACCTTCGACCTCATGGAAGGCGAATCGCTCGCCATCGTCGGCGAGAGCGGCTGCGGCAAGAGCATCACCGCGCTCTCCATCATGCGGCTCATCCCCAGCCCGCCCGGACGCATCCTGGGCGGGTCGATACGCTTCATGGGCGAAGACCTCCTCGCGCAGGACGACAAGGCCATGCGCGACATCAGGGGCAACCGCATCGGCATGGTATTCCAGGAGCCGATGACCTCGCTGAACCCCGTGCTCACGATAGGCCGGCAGCTCACCGAGGCCGTGCAGCGGCACCTCGGCTACGACGACGAGGCAGCCCACGCCCGGGCGTCGGAGCTGCTGGAACTCGTCGGGATACCGGACGCCGCGAACCGGCTTCGCGCCTACCCCCACGAGTTCTCCGGCGGCATGCGCCAGCGCGTCATGATTGCCATGGCGCTCTCCTGCAGCCCGAAACTGCTCATCGCCGACGAGCCAACCACCGCGCTGGACGTCACGATCCAGGCCCAGATCCTCGAGCTCATCCAGCAGGTGCAGCGGGAGCTGGGCATCGCGGTCATCATCATCACGCACAACCTCGGCGTCGTGGCGCGCTACGTCGACCGCATCAACGTCATGTACGCGGGCCGCATCGTGGAGCGCGGCACGCTCCACCAGGTCTTCGACCAGCCGCAGCACCCCTACACAAAAGGGTTGCTGGCGTCCGTGCCGCGGCTCGACAAGCCGAAGGGTGAGCGCCTCATCCCCATCGAGGGGATGCCGCCGGACCTGAGCAACCTCCCCGCAGGCTGCGCGTTCCGCGAGCGCTGCGCGTATGCCATAGCACGCTGCGAAGAGGACGTGCCGGAGGTGCGCCACGTCAAGAGCGCGGCTGCCGAGCACCACGTCGCCTGCTGGGCCGTCGAGACGGGGGCGGCATGACGCAGCAGGACGCAGCCTCGATGGAAGCCCCCCTCGTCGAAGTGAGCCGGGTGAAGAAGTACTTCCCGGTCACCTCCGGCATCGTGTTCAAGCAGCGCATCGGCGAAGTCAAGGCCGTGGACGACGTCTCGCTCACGATACGCCGCGGCGAGACGCTCGGCCTTGTGGGCGAGAGCGGCAGCGGCAAGAGCACGCTGGGGCGCTGCATCCTGCAACTGCACCAGCAGACCGAGGGCGAGGTCAAGTTCGACGGCATCGAGATGAGCACCCTGAGCGGGAAGGAATTGCGCACCATGCGCAGGCGCATCAACGCCATCTTCCAGGACCCGTACTCGTCGCTCAGCCCGCGCATGACCGCGGCGGGCATCATCGGGGAGCCGGTGAGCGTCCACGGGCTCGTGCAGGGCAAGGCGGAGATGCGGGAGCGCATCCAGCACCTGCTGGATGTCGTCGGGCTCAACCCCTACATGGCCGACCGCTTCCCGCACGAGTTCTCCGGAGGCCAGCGCCAGCGCATCGGCATCGCACGGGCCATCGCGGCGGAGCCGGAGTTCATCGTCGCCGACGAGCCCGTCTCGGCTCTCGACGTCTCGATCCAGGCGCAGATCATCAACCTCCTCCAGGAGTTGCAGGAGCAGTTCGGGCTCACGTACCTCCTCATCGCGCACGACCTCTCCGTCGTGCGGCACATCTCGGACCGGGTCGCGGTCATGTACCTGGGCAAGTTGATGGAGCTCGCGCCCTGCGACGACCTCTACGAGGACCCGCAACACCCCTACACCAGGGCGCTGCTCTCAGCCGTGCCGGTGCCCGACCCTACGGTGGAAGAGGCGCGCGAGCGCATCGTGCTGCAGGGCGACATCCCCAGCCCGCAGAACCCGCCGTCGGGCTGCGTCTTCCACACGCGCTGCCCCATGGCCGTCGACGAGTGTCGCGCCGTCGTCCCGCCGCTCAAGGAAACGAGCCCCGGCCACTGGACCGCCTGCATCCGCGTCGGCCCCGGCGCTATCTGAAACCCCGGCGTTCCTGCCCCTGCCCCGTCATTCCCGCACCGGCGGGAATCCAGAGTGCGCGGGCAGCGCACACAGCGGCATGCAGCGAGCCGCACAAGGGCATTGGATAAGCGTGTTCATGCAGAGCCTTTCGGCAGGCTCAGGATAGGCTCCGCCGAGGCATCACTCACCCGTCAGACCCCGACCTCGACCCCGTAGAGCTTCGAGACGTTGTCCCGCAGCAACCGGGCGCGCACGTCCGCGGGCAGGTTGCCCATGTCGCGCGCGACGATCTGCCGCGAGTCCGGCCACGTCGAGTTGCCGTGCGGGTAGTCGCTGGACCACATGCAGTTGCCGGCGCCCCACCAGGAGAGGAGCCTGCCGCCGACCGCGTCGTTGAAGAAGGTGGCGTACACCTGCCGGTTGAAGTACTCGCTGGGGAGCATCGTGAGGTTCAGGGCGGCTCTGTTCGTGCCGTGGCGCTGGAAGTAGTAGTCCCACTGCTCCAGGACGAACGGTAGCCAGCCGATCTCGTTCTCGACGAGCACCAGCTTGAGCCGGGGGAAGCGCTCCAGCACGCCGGAGAAGATGAAGTCGTACAGGGCGTCCATCGCGTAGACGAGCTTCATATTGACGCTTGTCCGCTCCTGTTCGATGCCCCGCTCCCCCTGGCCGAACGACTGCCGCAGGTTGTAGCCATGACCGCTGAGGATGTGCAGCGACACCGGCATGTCGAGCTCCTCGGCGCGCGCCCACAACGGGTCGTAGTGGCGCGACGTGAAAGGAAGCGCGGGGTCGGGCACCTGCCACACCACCACTCCGGACATCCCCGCCTTGCGGCTGCGCTCCATCTCCTCGACCGCCGCCTCGATCCGGTACGTCGAGAGCAGGGCGAGGCCGATGAGCCGGTCCGGCGCCGCCGAGCAGTAGTCGGCCAGCCAGTCGTTGTAGACCCTGGCGCACGCCTCCTCCAGGTCACGGTCGCCGAGGACGAGCGTCTTCAGCCCGTGCGTCGGATACAGCACCTCGGCGCTAACGCCGTCGCGGGCCATCTCGTTGACCCGCTCCCACTTGTCCATCCCGCCCGGGGCGTCGTTCCTCCGAGCGCCGCCGAGGTCGGGGACACGTTCGCGGAACTGGCTGGGAAGGTTCTCCTTCCACAAGCCCGCAGGCTCGATGACGTGCGAGTCCGACGAGATGAGCACCTCATCGACCGCAGCGCCGACCTCAGGAGCGTAGGTACGTTCGAGGATCCCCATGGCAAGCTTCCTCCTCGCTAAGTCACGGTCTCACCTGGTCTCATTCGGTCTCACTGCGCCTCCAATGGGCGGAGCGCCCGTGTCGGCTGGAACAGCCTTCGTTTTCCCAGCGGTGACATTCGGTGGCACTGCACTTCCGAACGCCCGGACGGTCCACGCCGGTTCCCGGCTTCGCAGCAGCAACCATGGTAGGGGGATGAGGACGATTGCGTAAGGGGCGGGTGTCACGATGTGGGGGTGTCCGAGCGAAGCAGGCGAAGTCGAGCGTGCGCCTTGATAATGGACACATATATGTTTACATTCAATTATGTCCCCCATGGGGTTCGGAGGTGACGCATGCGGAACACGAAGGAGAGACCGCTCCGCGGTAGCGACTCTCCAAACGCTACATCGAACTGCTGGAAGAAAACGGCCCCAATCTGGGGATGCCCCAAGACCGGATACTCGATGCCCGCATCGGTCTCTATGAATTGCGTGCAGGCAACCACCGCGTGGCGTACGGTGAGGCACACGGGATGCTGTACCTGCTCGAAGCGTGGAGGAAACAGGGACGCAGAGCCCCAGTGCAAAGTGTCGACCGTGCCAGGAGGTCCCTTCTCCAACTGAGGGAGTAGCAATCATGCGTACCGTCAAGGAACTGTTCCAGGAACTCCATGACCAAGACCCCGAACTACGGCGTGAATACGACCGGCTGGCGCCCCGGTTCGCCCTGATCGACGCGCTGGTCAAAGCGAGGAAGCAGCACCAACTTACCCAACGCGAGCTTGCCGAGCGCATCGGCGTGACCAAGACCGTCATCAGCCGTGTAGAGTCCGGAAAGCACAGCCCCCGCTTGGAGATGGCATACGACATCGCAAATGCGATCGGCCTGCGCCTCGACATCCGATTGGTGGAAGACAACGCCACGCAGGGTACTGAACCCCGCTAGGGCAACCGTCCCGTACAGCTCACGCCAGTTGCGATTCCCCCGGCGACGCCCGCCCCTTCCGCCGTCGTTCCTGCGAGGCAGGAACCTCGCAGCCCCGGAGGGGTCGCGCCTACCTCTTCCCCGACAGCCCCGTGAGAAGCGTCCCCCGGTCGATCTCCCCGAGCAGGCTCCCGTGCTCACCGACCACCGCGATGGGGTGTTCGGTCTGGGCCGCCATCGGAACGACCTCCTCGATGAATGTATCGGGCGCCGTGGTCACCGCGGGAACGAAGTGGGCTTCTTCCAGGGACGCCAAACGGGGTGGTCGGTCTACTCGTAAGCAGGGCATCAAGGGGGCCAAGAACCGGGAACGTTGGCCACCTTGATCGGACAGGGCTGGGGGGCATTGTCATTTCGAGCGAAGCGCAGCGGAGCCGAGAGCCTGCCCTGAGCCTGCCGAAGGGAATCTCTCGGGAGACGTCCCGTTACGCGCAAACGCTCCCCGAGAGATGTTTCGACTCCGCCTCCGGCTCCGCTCAACATGACAACGCGCGCAGGCCCTCCGCAGGCGCGTGTCACGTCCCACGCCCCACGCCTGACCCGTATCGGTTAAACTGATACCTCAGAGTTCCTGACTCTCGGAGCGATACATGACCACCCGCCAGCGCATGGCCCCCCTCCGCTACGACCCTGCGGAGATCGACCGCAAGTGGCAACAGCGGTGGGCCGACGACAACCTCTACCAGGTGAACGACGACGACCCCCGGCCACGGTGGTACGCCCTCACCATGTACCCCTACCCCTCCGGCGACCTCCACATCGGCCACTGGTACGCCATGGCGCCGTCCGACGCCCACGCCCGCTTCATGCGGATGCGCGGCTACAACGTCCTCCACCCCATGGGGTTCGACGCCTTCGGCCTTCCAGCGGAGAACGCCGCTATCAACCGCGGCATCCACCCGTCCATCTGGACGATGGGCAACATCGACCGCATGCGCGACCAGCTCCGCTCCATGGGCACGGTCTACGACTGGGACCGGGAGATCGTCACCTGCCAGCCGGACTACTACGCCTGGAACCAGTGGTTCTTCCTGAAGATGTACGAGCAGGGCCTCGCCTACCGCGCCTCGGCCCCCGTCAACTGGTGTCCCACCTGCCAGACCGTGCTCGCCAACGAGCAGGTCGTCGACGGCAAGTGCGAGCGCACCGGCGACGTCGTCATACGCCGCGAGATGGACCAGTGGTTCTTCCGCATCACCGACTACGCCGACGAACTGCTCGACTTCTCCGGCGTCGTCGACTGGCCCGAACGCATCAAGACGATGCAGACCAACTGGATAGGCCGCAGCGAGGGCGTCGACATCTCGTTCGACATCTCGGAGTACGGCCTGGACGAGCGCGAGATAACGACGTTCACGACGCGTATCGACACCATCTTCGGCGTCACGTTCGTCGTCCTCGCGCCGGAGCACTCGCTCGTCGAGCGTCTCACGACACCGGAGCAGCGCGATGCCGTCGAGGCGTACGTCGCCCGCGCCCGCGAGGCCACAGAGATAGACCGGCTCTCCGTCGAGCGCGAGAAGACCGGCGTCTTCACCGGCTCGTACGCCGTCAACCCGCTCAATGGCGACCGCGTGCCCATCTGGGTGGGCGACTACGTGCTGCTCACCTACGGCACCGGCGCGGTGATGGGCGTCCCCGCCCATGACTCCCGCGACTTCGACTTCGCGCTGAAGTACGGGCTGGAGATCCGCGTCGTCGTCGCGCCGCCGAACTGGAACGGCGCTCCGCTCAGGGAGGCGTGGGTTGAGAAGAGCGGCTCGCAGGTCAACTCCGGGCAGTTCAACGGCATGCCGAACGCCGCCGGGTACGAGGCGATCGCCGACCACGTCGAGCGGCAGGGCTGGGGCAGGCGCACCGTCGGCTACCGGATGCGCGACTGGCTCATCAGCCGCCAGCGCTACTGGGGCACTCCCATCCCCATCGTCTACTGCGATAACTGCGGCGCGCAGGCCGTGCCGTATGACCAGCTTCCCGTGGTGCTGCCGGACGACGCCGAGTTCAAGCCGACCGGCGAATCGCCGCTCCGCTACCACGACGGCTTCCTCCACACGACCTGCCCCGACTGCGGCGGCCCCGCGACACGCGAGACCGACACGATGGACACGTTCGTGGACTCGTCGTGGTACTTCCTGCGCTACGTCAGCCCGGACTTCGCCGAGGGCCCGTTCGACCCCGCGCGCGTCGACTCGTGGAACCCCGTCGACCAGTACACGGGCGGCGCGGAGCACGCGGTGATGCACCTGCTCTACGCCCGCTTCTTCACCAAGGTCGTCCGCGATCTCGGCCTCATCGACTTCGGAGAGCCGTTCCTGCGCCTCTTCAACCAGGGCACCGTGCTCTCAGACCACATGAAGATGAGCAAGAGCCGCGGCAACGTCATCGCCCCGGACGAGTACGTGCAGGACCTCGGCGCGGACGTCGTGCGCCTCTACCTGATGTTCATGGGCCCGTGGGAGGGCGGCGGCGACTGGAGCGACTCTGGCATCAACGGCGTCGCGCGCTGGGTGAACCGCCTCTGGGACCTCTGCCTGAGGGACACCGCTACGTTGCCCGAGGCCGACGCCGCTTCCGATCGCGCCATCATCCGCAAGACGCACCAGACCATCCGCGGCGTCATCGAGAGCCTGGAGCGCTTCAAGTACAACACCGCCCTCGCCTCGATGATGGAGCTGACCAACGAGATGTCGCCCGCCTACGACGCCGGCGCCGTGTCGCGCCGTGCCTGGAACGAGGCGGTCGAATCGCTGCTGCTGCTGCTGGCGCCGATGGGCCCGCACCTCGCCGAGGAGCTCTGGGAGCGCACCGGACACCCGTACAGCGTCCACACCCAGCCCCTGCCCGAGTGGGACGAGGCGCTAGCCGCCATTGAGGAGGCCACGCTCGTCGTGCAGGTGAACGGTAAGGTCCGCGACCGCATCCCCGTCCCCGCCTCGATCTCCGAGGGCGACGCCAAGGAAGCGGCGCTCACGTCGGAGAAGGTGGTCGCCTACACGGAGGGCAAGAGCGTGGACAAGGTCGTCTTCGTCTCCGGCCGCTACCTCATCAGCATCGTCGTCAAGGACTAGTGGGAGGAATTGTCATTCCGAGCGGAGCGCAGCGGAGTCGAGAAATCTCTCGGGCAGGCGTCCGCCCCTCTCAAACGTTCCCCGAGAGATGCTTCGACTGCGCCTCAGGCTTCCGCCTTCGGCTCCGCTCAGCATGACAGGGAGAAGTGTTCGGAGGCCCCGCGATGAACCCCATCGAACGCCGCCGCTTCCAGATGGTCGTGCGGGGGATGCTCCCCGCGCCGTTCGTCTACGTCGCCGTCGCCGTGGTCTACTTCGCGTTCTTCGGCAACGAGCCGTTCTTCGGGACCCGGCTCGCGACCATCGCGGCGATCGCTACCGGCATCGCCGTGCCCATCGCCGCGCTCCTCATCACCGCGAACGCCCTGGCGAGCCAGCGGCCCCCAGCACGCCTCGCGCAGACCCTCCTCATACTGGCCCACGCCCCCGGCCTCGTCGGGTCCGTGCTCACGGTAGGCGCAGACCAACTCTGGTACTCCCTAGCCCTCGGCGCGGAGGGCTTCGCCATCCTGCTCGTTATTCGGGCACGGCTGGGAGGGTAAGCGCGCCTACTCCGGGCGCAGCAGCCAGACGCGGGCGAACGGGTGCGGGTCGGAGGTCTCCGCCTCGATACGCATCCCCGACTGCGCGAACACCCAGTGCCAGTCGTCCAGCGTGTACTTGTTGTGGATGCGGAACTGCTCCAGCGCCCGCTCGTAGCGCGTCTCCTCCGGCTCGCCCGGCTCGATGAGGCGGCGCTCGACGTATTCCCGCATCGGCTGCCGGAACCAGTCGAACAGCAGCATCCGTCCGTCCGGCTTCAGCACGCGGGCGGCCTGCTCCCGCAGGAACGAGAACGGGTCGTCGAACCCGTGCAGCACTGCCGCCATCGTGAGCAGGTCGACCGACCCGTCGTCGTACGGCAGCGGCGAGCCCTCGACGTTCGCCAGCACAAACGTCGGCACCGGCCCGGCGTAGTCGATGGCGCGTGCGTTCTCGACCATCGCCTCGTTCGCGTCGACGCCGTGGAGCGTCGCGTACGGCAGGCGCTCGGAGAGGTCGCGCAGAAAGAGACCGGGCCCCGGCCCCACGTCAACGATGACCGGGGCGGGCGGCAGCACCGGCGCAACCCGCTCGTCCCAGAAGCGCCAGAAGGCATCGTTGAAGCGCAGCGTGTACCGCTCCAGTTGACGCCGCAGGGCGCGCTCGTCCCGCTGCGTCATCGCGGCACCCCCGCTAGGGCCACGTGGCTGGTGCGCGGATGTGCCTCGCCCACGAGGTCGAAGCCGCCTTCCGCCAGCAGCCACCGCCACTCGTCCAGCGTGAAGCGATTGTGGTACGGCTGCAGGCTCATCATCGCCGCAGGGTCGTTGCCGAGCCCACCCCGGCCCTCGATGTAGGCCGGGAGCGTCTGCCGCTTCCAGTCGAAGAGCAGGTAGACCCCACCCGGACGG
>DAOUHT010000190.1:0-16244 GCA_034428375.1 Dehalococcoidia bacterium | reverse complement strand
GTCCCCAGAAGGAGGACGGCCGTGAGCAAGACGATAGGAACGCGAACGAAGTGATACCGCATGAGAGAAACCGCGTTTAAGGATACACGGCCAAAATAGCAGGTGCGACGCTTTAGCGACGGCAGTTGCGCGGAATCCGCCGTGCCCTTTCTGCACTCAGAATGGCAGCCAGGGCGACTCTGCCGGAGGTGCGGAACCGCGCGCCCTGCGTCCCGGCGAGACTATCCCGTAAGCGAATCCCCCGGCGGCGCCGAGGGCCGCGCCGCCTGCGACCACGATAACGGGCAGCCAGACCGGCGGGTCGGTGAACTCATCAGGACAGGTCAGCGTCACATCGCCTCCCGCCTCGGCCATTTCGATGGCCTCGATGCACCGCTGGGCCTCGCCAACGAATATGGATTGGATGAAGAGGGCCGGGACACCACTGAGTCCGGCGCCAGCCAAACCAACGATGATCGCAAATGCAAACCCACGATAGAGTCGCCGTCCGATGCCGGGGGCAGGACGCGCCTCCGGGGTGCTGGTCATCAGCCGAGTACCTGTCCGCGCTGGGCAGGCTGCAGTTTGGTCGCCGCGGTCTGGAGGATGAGCTGGGGGCTCTGGTCCTTCCATTCCATGAGGAACTCGACGACCCGGTCGGACTTGAGGCGAGTCGCCTCCATGAGCATCGTCCCCACACCGCGCTGCACTTCCTCGTTATCGTCCTTCATAACGACCTCGGCGACCTCGAGTGCATCCGTCATGAATCGCCCTTCCCGTACGAGCGGGCCGAACGCAGAGACGGCAGCGCGCCGCTTGGAGGGATTCGAGGAGCGCGCCCACTCACGCATCGTCTTGACGAGGGAGGGCTTGGCAGCGAGCGCAGGGCTGAGACAGCTCGCACCCAGAGCGTCAGCCGTCTGGGGAGCGGTGAGCGTGTCGCCCCACGGCTCGATACGCTGGAAGTCGTCGCCGGTGATGAGCCGCGCCAGCGCGCCGACTATCTGCGCGCCTACGAGCCCTTCCTCGACGTTGCCGGTGCGGAAGAGGTTGTCTGCTATGGCGATGGTGGCGGGAAGCCCCACGGAACGCAGCCGCCGAACGAGGTCGAGGCCGATGCGATAGACCTCGGCCGACGGCACGCCATAGCAGGGCGCGTCCCGGCCTGCCTCTTTGCGGATGCGGTCGGCGACGTCTTTACGGCCGGCCTGGCGCAATCGGCGGCGGACTTCATTCGCACTGCCTTCCACGAGCGCAGGATCAGGAGGAGGCGTGGGTGCGGAACGTTGATAGCGACGGTTCGTCATGGCGTGAGGTCATTCTAACCGAGCCGGTAAAGTTCGGTATCGCGCGCCAAAGAACGGGGGCAGGAGGGATTCCCCTGCCCCCGTCGCTACGACCGGTGCGTATGGATGTGCTACCAGGTAGCGGTCTGCAGGTCCTTGATCTTCTGGTCGTGCACCCAGTTTTCCTCCGGCGAGAGCAGGATGTCCCCGGCGCGGACGTAGTAGACATCGCCGTGGGAGGCGGCGTAGGGCTCCTCACCGTCTTGCAGCGCGGTAGCCTCCTTCAGCAGACGGCGGCGGGACTTGATGATGCCGATGTCCGTCGTGCCAAGGTGCTCCTTGTTGCGCGGGGTGATGTGTCCCATGCCTTCCTGAACGGAGAGGTCCTGCTCGCCGGTGCCGGTGATGCCGGTGAAGGTGAGGCGCTTCTGGTAGTCGCGGCTGACGAGGTAGTCGTTCTCCTTGTTGCGAAGCGGGAAGTGCTCCGCAAAGACGGGAACGGAGTCGGAGGTGGAGCCGATGCGGAAGTAGCCCGGCAGCGACGCGGCGTGCAGGCCCGCACCGTTGCGCCACTCCTCGATGGAGCCCGACGGCAGAGCGCTCTTGAGGTTCCAGACGAACGTCCAGCGCATGTTGTGGAGGTCGTCGATCGGAACGAACGCGTGGAAGAACTTCTGAGACGGGGACGACGGCGGCATGGTGTAGAACGGAAGCAGGAATAGGTTGTAGCGCCAGTAGAACTCGCCCTCGCCGGTGTCGCGCCGCGCGCCGGTGATGACGCCGTAGTCGGTGTCCTCGGCGAAGAACTTCGGGTGCTGGTCGCGCGCGTGGTATTTGTCTCGCAGGTTCTGGGAGCGCTCCCACGTCGAGTTCCAAGCGTCAGTCATATGGTAGGCGTCCAGTGTGGCGTGCAGGTAGTTGGAGTGAGCGGAGTCAATGCCGCCCTCAATGGCCTGCGCGTAGTTTGTCTGCTGCCAGTTCCAGGAGACGAATCGGTGGGATTCCGGCACGCGGAGGTACTCGAAGTCCGGCAACTCTGGTGCAAGATCCTTCGGTCCCATGTACGCCCACAGGATGCCCGCGACTTCCTCAACCGGGTAGGCCGTGATCTTGATCTTGTCCTTGTAGCTGCTCTCCTCGGTTTCGGTCGGCATGTCAACGCAGTTGCCTTGCGCGTCGTACTTCCAGCCGTGGTAGGTGCAGCGAAGGCCGTTCTCCTCGTTGCGCGCGAAGAACAGGTCCGCCCACCGGTGAGGGCAGTTGCGCTGGATCAGCCCGACCTTGCCTGAGGTGGTGCGGAAGGCGAGCAGATCCTCGCCCATCAGGCGGATGCGCACGGGCTCGCCGTCGGCTTCCGGCACATCGCTGGAGAGCCGGAAGGGCAGCCAGAAACGGCGGATGTAGTCGCCCATCGGCGTTCCGGGACCTACCTGTACCAGTTTCTCGTTCTCTGTTATCGACAGCATCTTGCCGTTACCTCCTGATGGAGACGTCGTCGTGCGTTGTCAGATTCTCCGTCTACTCCCAAGGCATGACGGAGACATGGATGGCGTTGTCGAAGCCTTCTCCAGCCACCGCGCGGATGGCGGTGTGAACGTCCACGAGTCCGAACGTGTGCGTCCGCATGAGTTCGAGCGGGAAGCGGTGCGACGCGATCTGGCGCAGCGCGAGCTCGACCGCCTCGAAGCTGTGGCCGCGCGCGCTGGCAAGCGTCATGTACTTTCGCGTAAGCCTGCCGATGGGGAAGTCCGGGAAGATCGGGCTCTCCGCCTGCGCGACCATCCTGCCGCCCTTGCGCTTCGTCGCTTCTATGGCGAGGAGGGTGGGCCCTTTGCCTGAGTGAGACGTGCAGTCCACCACCACGTCCACACCGGCCTCCGGGCCGCCGCCGGTGATCTCCTTGATGCGGGGAAGCGGGTCTTCCTCGTCTATGTCGATGGTGAAGTCCGCGCCGAGCGCACGGGCGACCTCCATCCGCCGGGCGTCCTTCGGGCCCTTGCCGGTGACGATGATGCAGTCCGCCCCGGCCTGCTTCGACGCTACGACGCAGGCGAGCCCCTGCTGGCCAGGCCCCTGAATGAGGACGCTCTTCCCGTAGCTGACCTGCCCCTCGATGAGCGCCCACTGGATGCCGTTGCCCATGGGCAACGCCATCGCTGCCTCCTCGGCTGTGATGCCGTCGGGCACCCTGTGCAGCGGCGCGTTCGGGGGAACGTAGAGGTACTGCGCGTAGCCGCCCCAGAGCGACGGCGCGACTTCCACGGATGTCGAGCCGTAGCGGATGGCAGCGTCGTTCGCGGAGGCGTCGGTGGCGAAGCAGTGCCGGTACTCGCCAACGCGGCAGAATTCGCAGCGGCCGCAAGGGAGATACTCTTCGAGAGCGACCATGTCGCCCTCCTTCACGCCCCAGCGGTTCGCGAAGACGTGACCGACCTTCACGAGGTAGCCAACGTTCTCATGTCCCATGATGACGGGGCCGCCCTTCATCTCACGCTCGTAGCCGCCCACGTCGCTGCCGCACACGCCCGCAGCCTCTACCTTCAGGAGTGCGCCGTCGACAGGGATGTCCGGCAGGTCGAACTCCATCTGCTCGGTCTGGTTGGGGCCTACCTTCGCTGCGACCAGTGCCTTCTCTGCCATAACGCCTCGCCTCCGTAAGGGATATCGACTTCCTCGTTGTGAAGTCACGTCTGCACTCGAACATTTACCCGCACAACATACCCCCAGCGGGAGAGAGGGTCAACGGGGAGCGCTAATTGTGAACCACCTGACCGGGGTGTATGCTCGCGCCGAGTCACGCTTGAGGCTGCTTGGCCCAGGTTACCGGGGCTCCGGCCATTGCTTGTGGAGGACAGGATGGGTGCAACAGTACGTGCTGCGGTGGTGACCGAGTTTGCCAAGCCACTCTCGGTTCAGGACATTCCCCTTCCTGACCTGGAACCTGGCAGCGTGCTGGGCCGCGTCGACGCAGCAACCCTCTGCGGTACGGACGTGCACATCTGGGGCGGCCACAGCTTCGTAGGGCCTGAGAAACTTCCCTATATCCCCGGTCACGAGACAGCCGTCACAGTTGTGGACGTCGCCGGGAACCCCAAGGACGTATTCAACCGTCCGGTCCAGCCGGGTCAGCGCATCATCGGAAACTACCCGTTCTGCGGTCACTGCTACCACTGCTCAGTGGCGATGCAGCCCAGCCTGTGCCTGGAAGGGGCGCGGTACGGGAGGGAGCGCGTCGACCAGTTCCCCTACCTGCTCGGCGGCACCGCCGAATATCACTACTACCCTCCCGGGGCAGACTTCATACCCATCCCTGACGATGTGCCTGCGGCCCTCGCCGCGTCGGCCGCCTGCGCCTTGCGCACAGCGATGCACGCTGCCGAACGGCTCGGCCCCATCAGGAGCCACGAGACCGTGCTGGTGCAGGGAGCCGGCCCTGTGGGGCTTTACTGCCTCGCGGTCATCCTTGCGAAGGGTGCAGATCGAGTGTTCGTGTTCGGCGCTCCTGAGTCCCGTCTCGAAGTTGCGAGGAGTTGGGGCGCCGCCGGCACGATGGACATCGAGCAGACGTCAGCGGCAGACCGGAAGGCCTGGCTCGCCGAGCACACGCGCGGTCTGGGAGTTGACGTCGTGGTCCAGGCCGCCACGGCTCAGGCTATCCCCGAGGCAGTAGACCTCGTCCGCCGGGGAGGCCGGATCGTCAGTATCGGCGGCGGAAGCGGTAACCTCGAGATCCCGGCGTTCGCGATGACCACCAAGTACCTGACCATCACGAGCGTTCTGCAGGCGGAAGCCAGACACTTCCTGCAGGCAGTGCAGTTCCTGTCGGCTCAGAGCAAGCACTTCCCCTTCGAATCGATGATCACCGGCAAGTACTCCCTGGAAGGCACGACCGACGCCTTGCAGGCGATGTCAGAGTTCAGAGAAGTCAAACCGGTTGTTCTGCCACAACCTTCGGCGGCGTAAGCGAGGACCAATCGGCCAGGGAGGAGCAGCGGGATGGTAGTCCAATCGAAGATCGGCATCATCGACGGCGATGGACACGTACTCGAGGACGAGGCTGCCATCGCCACGTATTTCCCGAAAGAGTACGGGGATTATCTGAGTCGACGCGTGGGGAAAGTGTTCCCCGCCCTCGACCACCTGCACGAGGGGCTGACCATCCGCCCGCCTGGTTCGTTCATGCCCGCCCCGGTCGACCGATGGGTGGACTTTCAGGACCGCGCGGGCATAGAGGGCGCAGTGCTCTACCCCACCGCGGGTCTGGCGTGCGGGCGCATGGTGGACCTGGACTATGCCACAGCAGCCTGCCAGGCCTATAACGACTGGCTCTACGACACGTTCACGCGGCATACGCCCCGCCTGATGGGCATGGGGCTCGTTCCCATGCAGAACCCTCCGGCTGCCGTAGCAGAGATGCGCCGATGCATCGAGGAGCTCGGCATGGCGGGAATCATGCTGCCGTCGACGGGGCTGGCGAACCACCTCGGCGCGAAGGTGTACTGGCCGGTATACGAAGAGGCCAACCGCCTGAGGATAGCCGTCGCCTTCCACGGGGGCTGCCACATGGGCCTCGGCATGGACAACCTGAACCTCTTCGCGCCGATCCACGCGATGGGGCACCCGTTCGGAATCACCATCAGCTTCGGGAGCCTGCTCTTCAACGGCGTGTTCGACCAGTTCCCCAACGTGCGCTGGGGGTTCCTGGAAGGCGGCCTTGCCTGGTTCCTGCTGGGCCTGGAGCGCTTCAACGGCTCGCACAAGGCGTTCATCCCGGCGGATCCCCACTCTGCCTTTCTGCGGTTGCACAAGGGCGAGTCCATAGCCGAATACATCATCCGGCTGGTGAAGGAACGACGCCTCTTCGTGGGCGTGGAAGGAGACGAGGGCGCCATCGGTTATGCGGTCAGCGTCGTCGGCAGCGAACCCTTCATGTTCTCCTCGGACTTCCCGCATGAGGTCAACGACGACACCATCAACGAGGAGATCAACGAACTGCTCGAACGAGAGGACATGTCCTATAAGGACAAGGAGGGAATCCTCCGTACGAATGCCCAGGTGTTTTACGGTCTCAAGACATCATGAAGGTAGCAACCCGAAACCACATCGTCATACGGCAAGGGAGGAGCCAATGAGAACGACAAAGAGACTGATGCTCATAGCACTGGGTGGGCTGCTGGCTGTGCTTGTCGCAGCCTGCGGCGCCGACCCGACGCCGACACCGACAGCCACTCCAGTTCCTGCCGCGACGCCAACCCCCACGCCAGAGCCCGCACCCTACTACGAGGGTAAGACGATCAGCATGGTGATCGGCTACGCCGTTGGCAGCGGGGCAGACACAGAGGGGAGGTTCATCGCCTCCAAACTCTCCGAGTTCATCCCCGGCAACCCGTCGATAGAGGTCACGACCACTCCTGACCGCGCGGGGTTCGAGGCGTTCCTCAACGAGTTCTACACAGGTTCGGACGACGGATTGACCATCACCTACGGCGTAGGCGGGTACCCGGACAATCAGTTGAGCGTGCCCGGTGTCACCTACCAGTGGGCAGACTTCCGCCGGGTGTTCTACTTGAACCGCCCGAACATCTACATGGTCCACCGCGACATCCCCTACAACCGGATGCAGGACTCGTTCGGCGGCGAGACCCCGGTCATACTCCCCCAGATCGGCCCGGCAGGGTCGGGTTTCGTGATTGACCGGATACTCATCGAAGAACTCGGTGTGCCGATCGAGCACATCTTCGGGATATCGCCGTCGTACAACGTCGGTGTAACCGTCATGGAGCGCGGCGACGTCGACGGCCGCACTTTCAGCCCCTACTTCCTCCAGCGCCTGCGGCCCGGCTGGCTCGAGAGCGGCGAGTTCCGTCCGTGGGCCATCGCATCGAACGAGAGCATACCGATCCTGCCGAGCGCCGAGCTGCCCTCGCTGCCCGACGACCTGTTCAACATCGCTGACATCGTGCCTAGCGAGCTGCGTAGCGACATCACGACGCTACAGAACGGTGGTTCGAACGGCATCTTCTTCGACGGGATGACCATGGCACCGAGTACGCCCGACTCGATAGTGGAGATACTCCGCGAGGCCGCATACGCAGCCTTCGCCGACCCGAACTTCGGAGCGGAGTTCCAGGAAGTCACGGGCAACCCGCCGAGCATCGTGCGTGGAGAGGACGCAGAAGAAGTTGCGGCGAACTTCGACCTGCGCCGCCTCGACGCCATCTACGACGAGTGGGTGGAGACCTACGAGTCGAAGTTCTAGGCGCGCGGCCAACGCTGGTTGGAAGAGAGATGGTGGCCCGCTCTTGCACAGGGCGGGCCACCATTTTGAGGTATAGGGATGGAAGCTCTCGCAAAGAGCATACCGCTGATAGCGGATTTCCTGACCAGCCCGCAGTTCTGGCTGATCCTCGGCATCGCATTGGTTCTGGCCGGGCCGCTGGGGATGATTCCCGGCGTAGGCAGCCTGACGATAGCTGCCATCCTCGTTCCTTTTGCCATCCTGAACCTGGACCCCGTGCATGGGGTCATGCTTGTCGCGGCGATCATCTCGCTCGCCAACACCATGGACTCGGTCCCTGCCATCCTGCTGGGGTACGTCACCGCTCCTACGCAGGTTACCTTCCTGGAGGGGCATCAACTCGCTCAAAGGGGAGAAGCGGCCCGAGCCCTGGGGGCCGTCTATGCCGTGTCTACCATCGGAGGAGTGGCCGGCGCTATCGCCCTCGCCCTGCTGCTCCCTGTCATCAGGCCGTTCATCATCCGCTTCTCGTTCCCCGAAATCACGGCGATGGCCCTGTTCGGCATCCTCATGATCTCGGTACTCTCACGCGGCGCCCTCCTGCGAGGGCTTGCAGGTGCAATGCTCGGGCTGGTACTGGCCACGATAGGGCTGAGCTCGTTCTCAGCTCAGCCACGGTTCACCTTCGACATCCTCTACCTGAACTCGGGCCTGCCGATCATCCCGGTGGTCCTTGGCCTCTTCGCGCTCCCTGAAGTGCTCGACCTGACGATGACGGGCAAGCCTGTATCGGACCCCGGCACGAAACTGTCCAACCGCCAGATCTGGGATGGCATCAAGTACGGACTGCGGCGGTGGCACATAGCCATACGCCAGGGTCTCTTCGGCGTGGGGCTCGGAATCATTCCGGGAGTCGGCTCCGGAGTTATCGACTGGCTCTCCTACATGCTGGGCATCGTTTTCACGAAGGACCGCTCCCAGTTCGGCAAGGGAAGCCTGGACGGCCTCCTCTTCGCCGAGTCTGCCCAGAACGCTCAGAACGCCGGCCAAGCGGTCCCTACGCTGGGATTCGGCATCCCCGGCAGCCTTCCGTGGGCGATCCTCCTCGCCGTGCTCCTCGGCTACGGCATCGCTCCGGGGCTACCGATGCTTGGAGCGCACCTCGACATCACGGTCGGAGTGGTGCTCTCGATAGGCATCGGCAACGTGCTCATGGTCATCCTCGCCCTTGCGATGACGCCGCTCCTGCTCAAACTCACGCAGGTGCCCTACCCCTTCATCGCCGCCACGCTGTTCCCGCTCATGTTGCTGGCGGCCTACCAGTCCCGGTTCAACATGGCCGACATCTACGTGGTGCTGGCGATGGGGGTGCTGGGGCTCGCGATGAAGTGGCATGGCTGGCCGCGTCCCCCATTCATCATCGCCTTCATCCTGGGGCCGGTGGTCGAGCAGAATGCATGGCCCGCCCTCCAGATGGGCGATGGCGTGCTCATCTTCTTCACCAGACCCTTCACGCTGGGCATCCTCATCCTGGCTGCCATAGCGATAGGCTTCCTGCTCTGGGCATTGCGGCCACAAGCAGCAAGCGCCGTTGAACAGCCGGTTATCTCCGGCGGATCAGGCGACGAACCGGGGAACGGACGAAGAGGTGTGCTGGCGCGGCTGCCATCACTCACATTCAGCTTCCGCTGGCAGTGGGAGTACCTGCTCTGGGCCATCCTGATCGCCTGGGTTGCGGGGATAGTCCTGCGTGAAGCACTCGGGCATGTGCCCAGCGCAGCGTTCGTGCCTATGTGGGCCAGCATCGCATTTCTTACGCTGATGGCCCTCCTGGCGGTGATGGAATTCACCACGCACAGGGGCGAGCTGCGCATCATGGACATCGGCATGCGGACAGGCACGGGCACAGCAGCTGTAAGGCGCCTCCTGCCTCTCATCGGCTGGCTGCTGGGGTTCATCGTGGCCATCGGCTTCTTCGGTTTCCAGGCGTCCGCCATCCTCTTCCCGCTGGTCTTCCTCCCCTTCGTGATGGGCCTCCGCGGCAAGGCTTGGATCTGGGTTCTCGTCTCGATGGCGATGATTGCCGCAGTCACGCTCGGAATCATGGATAACCTGCTCAACGTCTTCTGGCCCAAGCCATTTATCCGGAACTGGCTGTTCGGTTGATGAAGGGCACTCCTCGGCTCCCACCGTAACGAGTGCTATAGTGCGCGCCAGCCACTTACCCCCGTACTGCGACGGAGCATATGTCCACGCTGCTGATAAAGGGCGGTTACCTTCTCCAGCCTGACGAACCACTCGTTCAGGCTGACGTGCTCGTGGCCGACGACGAGATCGCAGCGGTCGGAGATGTGACGGCGCCTCCCGGAGCGGATGTCCTCGACGTCGCCGGGAGGGTCGTCATCCCCGGACTCATCAACGCCCACACGCATTCGAACCAGTCCATCGAGAAGGGTCTGTGCGACAGGCTTCCACTGGACGCTTGGATGGTGCTCGCCTCTTACGGTGGCGCAGGAGCACGGTTGGAGCCACGTGATCTCTACGTCTCCGCCATGCTGGGCGCCATCGAGATGCTCACCACGGGCACCACCGCCGTCCTCGACTGCAACCGCACGGAACCGGCCTGGTACGACGAGGGCATGGACGCCGTCATGCAGGCCTACATCGACATCGGGATGCGGGCGAACGTTGCCACCCAGTACGCCGACCTCGATTTCTTCTCCTCCATCCCCCTGGGGCTCATCGACGCCCCCGAAGACCTCACGAGCCGGGCCCGGCGCGCGAACGTGAACGACTCGCTGGACCGCGCGCAGCGCTTCATCGACCGATGGAAGGGCCGCCATCCCCGGCTGACGCCGATGCTCGGCCCATCCTCCGTTCCGAGATGCTCTCAGGAGCTATTTGAGAGCTCACTGGCGCTTGCCAGGCAGAAGGGTGTGCGCCTGCAGACGCATCTGCTCTCGGCCAAGTCGCAGGTGCCCGTAGCAGATGAGCGCTTCGCCGGGTCAACTGTCAGCTATCTGCGTGGCCTCGGAGGTCTGCGGGAGTGGACCTCGTTCGCACACGGCATCTGGCTCAGCGACGAAGAAGTGGCGATGCTTGGGGAAACCGATGCCGGCATCGTCCATAACCCGGTCAGCAACCAGAAGCTCGGAGCCGGCATCGCTCCCGCTCCCGCGCTCGTCCGGGCTGGTGTCAACGTCGCGCTGGGCTCGGACGGGGCGTCGAGCAACGACAGCCAGAACATGTTCGAGACGGTGAAGTCAGCCGCGATCCTGCACCGCATCGCGAATCCTCCGGACCAATGGCCGGGGGCGGAGGACGCGCTCCGCATGTGCTGGCAAGGCGGAGCGGCGGTCATGGGCAAGCCCATAGGACGCATCGCTCCCGGCTGTAAGGCAGACCTGACGGTGCTCTCCACTGATTCACTGCTCCTCGCGCCCAAAGAGCAGTTGATGAACCAGATCGTCTACTCGGAGTTGGGCATGTCCGTCGAAACGGTCATCGTCGGAGGAGAGGTCGTCGTCCGGGACCGCCGGATACAGACCATCGACGTGGATGCGGTATTCGCGGAAGCACAGGAGCTGGCAGCGCGTGTCTGGGCAAGCCTCCCCGAGCGTTTCACTCGATACGAAGAGACAGAGCCCATCCTCCGGCAGTTGGAACGTCAGGTCGGCGCGCTGGAACTGCGGTTCGCGCGCACATGTGGGTAGGCAGGAGGCAAAGTATGGCAGACCTCGTACTGGAGAATGGCAGGCTCGTCACCCCATGGGGCGTGCTCGACGCAGGTGTGGCGGTCGAGGACGGCATCATCACCGCGATCGCAGCGAAGGCCGACCTGCCACCGGCTGAAGAGGTGATCGACTGCAGCGGACAGTACGTGTTCCCCGGATTGTTCGACCCGCACGTCCACCTGGGAGGACGGACCCCCTACGAGGAGAACATCATCACGGAGACGCAGAGCGCGGCTGCCGGGGGCGTCACCTCCTTCCTGCAGTACCTGCGCTCCGACAGCATGGGCTACGAGAACGTCACGAAGCGCATCGAACTGTCCGCGGAACGGTCGCTCGTCGACACATCGTTCCACTTCATCGTGAGCGGGATGGAGCAGTCGAAGGACATCCCCAGCTTCTCCGAGCGGTTCGATATCAAGACGTTCAAGTACTACATGGGCGGCTACGCACCGGGGAACCCGATAGGCATCGTCACCGCGGACGACGGCGTGCTCTATGCAGGCATGGAGCGCATCCGGCACCTTGGCGACTACTCCTTCTGCATGGTCCACGCCGAAGACCACCCCCTCGTGGAGTTGTTCACGGCAGAGGTGAAGCAGACCGGCAGGCAGGACCTGCAGGCGTACACGGACTCCAGGCCGCACTTCGTGGAGGAGCAGGACGTTCTCCGCGCTATCTGGATGGCGGAGTTGCTCGGCTGCCCGCTGTACATCCCGCACGTCACGATAGGGGCCGCCATCGACGCGGCGCTCGCAGCGAAGGCACGCGGCGCGCGCATCGTTCTGGAGACGTGCCCCCACTACCTGGGCCTAACCGCCGACCACGAGGTCTTCCACGGCCAGCGCGCCGGTATCGGCAAGGTGAGCCCGCCACTCCGCGACATCGAGAACCAGGACCGCCTGTGGGAAGGGCTGGCTAGCGGCGATATCACTACGGTGGGCTCGGACCACGTGCCCATTGAGAAGAGCGGCAGCGCGCTCTGGGAGGAGCGTCCGGGGTTCGCGGGCATGGCGACGATCCTGCCCGCGCTCATCACGTTCGGTCTGAAGCCGGGGCGCATCAGCCTCGAGAAGATCGCCGAGGTGACCTCGCTCAACCCTGCCCGGACGTTCGGCTACTACCCGCAGAAGGGCGTTATGGCCGTCGGCAGCGACGCGGACTTCGCCATCGTCGACCTCGACCTCGAGAAGACGGTCAACGCCGCCTCTACCCACAGCCGCTTTACGAGCGCCTTCGATGAGATGACGCTGACGGGCTGGCCGACGATAACGATCCGGCGCGGGGAGGTCATCTTCAGGGACGGCGAGGTACTCGCCGAGCCGGGAAGCGGCCAGATCATCCAGCGCGTCGGTTCCTCGGCAACCGCCTAGCGCACCACGGGCGGGCGCTGATAGCCCGGCCCCACCTGCTCGTAAGCACGTGCCGCTCTGAGGACGAGGTCATCCTCAAAGGCGCGTCCCACGAGTTGCAGCCCGATGGGCAGCCCCCCTCCCGAGAAGCCGCAGGGCACCGAGATAGCGGGCAGCGCCAGCGCGTTGAACGGCACGGTCAGCCGCGTCGTGATCCTGCCCTGCCCGCCCGGGGCCTCGACATCGACAGTGCCCTCGCGGACCGCAACGTCCCTGGCGTCGGTGCGGTAAGCCGGGGTGGAGTTGGTCGGCGTGAGCAACAGGTCGGTATCGCGCATGAGGTCCTGCACCTCGTGGCGCAGCATGCTGAGTATCCGGGTGGAACGCATCGTGTCGACGGTGTTGGTGAAGGCGCTCGCTAGGATGCGGTACCGGATGTCGTCGTGGAGGAAGTCGTCGCCGCGCTCCAGCGCCAGGTCCAGCAGCCAGCCCTTGTTCTCGCCCTCGAACGAGGACTCGATCAGCGGCCAGTGTTCCAGCATCTCGATCTCGACCTCGACGACCTCGGCGCCGAGGCTGGCGAGCGCGTCGGCTGCTGCGCGCACACTTGCCGCCACCTCCGGCAGAGTGTCGTTGTAGAAGTAGTTGGTCACGACAGCGATGCGGAGTCCGCGCACGCCCTCCTCGAGCCGAGCGGCGTACTCCCGACGCTCCGCCTCGACCGACGACGGGTCGCGTGAGTCGTAACCGGCGATAGCGTCCATCGTCAGCGCGACGTCTTCCACGCGGCGGGCGATGGGGCCCAGCGTCATGTACCACGAACTGGTCGGGGGGAGTTCGCCGAAGCGACTGACGAGCCCGTGCGTCGGTTTCAGCCCCACAACGCCGCAGTACGACGCCGGGTTGCGGATGGAGGCGCGAGCGTCCGTGCCAATGGACACGAACGCCTGGCCGGAGGCCACAGCGGCAGCCGACCCGCCGCTCGATCCGCCCGTGATGTGGTCCATGTTCCAAGGATTGTGCGTCGACCCGAAGATGCTCTGGATACAACTGCCCGCGAGCGCCCATTCGTGCATGTTGTTCTTGCCGAGCACGACCGCCCCGGCATTCCGGAGACGCTCGACGACGGCGGCGTCGAAGTCGGTGACGTGCTCGGCAAGGATGGGCGACCCGCAGGTGGTGACCCAACCCTCCACCGCGATGTTGTCTTTCACCCCCACAGGGATGCCGTGGAGCGGGCCACGCCAGCCTCCCTGCGCCAGTTCGGCGTCGGCGGCTTCCGCTCGCGCGAGGGCCTCCTCGGCCTTCACAACGGGGAAGGCGTTCAGCTGGGCGTCCGTCGCCGCGATCTGTTCGAGCGCGGCGGTGACCAACTCGACGGATGAGACCGCTCGCGTCCGCAGCTGCTCTCCTATAGACGATATGGGTTCGAAGAGCAGTTCGTTCATGGGGTCAGCCGTTTGTCGGAGATGTACGCGACCTGCCGTGGGTCGAGGCCTTCCAGCGGGAACGCCGCGAGCCTCTCGCTCGTGGCCTGCCCTCGCCGGACGTATGGCAGGAGCGTCTCGACCTCTTCAGGAGAGAGCTTCCCGGCGAAGCGGGCCTCTATCAACTGGCGAATGAGGTCGTCTGAGGCTGGCATGGTTCACTCCTCACGTGCCGGGCTCATCGCTCCTGGCGTCTCTGGCAGCGGCGATTGTAGCAGCCATGGCCTTCTCACCGACGCGAGCCGGGGCCACCCGATTAAGGGGGCCAACGTCCCCAGAATTCTGGCCCCCTTAATCGCCGGTCCAGGAGTAAATCGGACTATCATTCTGGCCACTTGGCCACCTTAATCCGGGGTGTTTCCAAGGCCACGGCCTGCTTCCCGCGATTAAGGGGGCAAGGGGGCCATCGAATTCGCAAGTTGGGCGCGGGAGCCATAGACCAGATCTATAGCTGGGCTCCGAGCTATAGACGCGGTCTATGGGTGCTGCGAAGTCGACGGTCATGTAACCAGCGTACGCGGCGAGGGGCCAATCAGGTAAGGGGCGCGTGTCATCAAATGGAGGAGGGGATGAGGGCCTCGTCTGCCCGCCAGACGATGGTTTCGACCGTCTCCGCCACGCTCATCCCTGAGGTGCCCAGCCAGAGACCCACGCCCTGCATCTGCTTCCGCAGCTCCGCGTCCAGGTAGGCGAACCTGTTCGCCAGGTGCTTCTCCGCCCGCCCGCGGTCGCGTTCCAGCGCAACCTCGACGGGCGGCGCCAGCACGACCAGGCGGAGCGGCCAGCGGGAGAGGACCTCCCTGTACCGCGCGAGCTGCGGCTGGAGGACAACGTCGTCAACGATGGGCGTAAACCCGGCGTTCATCAGGGAGTCCGCGAGGAACGCCGCGTTGTGCGCACCCAATTCCAACTGCGCGTCGGACTCAGCCAACGGCTCCTGTCCGGGCTTCAGGTTGCCGGACACCACCATCTCGCGGAGCAGGTCCACCTCGACGTGCGCCGAGCTGGGGAACCTCTGCGCCAATTCCCTCGAAACCGTGCTCTTCCCTGCGCCGGGGATGCCGGTGATGAGCCAGACGCTGTCGCTCGGAGCAGGCATCCGCACTCCGAGGGTTACTGGCGCGTCGTCCAGTTGCCGGCGTGGATGCTATCGATGATGGACTTCATCACGTCGTACATGAACCTGGCGCCGTCAGGGCGCCCGTCGTCACGGCCGATGGTGGCGTATGAGTAGCCTGTTCCGCTGACCATCACCTGGATCTTCCCGTCCGCTTCCGGCGGCGCCTGCCCGCCGATGACGGGGATGCGCAAGCTGGAACAGACGTCGGCGTAGATGTCCGGTGTCACGTTCGTGAGGTCGATCATGGCGGCGCCCGCTTCCTCGATCTTGTGCGCCCACTTCTGGATGTACTCGTGAACCTCTGCGCCGGTTTGAATCCCCCGGCCAGCGCCCTGCGTCGGAAAGCCGATCTGCGGGTAGGCGTGCAGTCCGACCTCCTGGACCGCGTAGACCTCCTCGAAGAGTTCTTCTTCGTGCGTCCGGATATCGATCTTGCACATGTCCACGCCCGCCTCTTCCTTGAACCGTTTGGCCGCGGCGGCCACGGCCTCCACTCCAGCGGCAGAGGGAACGGTGGGCATGTCTACGCTCACGATCGCGCGCTCGCGACCGCGCACGACGGCCCGTGCGAAGGGAATCATGTCGTCCACGGTGCACTCGTCGACGTGGTCGTGCCCGAGCATGTTCCGGCCCAGGCTATCGCCGACCGACAACACGTCCACCCCGGCCATCTCGCATATCTTCGTCATCTGGTACTCGTAGACGACCGCCGCAGCGATCTTCTGTCCGTTGCGCTTCATCTCGTGCAGGTCTGCGACCGTGAGCATCGCCATCGTTCCCTCCTTCGTATGGGACTCCTACGCAGATTTCTTGTAGAGACCCTTGCTCTATCTCATCGCCCACCCTACCACTCCCCTCCCCTGTGTATAGACCGGAGAGATGGTTTACGGGTGTTCGGAGACATACTTTACACATTGGGGCACCTCGTAACCTCTGGTTCAGGGCTGCGCAGGTCCACGTCCGCGATAGGATGCGTCATGAACCAAACACCCCACACGCCATCCTCTGCTGTTGGCCGGAGCGCTACGGGATATCCCCGCAGTGCCCGGCC
>DAOUHT010000189.1:0-20776 GCA_034428375.1 Dehalococcoidia bacterium | reverse complement strand
GAACCCGGACCCGGCGGCCCTCCGATGATTCCCGCGTCGATGAATGGCGCGCCCGTGTCCAGGATAAGCGTGGCGATGCGCACCACCGTCTGCGGTGCGATTGCGTTGCACTCCGCGAACACGGGCATCGAGCCCGTGCGCGCCATCGCCCCGGCAACCTCCTCGGCAATGCTCACCGCCTCCGCGGGCGGAAGCACCGACAGCAGCAGGCCGCACTCCTCGACGAGCGCATCCGTGCTGCCCGCGTCCCGTATCCCCGCCTCCTGGGCGCGGAGCCGCGTCAGCTCGCTCCGGCCGGTGAGGTTCGCCGCAACGTCGACGCCCCCCGACACGAGCACCGCGCCGATGGCCGCGCCCATGTCGCCTGCGCTGATGATGCCGACGGGACCGGCCATGCTACGCCGGGGCCGTGCCCGCCTCCGCGAGACGGCGCTTCGCCTCTTCGTACACGCCGTCCGAGAGATTGCCTCTCGACGACGCCGCCAGGTTCTGCCGCAGGTGCTCGGGGTTGAGCGTGCCCACAATGTTCGTGTGCATGCCGGGGTGCGTCTGCGTGAAGCGGATGACGAACTCCATCCGGGACTGCCCCTCGTCCAGCAATTCGTCCATCTTTGCCTGCTCCCACACGTCCAGCAGCTCCGGGTTCCGCGTGGCCACGCGTTCCTCGCCGCTCGGCGCACCTCGCGCCGCCCCACCCCGGATGACCGTCCCCGACCCTGCCGCCGCCGCTGCCGCGACGAGGTCCTCGTGCTCGCGCTGCGACGCCGAGTACGGGATCTGGAACGCGTCGAACACGCCCATCTCGATGTGGTCCGCGAGGTTCGGGATCGTGCCGGACATGCCGAGGAACCGCACCTTCCCCTGCTGCTGCAGCTCCTGCATCGCCTCGATGGTGCCGCTCTCCTCCAGCACCTGGCGGGAGGGCGTCATGTGCACCTGGAGCAGGTCCATGTAGTCCGTGTTCATCCGGCGCAGGCTCTGCTCGACGCCCGCGACGACGTTCTCTTTCGTGTAGACGTGCGGCCCGCCCCTGTCCACCCCCGGCTCAGGCTCCCAGCCCACGAGGCAACCGCACTTGCTCGCAAGGAAGTACTCGCCACGACGATTCGCGATGTGCCGCCCGATGCGCTCCTCGCTCACGCCGTAGTCGATGGACGTATCGATGTAGTTGATGCCGAGGTCGAGCACCGCATTCAGCAGCCTCCCGGCGTCCTCCTCGGATATCTCCCTGCCGCGTGGCGCGCCCCGCAACTCCATCGCCCCGAATCCCAGCACCGTAACGTCCATCCCGGTGCGCCCCAGCGTTCGCTTCTCCAGATCGGCCATCGTTCCTCCGTGTCTCAATATGGGATGCGGGGAGTATACCAACCACCGCTCACAGTGATGCCCTCCACCCCTCATGATGAGGCCCCCAGCCGCTCATGGTGAGCCTGTCGAACCATCACAGCGATGCCCAACCACCGCTCATGGTGAGCCTGTCGAACCACCCCGTTCCGTTATCCCCGCTCCCCCAGTATCCGCCTGGAGACCTCGCGCGCCTCGTCGATATTCTCGACGAACCGGTCCTCCGGAACGCGGCGCAGCACATTGAGCGCCTGCATCGTCACCGCCGGCCTCCCCCCGAGCCCCATCACGATGCACTCCGTCTCTTGGTCGTAGGCGACGTCGATCAGCTGCTCGATCACGAGCGCCGCGCTGTCGTCCATGTGCACCGTGTCCGAGAAGTCCATGATTACGATCTCGTGATCGCGGATATCGGCGCTTATCGCGTTGATCATCTTCCCCGACGACGCCACCGAGAAGCTCCCCCGCATCGACACCAGCCCGGCGCGTGCCGAGAAGATGTCGGCGTCGTCCGACGTGTCGTCCGGAGTGAGGAACGTGCTGTCCAGCAGCGGCACGGAGAGGACGCTGTCCAGCTCCAGCCGCTCCCATTGCCGGGCGCTCGCCATGCCCGCCGCGATCAGACCGATGGCCACGGCAGTAACGAGGTCCAGGAACACCGTGAGGAACATGGTGATCACCATCACCAGCAGGTGCTCCCGCTGCACGCGGTGGATGCGGGTGATGAAGCGCCAGTCGATGATATCCCAGCCCACCTTCATCAGGATGCCCGCGAGCACCGCATGCGGGATCTCTTCCACGAACCGGCCAAGTCCCAGCGCCAGCGCCAGGAGGATCGCTGCGCGCAGCACGCCGGACACCGGCGTCCGCCCTCCCGCGCGTAGGTTCACGACCGTCCCCATCGTCGCTCCGGCGCCCGGCAGCCCGCCGATGAATCCGGCGATGGTGTTGCCGATGCCCTGCCCCACCAGCTCCCGGTTGGGATCGTGCCGCGTGCGCGTCATCGAATCGGCTACCAGCGAGGTCAGCAGGCTGTCTATGGAGCCGAGAAGCGCAAGGATCAACGCCGGCTGTACGGCGCTCACCAGGAAGCCTGGGGATACATCCGGTACCTGCAACTCCGGAAGTCCGGAAGGCACCTCGCCGATGACCGGCGTGTTGCTCAACCACAGGATGCCGAGCAGCGACCCAGCGATCAGCGCCGCCAGCGTCGGCGGCAGGTACCGCCGGAACCGGGCGGGCCACAGCACCCCGACCACGAGCGTCGTCGCCGCGATGGCAACCGCGCTCACGTTCATGTCGGCAAATGCATCCGGCCACGCGCGCACCGCCCCCACCGGCCCGCCCGTCGCCGTGGCCGCCCCGAGGAACGGCAGCGTCTGGATGAGGATGATGATGACGCCGATGCCGGACATGAACCCGGATATCACCGAGTACGGCGTATACGCCACGAACCGCCCGATACGCAACACGCCCAGCAGGATCTGCAGCAGTCCCGCCATGATGACGATGGTGAACGCCTCGGCCAGGCTCTCCGCGTGGCTGGTCACGATGACCGCCATCGCCACCGCCATCGGACCCGTGGGGCCGGATATCTGCGACTTCGTCCCCCCGAACACCGCCGCGAAGAACCCCACCGCCACCGCCCCGTACATCCCCGCGATCGCCCCAAGCCCCGACGCCACCCCGAACGCCAGCGACACCGGCAACCCCACCACCGCAGCGGTGACCCCGCCGAACACGTCCCCACGGAACGTCCGGATGTCGTAGCTCATTCGCGCTCCTCCTCCGTCCGCCCGCAGTATACGCACCAGCGAATCCCTGTCATTTCGAGCACAACCAGGAAACCTCTCAGGCACCCATCTCCCCATCATTCCTGCGAAGGCCAGGGCGGCGGTGAACCAGCGTGGGGTGTGGATGGCTGCCCGGTGTAGGGGCATCCCTTGTGGGTGCCCTTCGCCCCGCCATTGCCGCCTTCCCCGTCACATTCCCACCTTCCTCCGTCATTCCCCCACCAGCGGGAATCCAGTGTGCGCGGGCAGCGCACGCGGTGGGGTCGGGCTGAGAGGGGGCGCGTTTGCCCTCTTGTCCCGTGTTGGAAGGAGGCCAGGACGGCGGTGAACCGGCGTGGGGCGTGGATAGCTGCCCGGTGTAGGGGCATCCCTTGTGGGTGCCCTGCGCCCCGTCATTGTCGCCATTCCCCCTCGCATTCCCCCCCTTCTCCGTCATTCCCGAGAAAACGGGAACCCAGAATGCCTGCTAAGGTACACGGCGGGGCAGCGGGGCATGGCAGCAAGGAGCGCGTTAGTCCCTTCCATGTGAGAAGATGAGGACCTTGCGGAAACGAACTTGAAATGTTCCCCTTGGGAATCCATAGCTGCCTGTGGCAACGTCCTCGTCACTAGGCGCGCACCACGGTCTAGTTGAGAATCCAAGCACGTTTGCTAGGGGAGAATGCCGAATGGCTGAAGAGTACTGTACCTTGGATCACGTTGACAAGATTAGTGTCAGCACGAGAAAACATCGCGACAGTCTCGCTGTCTTGCGTTCTCTTGGGCTCGGGATGGCGAATCTTGCAGATTTCACGCGCCAATGTGAGATAGAGGCCTTCGAACCACAAGAGACTCTCAGGGTGACAGAAGTATACGAAAGATCTGACCCCACACTCCTTCTGGGATGCGTCTTCGATTGGTTCGCATTGAACCTCATCAACTATCTTCGAACGGTGAAGTTGATGGACCTCATGGAATCAAGCTCTTGGGAATTAGAAGACATACAAACCCCTGCTGTCCAACAACACATCAAGAAACAATGTGTGAAATATGTGCAATCAGTTGCTCCTGCCGTGTACAAATGGCGGAACAAGATTGCTGCTCATAGGGCGGCAACAGACCCACGCCGCAACGACAACCTGTCCATGTTGATTCATTCCACTATGCCGCTAGTGACTTGGCGAGGCCTTTACTATGGTGTTATCCACTCTCCACTTGTCATGGGCGACCTTGAACCACCGGATCTTGACTCGTGGGAACTAACCAGAACGTTCGAGGACTTGGCTCCGAGGCTCTGGCCAGAGGCGAGACTCACGTCGCTGCCGTCCTCATAGGATCGACACTCCCATCGACCCCCCATCCTCCCCACCAATCGTCGAATCTGTGACACGCGCCCGTAGCGCCCCCCACTCCCTCCTCCCTACCATGTCCCCATGACTACACAACCCGCACCCGAGGGAGTGCCCGACGGCTACGTCACCCCCGATATGCTCCCGCCCGAGGACGGCGCCTACCTCCGGCGCCTCAAGACCGCACTCCGCTGCGGCGTCTACGGCTGCTTGTGCGCCAACCCCGGCAGGTTCCACTGTCCCTCCCACGACAACGCCGAGGTCCCCACCCTCAGCGTCACCTGGAAGCCGGACCGCGGCTTCAACTTCGAGTGCTTCCGCTGCTCATGGCCGCAGATCCTCGACGCCCTCGCGAAGCGCAGCCTCATGCCGCGCTCCCAGCTCTACAACACCGCCGGTGCGGTCGAAGCCGGACTGCAGCCGCTCGAACTCCTCATCCAGCAACCGCCGGACTGGCTCTGGCCCAACCGCATCCCCCTCGGCAAGCTCACCCTCATCGCCGGATATCCGTCCTCCGGCAAGACCTCGATCGCCCTCGACGTCGCCGCCCGCGTCTCCCGTGGCGCGCCTGCCCCTGACCAGCCGGACGCCCTCTTCCCCTCCGCCCCTGTCGCCCTCGCGCTCCTCAACGGCAACCCGAAGTCCGACGTCCTCCCCGTCCTCCGCCTCTTCGGCGCTGACCTCGCCCGCATCTACCTCGCCGACCTCATCACCCCCAAGCTCCCCATCGACTACTACCCCGACGACCCGCCCCCCGAGACCGGCCCCGACGACCCCGATGACGACGACGAGGACTGGGACGACGAGGACGATGAAGAGTACCTGTTCGACAACGACGGCAATGAGATACGCGCTCCACGACGCAGGAAGCCCGTCGGCGTGCGCCTGCGCGCGCGTGACCCCTTCGAGCCCCCACCCAGGGCCGCTTCGGACTACGCCACCCCCTGGCCTGGCCTCAACAAGATCATGAAGCGGCTCGCCAACACCGTCGAGGCCGGAAGCGCCGCCCTACTCGTCGTAGACCAGGTGGAGGACCTCGCCTCCATGCACCGCGCCCACGTCTCCACCGTCCTCGGCATGCTCAAGGCCCTCGCCGCCCGCACCGGCGCGGCCGTCCTCGCCCTCACCCACAACCCCGCGAAGACCTTCCCTCGCGCCGTCACCGCCATGGAACGCCGCCTCGCCCAGGCATCCGTCGTCTTCACCACCGCCCTCGTCGAGCCCGGCGAACGCCGCTTTCTCGTCCCCCTCCGCCCCGCCATGAGCGACGACGCCCCCGCCATCCCCTTCGTCCTCCCTCCAGCCCCCTCCTCGTCGTTCCTGCGAAGGCAGGAACCCCGCAGCCCTTCCCTTGGCTCCCCTTCCCCTGCCACTCCCCCTTCCTTCGCGACTCCCGCTTCCTCCGTCATTCCCCCTTCCTCCGCCACTCCCGCCTCCTCCGTCATTCCCGCGAAAGCGGGAATCCAGAGCCCCCCGTCGCAAGCCTTCACCGTCAACTGGCGCAAACCCATCCTCCCCGCCCACCTGAAGGCCCTCGCCACCCCGCGCCCCAACGACGGCGCAAAGACCCGCGCGGCCCAGGCCCTTCTCCTGCGCGCCCTCGCCGACGGCCCCCGCCCCGCTTCCGACATCGAACGCGAAGCCGCCATGCAGGGAATAGCCAAACGCACCCTCCGCCGCGCTCGCCTTGCTTCCAACATCAAGGCCACCCGAACCGGTGCCTCGAACGGCCCCGGAGCAGGCACATGGCAGTGGTCGCTCCCTCCGCGAGTCGATCTGCAGCAGGATGAGACACCCAGTGACCGCACAGATATTTGAAACGCATGGCCCCCTTGCCCCCTTAATGTCGGGAAGCAGGCCACGGCCTTGGAAACACCCCCGATTAAGGGGGCCAAGTGGCCAGATTGACCGTCCGGATCACTCGTGGATTCGGATTAAGGGGGCCACTTCTCAGCCGGCATTGGCCCCCTTAAATCATGCCCGCTCCCGTCGTTCCTGCGCAGGCTCACGCTTCAGCGCGCAACCTCGGCCCGGTGTAGGGGCATCCCTTGTGGGTGCCCTGCCTGGGCGGCATCCGGTGAGGATTGGGGGCTGGAATAGCGTGCCCGATCCCTTCCCCTTGATGGAGGAAGGATAGGATGGGGGTGATTGAGAGGTGCTGCTAGAATGAACACGGGAGGCCGTCCATAACATGCTCGGCAAACTGCTCAACGTCTTCGGCGACTCGAACGACAAGGAAGTCAAGCGCTACCAGCGCGTGGTCGACGTCGTCGGACACTTCGAACGCAGCCTGACCGCCCTCACCGACGACGAGCTCGCCGCCCGCACCGCCGCCTTCCGCGAGCGCATCGCCAGCGGCGAAGCGCTCGATGACCTCCGCGATGAGGCGTTCGCCGTCGTGCGGGAGGCCGCGTGGCGCGCCATCGGCCTGCGCCACTTCGACGTCCAGCTCATCGGCGGCGCGGCCCTCCACGAGGGCAAGGTCGCAGAGATGAAGACCGGCGAGGGCAAGACCCTCGTCGCTACCCTCCCCGTCTACCTCAACGCGCTCGAGGGCAACGGCGTCCACGTCGTGACGGTCAACGACTACCTCGCCCGGCGCGACGCGCTCTGGATGGGCAAGGTCTACTCCTTCCTCGGCCTCTCCATCGGCTGCCTCCAGCATGAGGCCGCCCACGTCCTGGATCCCGGCTACCGGCCCGGCAGCGCCCCGCCGGAGATGCGCCCGGTCCCCCGTAAGGAGGCCTACGAGGCCGACATCACCTACGGCACCAACAACGAGTTCGGCTTCGACTACCTCCGCGACAACATGGCCTCTGCCCTCGTCCAGAAGGTGCAGCGGCAACTGCACTATGCCATCGTCGACGAGGTGGACAACATCCTCATCGACGAGGCCCGCACCCCACTCATCATCAGCGGCCCCTCCCAGGAATCAACGTCGCTCTACGGCACGGTCGCCCGCGTCATCCCCCGCCTGCGCGAGGAAGAGGATTTCACCATCGCCAAGAAGGAGCGGCAGGCCCTGCTCACCGACTCGGGCATCTCGAAGATCGAGTCGCTCCTCAACATCGGCAACCTCTACGACCCGTCCAACTCTGTCCTCACCCACTTCGTGGAGAACGCGCTGCGCGCGCAGTTCGTCTACCAGCGCGACAGGGACTACGTCGTCAGGGACGGCGAGGTCGTCATCGTCGACGAGTTCACCGGCCGCCTCATGCCCGGACGCCGCTACGGCGAGGGCCTCCACCAGGCGATCGAGGCGAAGGAGGCGAAGGAGGGCGTCAAGGTCCAGCGCGAGACCATCACCTACGCCACCGTCACGCTCCAGAACTACTTCCGCATGTACGCCAAGCTGGCCGGCATGACCGGCACCGCCCTCACGGAAGCGGAGGAGTTCTTCAAGGTCTACAAGCTGGAAGTGCTCGCCGTCCCCACCAACGCTCCCATGGTCAGGGGGGACCACCCGGACTTCGTGTTCAAGACGCACGCCGCCAAGTTCCGCGCCATCGCCGACCACATCGAAGAGCTCAACTCCAACGGCAGACCCGTCCTCGTCGGCACGACCTCCATCGAACGCTCAGAACAGCTCAGCGGCCTGCTCCGCAGACGCGGCATCAAGCACGAGGTGCTGAACGCAAAGAACCACGAGCGCGAGGCGCAGATCGTCGCGGAGGCGGGGAAGCCCGGCGCGGTCACCGTCTCCACCAACATGGCGGGACGCGGCACGGACATCATCCTCGGCGGCGACCCGTCGTCGCAGACGGAGCCCGGCGCGTGGCAGCACGCGCATGAAGACGTCGTATCCAAAGGGGGCCTCTACGTCATCGGCGCCGAGCGCTACGAATCGCGCCGCATAGACAACCAGCTCCGCGGACGCTCCGGACGCCAGGGCGACCCGGGCGAGACGCGCTTCTACGGCTCGCTGGAGGACGACATCCTCACCCGGTTCTCCAGCGGCATGGTGGGCCGCCTCGTGGGCAAGGCGTTCGCCGAAGACGCCCCGCTGGAGAGCGGCGTGCTCACCAAGAGTCTGGAGATGACCCAGGGCAAGGCCGAGTCCTTCTTCTTCGATATCCGCAAGCACCTCGTCGAATACGACGACGTGGTCAACCGCCAGCGGGAGGTCATCTACGCGGAGCGGGACAAGGTACTGGAAGGAGCCGACCTCCGGGTCAACATCCAGGAGATGATCGGCAAGGAGATCTCGGCTCTCGTGCAGACCTACCTCCCCGGTGAACCGGAGGAGTGGGAGATCGAGCCGTTCCTCGCAAGCGTCGGCGTCATCATGCCCCTCCCCGCCGGGTTCGACGCCGATTCCCTGCTCCGGAATGGCGCAGCGCAGGCCGAGGACGAACTCCTCACCGCCGCCGAGTCCCTCTACGAGCAGCGGGAGGAGGACTACGGCGCAGAGACCATGCGCGCCATCGAGCGCGCGGTCATGCTCCAGACCATAGATCGGCTCTGGGTCCAGCACCTCACCATGATGTCCAACCTGCGGCAGGGCATCGGCCTCTACGCCTACGGCCAGCGCGACCCTCTCGTCATGTACAAGAAACAGGGCCACGAGGCGTTTGACGGCCTGCTGGAGCGCGTGCAGCACGACATCGTCCACACCATCTTCCACGTCGCGCCCGCCGGACAGACGGCGCCGAAGGCAGGCAGCACGAACGGCAGGGCCGCAACCGTGGACACGAAGCGCACAGAGACCGTGATGGCCAAGGCCATCGGCCAACGCCCGACCGCCACCCCTGCCGCTCCCGTGGACGTCCCGCCGGACGCCCCGCGATGGATGCGGCGGCAGGCGGAACGCGCTGCCGGCGGCGGCAAGAAGGCCCGCAAACGGAAGGGCCGATAGCCGCCATGCAGACCACCGTCGCGCCGCGCCCAACCCTGGTGTCCGATCCTCCAACCGACGAGGCGGCCAACGGAACGGTCGAACGGTTCCGCAACGCGCTCTCCAACGGAGCGCCCTGGCCGGAAGCCCTGCTGGCCGCCATCGGCGAGTGGACCGCCCCCTCCGAGGTCGTGGACGGCCTCCAACTCGACTACCTCATCGAGGGCGAAGCCTTCGACTGGCTCCTCCTCGCGGAACGCCTCCTGCGCGAGGCGCCCCCAGGCCGCATTCCCCCAGAGGAGGCGGAGCAACTGCTCTTCACCGGCATGCTGCCGGATGGCATGCCCGAGGCGCGCTTCAAGAGCCTCCTGGGCCCGGAGAAGTACCGCGCGCACCTCAACCACTTCTACGGCGTCGTCGTGGAGGAGGCCCTCTGGCATGCGGTCGAACGCGAGGTCGAGAAGGAGCGCAGCGTCCACGGCCTGCAGCACCCGTTCGGGATGCAGGACCTCATCGCCGAGCGGCTCTACCGCGCCGGATTCGCTGCCCTCCTGCGCCAGTTCCAGCGCGAGCACGGACGCGGACGCCGCGTCCGCCTCACCCTGGCCGAATCCCGCGCCTTCACCTACTGGCTCTTCAAGCGGCGCATCGGCAACTCGGAGCAGGCCCGCATCGCCAGCGACACCCGCAAGGGCCTGCGCATGCTCAACGAACTCCGCGAGCGCGCCGGCGCCGATAGGGGGTAGAGACTCCTCCGCCTACGACTGCGCCCGCTCCGGCTGCGCTTCCTGCGGCGCAGCGATGGGCCCTCGCTTGCGGTGCTTCCCCGCGGTCTCCACAGCCAGGTACGCGAACACCACGATAGTCACCGTCCAGAGCACCGCATTGAACCCGAACGCAGCATGGTAGGAGACGCCCGCAACGAGGCTCGTGGAGACCACCGGCCCGATCATCCCCGCCGCGTCACCGAACGTCCTGTAGAGCCCTATCGCCATACCCCGCATTCCCGCGGGTGCAAGGTCGGCAACGTAGGCGATGGGCGCCTGCCCGCCCCAGCCCTGCGCGATGTGCAGAAACACGAACACGGTGATGAACGCAGGCAGCGTGTCCGAGAAAGGCAGTGCAGCGACGGTCAGACCGGTCAGCAGGCCGGCAGGTACGATGATGATCTTCCGCCCATACTTGTCAGAGAGCGCTCCCGCCGGATAGATAAGGATGCCGTGCATGAGCGATGAGACGGTGAACAGGAGGCCTATCGCACCCGGCCCCAGCTCCATAACGTCGTAGGCGAATTGCGGAATGAGCGTCGTTGCCATCCCTCCACGCAGGAAGAACGTGGAGAATCCGCTCACACAGACGATGAAGAAGCTCATGTCCCGCAACAGGAAGAGCGCACCGCGCGGAGAGTTGCGGTGCCGGATATGCCCACCAGCGCCCTCGCTCCCCGGCTGAGGGCGTGTCTCAGGCAACCGTACGATGCCCCACAGCGCGAACGTCAGCACGAAGATCCCGGAGACGTAGAACGGCGCGCGTGTCCCGAACACCTCACCTATCAGTCCCCCCAACGCCGGGCTGCCCGTCCCCACGACGAGTTGCAGCCCGTGCATGAGCCCCAGAACACGTCCCCGGTTCTCCACCGTACTCAGGTCCGCCGCGACGACATTCGCCATCACGATGGTCATGGAACTCGCCACGCCGCTCAGGAACCGGAGGGTCAGAAACGTTGGGACGTCCTCAGCGAAACCGCCCAGGGTCGCAAACAGCGCAACCCCCAGCCCGCCGATGGTGATGATCCATTTCCGCCCCACCTTCTCCGAAATCACGCCCGCAGGGATGTTCGTGATGAAGCGCCCCACACCGTAGACAGAAAAGGTGAGGCCGAGCGCGAAAACGCCGCCGCCGATCAGATTGATGAATTCCGGCATCACCGGTGTGATGATCATCATCGAGGCGTGGGCCGACGCGATCAGCCCGCCGGTAATGACGACCAGCTCCAGGCGGAGCCCACCCATGATGCCGCGTTTCGAGGGTAGTCGCATGGCCTACGAACCGCCCACGGCGTCTGCGTCCGTCAGCGGTTCGCGGACTTCCGCGCCTTGGTGCGTTCTTGTACCGATGCGGCTAGCCTCCAAGGTCGCGGAGTAGTTCGGTGATACGTTCCAGCCTCACTCGGCCGCTCTCCAGCCGCTCTCTTTCGCGCTCCACCACCTCAGCAGGCGCCTTGTCCAGGAACTGGCTGCTGCTCAGGCGGCCTTCAAGCCCAGCGAGGTGCTTCTGCACGCTCGCGGCCTCCCCGCGCAGCCGGTCTCGTTCGGCCTCGAGATCCACCGACCCTCCAACATTGAGGGCCACTGTCACGTCTCGCACTACGAGACGCACCGTGTCCTGGCCTGCGTCCGTATCGCCGAATCGAAGCGCGCCGACGCGAGCAAGTCCTCGGATGGCGTCCACCTCGGTTTCCAGCGCTGCAGCAGGCCGAGACGTGGCAACCGCGGCATCGAGCAACGTCTGCGGCTCTACCTTCAGCTCGGCGCGGATGTTCCGGATGGCCCGAACGAGGTCTATCAGCAACTCCACTTCGTCTGAGGCAGGAGCATCGGCTTCCCTGCGCGCCTGCAACTCCTCCTCGGACAGACGAGCCTTCGGGTCCGGATACGGAGCGATCATGATCGACTCGGGCAGGCTGCCCTCAGGCGGCAACACGGCGGTGAGCCGCTGCCATATCTCCTCCGTAACGAACGGCATGAAGGGGTGGAGCAGCCGCAGCACGCGCTCCAGCACGTGCGCCAGCACCTGGCGGGGCTGGTCGTCGCCATTGCGCATCCGCACTTTCGCGAGTTCGATGTACCAGTCGGCGAAGTCGCTCCAGATGAACTCGTGAAGAACGCGCTCCGCCTCACCTATCTGGAAATCGGCAATGAGGTCGTTCACGCGAACGGCGGTCTGCTGCGCCTTGGAGAGCATCCACCTGTCCTGCCGGTGCTCGCGCGGCGGAGTGGCGTACCACCCGTCCATGCCTTCCTGCTCTTCCGTTTGGCCGATGACAAACCTGCCGACGTTCCACAGTTTGTTGGCGAAGTTCCGCGCTGCCTCCAAGCGGTCGTCGCTGAAGCGGGAGTCGTTTCCGGGCGTAGTGCCGGTCGTCAACGCGAAACGCAGCGCGTCGGTCCCGTACTGATCGATAGCGTCAAGGGGGTCGCGGACGTTCCCCCGTGTCTTGCTCATCTTCTGTCCCTGCTCGTCGCGCACAAGGCCGTGCAGGTACACGGTACGGAAGGGTACATCCCCCATGTTTCGCATTCCCATCATGATCATGCGGGCCACCCAGAAGAAGAGGATGTCGTAGCCCGTTTCCATCACAGAGGTGGGGTAGAAATAGTCTAGGTCAACGCTGTCCTCCGGCCAGCCGAGTGTGGAGTGCGTCCACAGGCCGGACGAGAACCACGTATCGAGCACGTCTTCGTCCTGCTCGATATCGCCCGAACCGCACCCCTCGCATGCCTGCGGTTCATCCACCGCAACGGTTTGATGGCCGCACGCCCCGCAGTACCAGACCGGGATACGGTGCCCCCACCACAGTTGCCGGGAGATGCACCAGTCCCGGATGTTCTCCATCCAGTTCGCGTAGACGCGCGCGAAGCGCTCGGGAACGATGCGGATGCGCCCGTCCTGCACGGCGGCGAGCGCGGGCTCGGCCAGTGGAGCGATCTTGACGAACCATTGCATCGAGACTATGGGTTCAACCGGGTCGCCGCTGCGCTGGCAGTGGCCCACAGAGTGCGAATGCGGCTCCACTTTCTCCAGCAGTCCCTCTTGTTCCAACTGCGCGACGATTGCCTTGCGCGCATCGAAGCGGTCGAACCCGGCGTATGGGCCCGCCTCCTCGTTCAGCGTGCCGTCTGCATTCAGCACGTTCACGATGGGCAGGCCGTGACGTTCTCCCGTTTCGAAGTCGTTGGGGTCATGCCCAGGCGTGATCTTCAGCGCGCCCGTGCCGAACTCGGCTGCAACTGCATCGTCGGCGATGACGGGGATGAGCCGCCTCAGCACCGGCAAGCGCACACGCTTGCCCGGCGCTCCCGCGTACTGTTCATCCATGGGGTTGACCGCGACCGCCGTGTCGCCGAGCAGCGTCTCCGGGCGGGTCGTCGCAACGGTCAGGTGCCCGGAACCGTCCTCGTAGAGATAGCGGATGTAGTACAGGTTGCCCTGCACTTCCTCGTGTTCGACCTCAAGGTCGGATAGCGCAGTACGGCAACTGACGCACCAGTTGATCATCCGCTCGCCGCGGTAGATAAGTCCCTCGTCGTAGAGATTCTTGAACGTCGTGCGAACGGCACGGGCCGGACCTTCGTCCAGCGTGAACGTCTTACGCTCCCAGTCGCACGACGCGCCAAGCCTGCGGTGCTGGTTGTCTATCGTGTCGCCCGTCTTGTCCACCCACTCCCAGATACGCTTGAGGAACGCCTCGCGCCCGATATCATGGCGCGTCAGTTCATCTGCGGCAAGCTGGCGCTCGACGACGACCTGCGTGGCGATACCCGCGTGGTCGGTGCCAGGCAGATAGAGGGCTACGTCGCCCTTCATGCGGTGATACCGGGTGAGCGCGTCTTCTATCGCGGCCGTCATCGCGTGGCCGAGGTGCAACTCGCCCGTGACGTTGGGCGGCGGCATGATGATGGTGAACGGTTCCCGGTCCGGGTCAGGCGTGGCCCTGAAGTAACCGGAGCGCTCCCACCATTCGTACAGTCTGCCCTCAACCTGGCGCGGGTCGTAGGCCTTCGAAAGCGGCTCTCCGGCCGGATTCGTCGTCATGCGCAGGGGCTCCGGAACGTGGGGTATCGCGTTTCATGTTAGCAGACGCAGCGTTGAGGCCGCGCGAAGATGCTTCGCGCCTCTCTCACGCAGGGGTGCTATCCTGCCTCTCGTGTCGTCCACAACACTCGCACGCCCCGTCTCATGGAAGAAGAACCTCATCGCACTGTGGTTCGCACAGGTGGGGACGACGCTGGGCTTCTCCTTCACTTTCCCGTTCTACCCATTATTCTTCGAGGAGTTGGGCGGGTTCACCACAGAGCGCGCCGCGTTCTGGGCCGGGCTGGCCGGGTGGGTGTTCGGTCTCGGCATGGGGCTCTCCAGCCCCATCTGGGGCGTCCTGGGCGACCGCTTCGGGCGCAAGCTGAACGTCCTGAGGTCCCTGATCCTGGGCGGCCTCTTCCTCACGCTCTCCGGCTTCTCGCAGACGCCGTTCCAGCTCATGGCCTCCCGCTTCGTGATCGGAGCAACGAGCGGCGTTGTTCCAACCATCATGGCCCTCGTTGCGGCGCATACGCCCAGGGAGCGGCTTCCTTTCGCCGCGGGCATCGTTCAGTCCGGCTTGTTCGTTGGCGTAGCGCTCGGCCCGTTGTTCGGAGGGATGATCTACGACGCATTCGGGTTCAGAGCAGCATTCATCGCTACGGGCGTCGCACTCTGGGGTTCTGCCGTCATCGTCATCTTCCTGGTGCGGGAGGACTTCCGCCCATCTGAGTCTGCCCTGGGCCTCGTACAGCCGTTCGTGGTCCTCTGGCGGCTGAGCACGTCCCGAGCGATGCTGCCGCTCTACGGGGTCGTCTTTCTCGTGCTTGCTGCGCACCTCATGATCCAGCCCGCCATCCCCGGGCTTGTTGGCATCGTGGAGGGCGGATCCCACAGCGGCACCAAATCCGGGATCGTGTTCGCTCTCGGAGGAATCGCGTCCGCCATCTCCTCTATCGGGATGGGCTGGCTCGCCCCCAAGATAGGGCTGCAGCGTGTCCTCATGCTTGGGGCGGTGCTCGCAGCGTTCTCGTCCCTCGTGCCCTACTTCGCGAACGACTACCTCACCCTTGCTGCGGGGTTCGCCGCCATCGCGCTCTTCTCCGGTGGCCTATCCGGACTCGTGAACGGACTCATCGCGCTGCGCTCGCCCAGCGGACAGCACGGTGCAGCGTTCGGCTCCGCGCAGCTCGCGCACGCGTTCGGGGTCGCGCTGGGGCCACTCGCAGGGGGAGCGATGGTCGTTGCATGGGGTTTGCGCAGCGTCTTCCTCTTCGAAATGGCCACCTTTGTCCTGATCTTGCTGGCCGTGGCCGCACTGCTCGGCGCTCGCAGCACCCGAGATGAGTAGGTATCCGGAGCCCACTCGTGAGGGGCGTATAATCTCTCCATGCTCCTTACGCTGGACATAGGCAACACCAACATCACCATCGGTGCCTTCGATGGCGATGACCTCGTCGCGAGCTGGCGACTCTCCACCGACTCGCGGCGCCTGACGGACGAGTACGCCCTCCAACTGCGCGAACTCCTGCCCTTGAAGAGCATCGCTGTGGGCGACGTCACCGACACTGCCATGTGCAGCGTCGTCCCCCCGCTCACCGGCGTGTTCGAGGAGGTCGCGCGCTCCCTCTTTTCCTGCGACCCCGTCGTCGTGGGCGCGGGAACCCGCACCGGCATCCGCATCCAGTACCAGAGCCCCCACGACGTGGGCGCCGACCGTGTTGTGGACGCCGCTGCTGCCCTCCACTACTACGGCGGCCCTGCCATCGTCGTGGACCTCGGGACCGCTACCGTCCTCGACGCCGTCACGGCGGACGGCGACTACCTCGGCGGGGCGATCTCCATCGGCGTCGGCCTTGCGGGGGATGCGCTCGCCGCCAACACCTCCATGCTGCGCCGCGTGGACCTCACCGCGCCGGAGCACGCCATCGGCAAGAACACCACGGCCTCCATCAACTCCGGACTCGTCTTCGGTTTCACCGGACTCGTTGAGGCGATGGTGCGCCGCTTCCGCGACGAGATGGACGCGCCGGATGCGACAGTCGTCGGCACTGGCGGTCTCGTCCCGATCATTGCCGAGCAGACCTCGGTATTCGACGTGGTCGACCCGGAGTTGACCCTGCGCGGCCTGCGCCACATCTTCAACCTGAACCGCGAGCCCGCCCAGACGGGAGGCGCGCGATGAGCGGCCCGTTCCACGGCAAGCGCATCCTGCTCGGCGTCAGCGGCAGCATCGCCGCCTACAAGGCTGCCGACCTCGCCAGCAAGCTCACCCAGGGCGGTGCCGAAGTCGACGTGCTCATGACGCACTCCGCATCCCGGTTCGTAACGCCGCTCACCTTCCGCAGCATCACCCACCGCCCCGTATTGACCGACCTGTTCGACCTGCATTCACCGGAGGCGATCGAGCACGTCGCCTTGGCACAAGCCGCGAACGTCCTCGTCGTCGCCCCCGCGACGGCCCACATGCTCGCGAAGCTCGCGCTCGGCCTTGCCGACGACCCCATCAGCGTGACCGCGCTGGCAACCGGTGCGCCGCTGCTCATCGCCCCCGCGATGGACGCCAACATGTGGGAGCACCCCGCCGTCCGGCAGAACGTGAACACGCTCGTGGAGCGTGGCGCGGTCATCGTGGGGCCGGGCGAAGGACGGCTCGCCTCCGGACTCGTAGGCTGGGGACGGCTCGCCGAGACACCCGAACTCCTCGGACGCATCGCGCAGACGCTCGGCGCGAACGGTGACCTGCGCGGGCGCAGCATCGTCGTCAGCGCGGGCGGCACGCAGGAGCCGCTCGACCCCGTCCGTGTGCTCACCAACCGCTCCTCCGGCAAGATGGGGTATGCCATCGCAGAGGCAGCGCGGGACCGCGGCGCGGACGTGACGCTCGTGACCGCGCCCGCCGCGCTCGACCCGCCGGTCGGTGTGCGCGTCGAGCGTGCGAACACCGCGGAACAGATGCGCAGCGCTGTTCAAAACGCTGCCTGTTCCGCGGATGCCCTCGTGATGGCCGCAGCCGTCGCCGACTACCGTCCCGCTGAGCCAAGCGGCGAGAAGATGAAGAAGGAAGCGATGACCGACCTGACGCTCGCTCTTGAGCGCACGAAGGACATCATCGCAGCGGTTCCGGAAGGCATCGTGAAGGTCGCCTTCGCTGCAGAGAGCAGCGGGCTGCTTGAGAACGCCCGCGCCAAATTGGCGAGTAAGCGCGTCCACCTCGTCGCCGCGAACGACATCACGCTGCCAGGCGCAGGTTTCGGCTCGGACGAGAACAAGGTCTGGCTCGTGGATGAGAGCGGAGACACCGAGCTGCCGCTCATGGCGAAATATGACGTAGCGATGGCGATTCTGGACCGTGTCGCTGCACTGCTGGACTCACCTCGTCCCAGGAATATCAGTCAGGAGTGAGACATTGCTCGTCATCGCTGCCATTGGCGCAATCATCGCAGGCGGCTTCTTCTACTACCGGGCGTACCGCGAGGCCCGGATGTGGAGAGAAGTACACGTCGTGTGGGGGGCGGCTCAGAAAGAGAAGGCTGTGGCCATCCACCAGGAGTTGGTCCAGCGGGGCATCCGGGCGCAACTCAAGACTTCTTCCTTGTTTGACATCACCCGCTCCACGCCCCAGAGCCACGCCTCGATCCGCGTTCACCGCGAAGACTTCACCAGCGCCGCGCAGATCGTCCTCTCGCTGACGAGGGGGTAGGACAATAGACCAGACGCGTTAACTACTGCGATCCAGACTCTGCTCTATCGCATCCTCAATGCCGTCGAGTACTTGCTGCATTGCATCCCGCACCGCGTCCTCAATGGCCTTTCTCAATGCTGTATCAGCCTCCGCTATACCTGTCTCTATCCTGACGTCTAATAGAGCATCGGCGTCGGTCATCGCAGTCTTTGTTCGGGCACTCAGCACAGTATCGACATCGGCTACCGCAGTCTCTATTCGGGTGCCTAGCACGGCATCTGCATCAGCAATCGCAGTGTCGATCCGAGCGCCTAGCACAGCATCCGCATCGCCTATCGCAGTGTCTACCAAGTCTCTCATTGCTGATTCAGCATCATCTACCGTTGCATCGATCTGATTGCTCGCGATGAACGGAGCTCCAACCACAGCCACGAGAAAGACAATCAACAGCAGTGACTGTATGACCAATATGCCGATAAGAAGCCGATTGAGATTCAACAGCTTCTGCTGAATCTCAATCATCCCTGCTTCTAGCATCCTCTCACGCTTCCTCTTCCGTAGGCGATTCTGATGACATCGAATGCGCTGGAAGCGACCGGAGGCCGATGCGCTCAACGAGGGCGCGTGGCCTCAGTGACGCGCGGGAGCAGCGCGAGGAGATCGCTCGCCAGCATGCCTCCGCTGCCATTCGCCGCACTCCAGCGCTCAGCCGCCGCCCCGTGCAGGTACACCCCTGCCACCGCAGCCTCGTAGCGCTCCATCCCCTGTGCCAACAGGCCGCCGATGATGCCAGCGAGCACGTCGCCTGAGCCTGCAGTGGCGAGCGCGGGATTCGCGAACGGACTGAGCGCAACGCGACCGTCCGGCGCCGCGATGACCGTATGCGCGCCCTTGAGCACCACCACCTGACCCCACTGTTCCGCCGACGCCATCGCTGAGCCCTTGCGGTCCTGCTGCACCTCGTGCGCAGGCCGTCCGAGCAGCCGTCCCATCTCGCCCGGATGCGGCGTCAGCACAGTGGGTACGGCGAGCATCGACGGCCAGCCGTAGATGCTCGCAAGGATGTTCAGCGCGTCCGCGTCCAACACGACCGGCGTAGGCACCGCAGGCTCGGTGAGCAGCAAAGCGCGCAGAAATGCAGCGGACGAGTCGTCCGCTCCCATGCCTGGCCCGACCACGGCTGCGGAAGCAGCGTTCAGCGCCTCGCGAGCGGTTCCCGCAGCTTCGGCTGCAATGCCGCCGTCAGCGCTCTCCGCCAACGGGGCGTGCACCTGCTCGATGAGTTGCGTTGCCGCGACTCTGCTCACGCTCTCCGGAGCGGCGAGGTTGACGAGCCCGGCTCCCATGCGATACGCCGCCGACGCCGCCAGCACCGGTGCGCCAACATAGCGCCGGTGTCCGCCCACGACGAGTACGTTCCCGAAACTTCCCTTATGGCCGTCCGCATGGCGAGGCGGCAAGAGGCCACTCGTGAGCGAAGCGTCCACGAGGTCGAGCGGCAGCCCGTAGTCGACGCCTTCCGGTAAGCCGATGGAGAGCGTTTCGAGCGTTCCAACGCGCCCGGCTCCCGGGAACTGCAGCAGGCCCACTTTCGGCGCACCTAGCGCAAGCGTCACGTCCGCAGGGAAGCAGGCGTCATCGCACTCGCCGGTATCCGCGTCGAGGCCTGTGGGCAGGTCGAGCGCGGCGAACACCGGTCGCTGGGAGTGCGCCTTCATCTCCGCCACGGACTCGAAGATCGCCCGCAGGACCGGGTCGAGGCCTGGGTGCGCGCCGATGCCGAGCACCGCGTCGAGCACGAGATCGGCAAGCGAGACGTAGCTGCCCAGTTGCCAGCATTCGAGGTCTTCGGACGCCTCGACCACGCGGCAGCGGCGCTCGCGGCATTCCTCGAACTTGTCCTCACGCCGCCGCGCCGTCGTCATGTAGAGGGTCACCACCGCCCCCCAGTCCGCCAGGTAACGCGCCGCGACCATACCGTCGCCGCCGTTGTTCCCCGGTCCCACCAGCACGACGACGCGTTTGCTTCGCACGCCGTCCAGCCGGTGTGCGATGCTGCGTGCAACCGCGAGCCCCGCACTCTCCATCAGTGACTCCGCCGGGACCCCCGCCTCCGCCGCACGCGACTCCAGGAGCCGCATCTCCTCCGAGGTTACGACCTTCAAGACAGACGCCCCACTACCGATGCCACCGCGTAGGCGCGCGAATGCGAAAGGCTTACCGCGAGCCGGTCTATGCCCAGTTTCCGTGCCCGGGCGTCCGCCCTGCCGTGCAGGGCAATCTCCGGCTCGCCGCTTCGTTTCCGCGTTACCTCGACCTCGCGCCACCCTACGCCGCGCGTGCCGGTCCCCAATGCCTTCATCGTCGCTTCCTTCGCAGCGAACCGCGCAGCCAGTTGCGGCGCGCGTCCGCGGCAGTACGCAATCTCATTCTCCGTGTAGACGCGCTCCAGGAATCGCGCCCCGAATCGCTCCAGCGCTGCAGCGATGCGATCTATCTCAATCATGTCCACGCCGACAGAGATGTCCTGCACCTTCCTTCCTCCATCTGCAACGCGCCGGATGTACTTGGCGAAGCCTGATACACCCAGCGGGCAGCATCATATCAGCCCGACCGCCCAGCGGCTGCTATCATCTGACGCACCCCACTGGAGGCGATGTCCGTGACCGCGACCGTTATCGATGGCAAGCAGATGGCCGAGGAGATACGCGGCGAGGTGGCCGAAGAGACGCGTGTGCTTACCAAGCGTCTCGGTGTGGTCCCCGGCCTCGCCGCCGTGCTCGTCGGCAGCGACCCTGCGTCCGCCGTCTACGTGCGCAACAAGCGCCGCGCCTGCGATGAGGCGGACATGTTCAGCGAGACGTTCGAGTCGGCGGAGGAGACCACTCAGGACGAACTGATCGCGCTCGTGCGGCAACTCAATGCCGACCCCCGCTTCCACGGCATACTCGTCCAACTTCCTCTACCCGCTCACATCGAGGAGCGAGAGGTCATC
>DAOUHT010000188.1:0-19661 GCA_034428375.1 Dehalococcoidia bacterium | reverse complement strand
CGGCATGGGGCCGTACGACAACAACGGCTACGTCATCGCCGACCCGGCCACGAAGGAGGCGTACCTCGTCGACGCGCCGGCGGAGATCGAGCGGCTGCTGAGCGAGGCGGACGGCTTCCAGGTGAAGGGCGTCATCGTCACGCACACGCACCCGGACCACGTCGCGGGCTACGCCGACCTCAAGCGGCTCACCGACCTACCGGTCTCGGTGCACGAGAGCGACGCCCGCAGGCTGCCGGGCGAGCCGGACGCGCTGCTCGCCCACAACGATGAGCTCAGCATCGGGGCGGCGCGCATCCGAATCCTGCATACGCCCGGCCACACGCCCGGCGCGCTCTGCCTCTTCACCGACGGCACGCTCGTCTCCGGCGACACGCTGTTCCCGGGCGGGCCGGGCCGCACGAACACGCCCGATGACCTGCGGCAGGTCGTGGCGAGCATCGAGGAGCGGCTGCTCACGCTGCCAGACGGCTCGCTCATGCTCCCCGGCCACGGCGCGGACACAACCGTCGCGGCATCGAAGGCGGAGTTCGCCGTCTTCAAGAGCAAGCCGCAGCCCGCCGACCTGCACGGCCACGTCTCGTGGACAGCGTAAGTCGCTCCGCTCTCAGGGCGCGTCCGTTATCCTGTTAGGACTATGCTCACCAAGCGCATCATCCCGTGCCTGGACGTCACCGGCGGGCGCGTCGTCAAGGGCACGTCGTTCGTCAGCCTGCGCGACGCAGGGGACCCGGTCGAGCTCGCCTCGTTCTACGACCGCGAGGGCGCGGACGAACTCGTCTTCCTCGACATCACCGCCAGCTCGGACGGACGCGACACGATCATCGAGGTGGTAGAGCATGTGTCGGAGCAGGTGTTCATCCCGCTCACCGTCGGCGGAGGCGTGCGCACCGTCGAGGACGTGCGGAAGCTGCTGAACGCGGGCGCGGACAAGGTCTCGATGAACACGGCGGCGGTGCTGAACCCGGACGCGTTCGCGGCGGCGACGGCGGCGTTCGGCAACCAGTGCCTCGTCATCGCCATCGACGCGCGGCGCATCGCGCCGGACAGTCCGTCGGCGGACCCGTCGCTGCTGGCGGACGGCCACCCCGGCAAGGGCTCGCTGGCGGTCGGCCCCGACTCGCAGTGGGAGGTCTACATCCACGGCGGTCGCACGCCCACGGGCATCGACGCGGTGCGGTGGGCGGAGTACACGGCAGAACTCGGCGCGGGCGAGGTGCTGCTCACGAGCATGGATGCAGACGGCCACAAGGACGGCTACGACCTCGAGCTCACGCGCGCAGTGGCGGACGCGGTCCCTGTTCCGGTCATCGCGAGCGGCGGCGCCGGCTGCGTCGAGCACCTCGCACAGGCGGTGACCGACGGCCACGCCGATGCTGCCCTGGCAGCCTCCATCTTCCACTACGGCCAGCACTCCATCGCGGAGGTCAAGCGCTCGCTGGCGGCGCAGGGCATCCCGGCGCGCGAGGTCCACTGAACGATGGCAGACCTCCGCAACATCGAAGTCATCGCCTTCGACATGTTCAGCACGCTCGTGAAGAACGACACCGCCGAATGGCAGATGGCGCACAAGGCCATTGTGGACGGACAACGCCTGCCCGTGGACGCTCTCGAATTCTGGAAGGAGTGGGCCATCCACGAGGTGCAGTTCCGCAAGACGCGTACGAACATGGCCGACCCGGAGGCGAGTCCGCCGTTCAAGACGTACTGGGAGGCCTGGCGTGACGCCTTCGTCGAAACGTTCGAGGTGATGGGACTGACCGGCGATGCGGAGCAGGCGGCTTCCGACAGCGTGACGGCGCTGTCCACCAAGAGCGCCTTCCCCGAGACGAACGACGCGCTCGAAGCGCTGAGGAGGATGCGGACGCTCGCCGTGCTCTCAAACGCGGACGACCGCTTCCTGCACGGCACGATCGAGCACAACGGCTGGGACTGCTTCGCTCACGTCATGTCGTCGGAGGGTGCGCGCGCCTACAAGCCGGACCCGCGCATCTTTGCGCGCTTCGTAGAGGAGATGGGCGTCGCACCGGAAGCAGTGCTCTACGTGGGCGACGCCCCCTACGACGACGCGCACGGCGCGAAGCTCGCCGGCATGCAGACGGTGCTCATCCAACGCACGCAGGACACGCCGGGACGCACGCCGCCACCCGAGAACGGCGCGCTGCTGCCACCCGATCACATCGTGAGCGATCTGTCCGAGATCCCGGCGCTGTTCGACTGACGCGCCGCGAACGCGGGAGGGACCCGATGACGACCGCAGAGAACGCACGGATACAGCTCGATGCCCAGGGACTCGTCACGGCCATCTGCCAGGACGAGGCCACCGGCGAGGTGCTGATGGTCGCGCACATGAACCCGGACGCGGTCGTGCGCACGCTGGAGTCGGGCGAGATGCACTTCTACAGCCGCTCGCGGCAGGCGCCCTGGCACAAGGGCGAGACGTCCGGTGCGTTCCTGCACGTCTCGTCGGCGCAGGTCGACTGCGACGGCGACGTGCTGCTGTTCAAGGTGCGCGCAGACGGCCCAGCGTGCCACACGGGCGAGCGCTCCTGCTTCTTTACACCGTTGCCGGAGCAACCTCAGTACGAGCGGAGCGACGCGGGCCCCGGCGTGCTCTCGGAGGTCTTCCAGGTCATACGCCAGCGGCAGCAGGAGCGCCCGGAGGGCAGCTACACGACGTCGCTGTTCGAGAGCGGCACGTCGCGCATCGCGCAGAAGGTGGGCGAGGAGGGCGTGGAGGTGGCGCTTTCCGCGGCCACGCAGGACACCGGGAGCCTCCCCGGCGAGGTCGCCGACCTTTTCTACCACACGCTCGTGCTGCTCGCGGACGCGGGCCTCTCGCCCGACGACGTCTGGGCGGAGCTGCGCAAGCGCCGCGGGTAGGGGAAGCGCGGGCGTCGCTGGACGTTACACCTGCCTCTTGAAGATGTAGGCACGACCTCGCGTGCGCCCCTGGACCTCGAGGAAGCCGCTCTCCACCAGGCGCGCCAGATCGCGGGTCGCCGTGATGGGCGAGACCCCGGTTATCTCGATGTACTCCGGCCTCGTGATACGCCCCGCCCGCGCGGCGTAGGCGAGCCCATCGGCCTGCCGGTCGTTGAGTCCTGCCCGTCGGAGCGGACCCTGCACCTCCTGCATCCACCGGTGCCAGTCTGTGAGCTCGTTCATGAGCGACTGCGCCGCTGCTGCCAACGCATCGACGAAGAACTCCAGCCACGTGGTCATGTCGTAAGCCTCGGAGAACGCTCGCCCCTGCACGCGTTCGATGGCGTCGATGTAGGCGTCCCGCCTGTCCGCGAACCAGGACTCGACGGACAGCAGGTTTCTGAACCCCAGCGGGGAACGCTGGAGGATGAGCGTCATCAGCCCACGTGCTGTTCGCCCGTTGCCGTCCCAGAACGGATGGACGGACACCAGGTGCAGGTGCGCGATGCCGGCGCGGAGGACCGGATGCACGTCGTCGTCCGCGCAGAGCCACTCGGCGAAGTCGCGCATGAACGCGGGGACGTCGCCCTGGTTGGGCGGCATGAAGTTGCCCACCGAATTCTGCCCCTTCCGGTAGACCCCCGGCGTCAGCAGTTCCGGCCCGCCCCGCATGAACTGCCTGTTCAGCTCGCGTATGACCAGCTCGCTCAGGGGTATGTCGGACTGCCCGCTCAGGTAGTCGATGAACTCGTACGCAGCGATCGCGTTGCTGTTGGCGCGTACGGCGTCCACGTCCGAGCGCGCTGCTGCGCCGCCCCGCATCAGGTCGCTGACCGCCTCCGTACCGATGCCCTCTCCTTCGATGGCGGTCGTTCCCGCGACGCGAGAAACCGAGATGCTGCGCTTGACCCACACCTCGTACCTGGGCATGAGCAGCATGTTCTCGAACAGCCAGCGCTGCCGGTCCAGGGCTTCCAGCGAGCCTTGTATCCGGGTGGAATATGTGTATCGCGGCGTGAAGATAGTATCACCTCTGCATGGATGATAGTAATGATTCTATCATTCGTTCACTTTTGTTACTCAACTTCCCTCCACTCGTCGCAAGTGGCGCGCTGCCAACCCTCCGGGTACACTCCCCGCACCCCGGTACGGAGGAGGACGCATGGCGCTGAATGCGACCGCTGACCGGCCCTATGGCTGGCGCGCACGGTGCGGGTTCATTACACCGTCGCCCGCGCACGAGAACAACTCGTATGAGTTCTATCTCATCGCGCCTGAGGGCGTGACCATCGTGATGACCTCGCTGGGGGTGGTGCTCTCGGAGGGGGAGCGGTCGTACGCGGCGGGCATCGAGCGTTTGCCGGCGGCTACCGAGGAGATCATGACGCGGCGGCCGCAGTCCATCATGCAGGCGGGGGTGCCGATCATCTCCGGGCGCGGCTGGAAGTTCGAGGACGAGATCCTGCGGCGCATCGGGAGCGTGACGGACACGCCTGCGGCGACGGACCTCGGCTCGTGCATCAGGGCGATGAACGGGCTGGGGATGGGCCGGGTGGCGATGCTGACGCCGTTCGACGACAAGACGCACGCGCAGCTGGCGGACTACGTTTCGAACGCCGACATCGAGGTCGCGAACGCGGGCTCGGTGGTGGGCGAGGTCGCGGGCGGCGAGTTGCGGGCGTACGAGGTGTCGACGATGGACCTCGGCATCGTGCGGCGGATGGCGGCGGACCTGTTCCGGGCGACGCCGAACGCCGATGGGGTGTGGATAACGGGGGCGCTGATGCCGAGCGTGGCGGTCGTCGAGACGCTGGAGCAGGAGTTGGGCGTGCCGGTCGTGAGCAGTATGCAGGCGATGGCGTGGCAGTCGCTGCGCCTCGCCGGGGTGGACGACAAGATACCCGGCTTCGGCCGGCTGCTGCGGGAGTTGTAGCCATGTTCGAGACGAAGAGCATCGGCCTCGAGGAGGCCCTGAAGGCGAAGGAGGCGATCTTCGCCGAGTTCGCGGACGGCACGGACAATCCGGGAGCGCTGTGCATCACGGACGCCCACGGGGCGGAGGTGCTGTGCGCCCGGGTGGACGGCGCTCCGGCGCGGATGCTGGGGCGCGCCCGGGCGAAGGCGTACACGGCCGCGCGCATCGGGATGAACACGGTCGACTTCCGCGACAACGTGGTGAAGGCGAACGCGCGGACGCTGAACGATTGGGGCGACCCGAAGCTGACGACGCTGCAGGGCGGGCTCGCCATCGTCTCCGGCGGGCAGGTCGTGGGGGGGATAGCGATGAGCGGGAATTCGACGATACGGGACGAGGCGCTGGCGCGCATCGGGCTCGAAGCGATGGGGGTGGCGTGATGCCGGCGTATCTCATGGCGGACGTAAAGGTGCAGGACCAGGAGTCGTACCAGGCGTACGGGGCGCAGGTGCCCGGGACGCTGGAGCCGTACGGGGGGAAGTTCCTCGTGCGGGGCGGCGCGGCGGAGACGATCGAGGGCGAGTACCAGCCCAGCCGTCTCGTGGTCATCGAGTTCCCGGACATGGAGACGCTGAAGGCCTGGTACAACTCCGACGCGTACCAGGGCATCGTGGGCGTCCGCTGGGAGGCCGCGACGGCCTCCGTGATCTGCGTCGAGGGGGTGTAGGCATGCCGGCACGAGAGACGATCAGCCTTGCAGACGCCGAGTGCGCGATAGCTGCTGCGATGGACGCGGCGCGGCCCAACGAGCGCCCGTTCGCGCTGGCGGTCGTCGACGAGAGCGGCGCGCTCGTGTACTCCGTCCGAAAGGACGGCGCGTCGGCGACCGACGTGCGGAACGCGGAGCGCAAGGCGTACACCGCCGCGTTCATCGGGCGCGACACGCTCATATACCGGCAGCAGATATCGCACGACGGCCGCACCGTCGCCGACTGGTCGAACGACGGCGTCACGACGCTGCACGGCGGGCTGACGCTGCACCGGGCGAGCGAGGTCATCGGCGGCATCGGCGTGTGCGGCACCGGCGACGAGGACCGCGACGAGCGGCTCGCGCTCGCGGGCGCGGAGGCGATGGTCAAGGCCGCGGGCGACGCGCGATTGGCGAACGCGGCGATACGTCCGAAGTTCCGCGACGCGCCCGGCCCCGCGCTGAGCGACAAGGGCGCGCCGGGGAAGCCGAACAAGCGCTCGACGACGCGGCTGCCCGGCCTCAACGCGCCGGACGCGGTCGCGCCGGACCTCGTGCAGGTCGGCGGGCTGTTCTTCACCTCGGGCATACACGGCATCGACCTCGAGACAGGCGTGATGCCGGACGATCCCGCGGAGCAGTTCCTGAACGCGTGGCACAACCTGCGCACGCTCGTCGAGGCCGCGGGGCTGTCGACCGACGACATCGGCATCGTCACGAACTTCATCGACAGCCAGGACTTCCGGCCGCACATCAACACGGGGTGGCTGGAGCTGTTCCCGGACCCGGACAACCGGCCCGCGCGCAAGACGACGTCCTACCCGCTGCCGCCCGGCGAGGGCGTCGAGCTGCATGCGATAGGCGTGGCCGGACAGAAGCGGCAGCGCATCGAGGTGCCGGGGCTGACGCACCGCGACCCGCTCCCGAACGGCGTGCGGATGGGCGACTACGTCTTCTCGTCCGTCATCGTGCCGTGGGACCTGTCGACGTCGCTGCCCGTCACCGGCGAGGACGCGCAGACCGACCAGTGCTTCGACAACATGCGGGTGTTCATGGAGCACGCGGGCGGGACGGTGGACGACGTGGTGCTGCAGTGGGTGTACCTGAACGACTTCGCGTACCAGCCGTACATGGTGGACGTGTACCTGGAGGCGTGGCCCATCGGCCAGTACCAGGCGGCGCGCAAGACGTACCGCTACCCCATGGGCGGGCAGATCCAGATGCAGGTGATCGGCAGGCTCGGCGGCGAGCGGACGAACCACGAGATAGAGGGGCACGGGCACCACGACCCCATCCCGATGGGCGCGCGCATCGGCGACCTGTTCTGCTCGGGCGGCGTCTCCGGCGTCGACACGGCGGGGCCGGACAAGCTGGAGCCGGTGAAGGGCATCGAGGGGCAGGCGCACCACGGCATCCGCAACATCCAGTCGCTCGTGGAGTCGGGCGGCGGCACGATGGACAACGTGGGGCTCATCACGCTGCTCATCCAGGACTACGACGACCTGCCGGCCATCGACGCGGCATGGACGGCGATGTTCCCGGACCCGGACGACCGCCCGGCGCGGCAGGTGATGAAGATGGGCGTGCAGCGGAGCAACCGCGTGCAGCACCACATGATGGCGGTGCTGTAAGGCTGCGCCTCCGTCGTTCCTGCGGAGGCAGGAACCTCGTAGCCCTTCTCCCCCGGGCCATGCTGCGCGTCCGTTCTTCATGCTGTTCTTGATGTGCGCGTTACGAGTGCACATGGGGGTAACCTGAGGTTTTCTCATCTATATCGACAAGGCCGTGGCCTGCTTCCGGGGGTAAGGCGGCAAGATGCGCGCCGAAAGTGTGTGTGAAGACCTCGACCCATAGATCGGAGCACTGGCTGGGCGTCGAGCTATAGGCGCTGTCCATGGGTCGTGCACGGTCGACGGTCATCCAACCATCGTACGGGGTGAGGGGGTGGCGGCGTAAGGGGCGGGTGTCAGTGGTTTGGGTGGCAGTGATACGCTGCGTGCGATAAGGTTTCTCAACGCCATGACCACCTCATCTCTTCATTCGGCACCAACGACCAATAATCAGGCCAGTGCACCCTCCGGCCTGCGGTTGCGGACGGATTCGCCTGGAGAACAACAACGTTCCGGCCAACAACCAGCTCCGCTCCACCACAATAATGCCCAACTAATCTTCTCCGACATTGATGCTCCCCGGCTTACGCATTACCTCTTTCGTTTCCCAGCCAAATTCCACCCTCCGGTTGCGCATTCCTTGATACGTTCCTATACAGTTCCAGGTCAGACAGTGCTTGATCCCTTCTGTGGCAGCGGAACGCTCCTAGTCGCTGCAGCAGCAGAGGACCGCTGTGCGATTGGTAGCGATGTGGACCCTGTCGCGGTCTTCGTTTCGCGAGCCAAGACTCACAGGTTCAACTCAGATAAGCTTGAAGCATCATGGTCTAGACTCCAACTATCAATACAGGCTCAAGCCCGGTCGGAGGACGAATACCGTACGCGTCAGTACGAGGACCTCACAACGATTGAATACGACAAACAGTTGACGCTGGAACACCTCTGGGTACCGATGATTCCCAACCTACAGCACTGGTTCAGGCGGTATGTTATCGTCGATTTAGCAAGAATACTGCTTACAATACAGCAGGCCTCCATTCCAGAGACACATCGAATGCTCTTTCTGCTCGTTTTCGCCTCCATACTTCGGAAGTCTTCGAACGCAGACCCTGTACCTGTATCTGGACTAGAAGTAACATCGTACATGAAGAAGCTCGATGAAGCCGGACGCGTGATTAATCCAATCAATCTCTTCATTGAGGCCGGCAGAAAAGCACTCATTGCTGTAAAGTCCTATCACGAAGCCACTAATCAACAAAGGGTTACCGTGATTGAGGCCGACGCAACGTCACTAGCCAAGCGCATTAGAACGCAGGTCGATGCCGTCATTACGTCCCCGCCATATCACAATGCAGTAGACTATTACAGGCGTCACAAACTTGAAATGTTCTGGTTGGGCTTTACCAAGACCCACGCAGACCGCCTGGACCTATTGCCGCGATACATAGGACGACCGAATGTGAGCCACAACCATCCGCTCCTCAAGCAGGTCGAACAATTGGGCCCACTTTCAACAACTCTCTATAGATCCATTGCAGCCTTGTCCAGAAAACGGGCTGACGCATTTGCTCATTACATGCTTTCCATGCAAGCCACCTTCCGACAACTTGCCACTGTCGTCCCCGTCGGTGCACCAGTTGTGTTCGTGCTAGGACACAGTGAATGGAACGGGAGTACCATCCCAACATCGGATCTGTTTGCAGAAATCGGTGCTGATCACTATGAACTACTCAACAAGTTGTGGTATCCCCTCAAGAATCGATACATGTCATATGGCCGACACAACGGGGCGAACATCGACAAAGAGCACGTCTTGGTTTTTTGTAGGAGGGCCTAGATGACTACGCATCCTTTCTATCAATCCCTTGATTCACTTGGGAAAAGAGTTGGCCGTCAGTTACCCGTAACTTTGTCTCCCGAGCTCGTAGGGCTCTTATCCGAACAACTATACAGGTCTCCGTCCAAGGCCATAGAAGAACTGGTCGTCAATGGCTTTGACGCTGAAGCAGATGAGGCTAGAATCTATGTGCCGCACACACCTGCTGTGGAGTCATACATTGTAGTCTATGACGATGGCCTAGGAATGACCTATGAAGGCCTTGCTGACCTTTGGAAAGTTGGCAGGCCAAAAACACGCAGCCAGACCATATATGCCCGTAAACAACGTAAGCAGATAGGGAAGTTTGGCATCGGCAAACTCTCCACATATGCAGTAGCCAATCGTGTCACATATGTGACTAAGTCTAATGGCAAGCATCTGGCGGTTACGATTGATTACCGTCAATTTGTCTCAAAACCCAACGCCACAACCACACAAGTCCTTCTGCCAGTGCGTCAAATAAGCCTAGCTGACCTATGGAACGACCTGCGGTTTCGTGATGCTGTCAAATCTGTTGGCCTAGACAACACGCTTTTGGCAAGCAGCGATTCATGGACATTTGTCATTCTTGAAGAACTGAAACCCAAAGCGAAAACGATGGGACTCGGCAGACTCCGTTGGGTACTCAGAACAGCCATGCCGCTCAGTGCCAGCTTTAGCCTCTTTCTGAACGGCGACAAGGTTGAGAGTTCCAAAGAAGACCATACCATCTTGGTCGAATTCAAGGTTAGCGAACTACCACTCAGTCGCTTGGAGTCCATTTCCAAGAAGACTGGATACCAGTGGAAGGTAGACGACGAGAAAATAGTGTCCGAGCAATTCCCTGAAGGAATTCACGGAGATGTTAGCGTAACTCTTCAGACCCTGGAGGGCAAGAGTTCAGAGATTGTGCGGAGTGAAGGCTTCTTTGTGTATGTCCATGGTAGGCTTGTAAACGAAGAGGATGCGCGTTTTGGTTTGCATGAGCTGTCTCATGCAACGCTAAATCGGTTCAGAGCCAATGTCTATGCTGATGACTTGGACAAAGTCGTCACAGCGAATCGTGAATCCATGGAGGATGTCCAACTTTACCGTGATGCTCAGGTTGTTCTCAATGAGATCTTCAGTGAAGCAAGGAGCCGATATGAGGAGCACAATCGCCAAGCAGGTCTCAAATCGCTAGGGGCGCGTGAAGAGAAGCGAGTATGGGTTCCGGAAAGACTGGTCGAATACCCAACAGCAGATGCTCTTACGATGTACAAGCAAGACTTCATCGGGCCGGAGCCCGATGAGTCTTGGATGTATCTCAATGTAGATCCTGACACGAATATTGCAGAACTGACTCAGTCCTTATATTCTGCGAGCGGCCGCAAACAACCTTACACGTACCAGTATACCTCGCGTGGACGAGCTGAAAGGTTGGTAGAATTCAACCCTGCTGACTCCACGTTTGTAGTCAACCAGGACCATGAGCTAGTAGTCGCCTATTCGGGTGAACCGGCGGTTCAAGGCCTTCTCCAAGATGTCGTGACCAGCGAAGCCTTGCTTGAAGTGTACTTGCGAGAAGCCGGTGTCAGTCCCCATGTAATCGGGGAAGTGCTCGAGAGGCGAGATCTTCTGCTACGTGGCCTTGCAGATTCGCATCTATTCTCACTTGATTCTCTAAGCAACTACATCAGAGATAGTGCCAGTAACAGACATGATTTGGAAATTGCTGTCGTCGCAGGTGCTCGTGCCCTAGGCTTCGTCACTAAGCATATTGGAGGATCTCGTCAACCTGATGGCATCGCACGATTTGCTGACTTCCCCTATGGGGAGCAAAAGATAACACTAGAAGCTAAGTCTTCTGTAGATGCGCCTTCTGCAAAGGACATTGACTTTGCCGGTATCAGTGTGAATATGGAGCGACATGAGGTAGATAGGTGTTTGCTGGTAGCCCCTGGATATCAGGGGAGTGAAGCTAGCAACGCAGCATTATCGGCCAGACAACTGAAGATATCATGTTGGACAATTGGGCAATTCGCCGATATCATTCGCGCAGCAGAATCACGCCAGATTTCTGCACGCCAGGTATTGCGTATCGTAAGACAATCCTTTGCACCTGAGGACGTTGAACAAGCAGTAGCAGAACTGCTAGCCAGCCCGACTTGGGAACGGCGAGCACTGTATCGGGCAATAGCTGTCGCTCTGCGCAATGTCCACGGCATCTTGGCGAGTAGTCCACGCAGCATCACGATGATTGCGACTGAGGTTGCTCGGATGACAGGCTTCGAAGACGTACAGGAAGGGGCCATCCGCCAAGCAGTATCGGATCTCGCAGGTGCAAGCCAAGGCGCTTTGTTGGTGCGTCCCGATAACGTTATTGTGCTAAATGTTGACTACGACGAGCTTGATCGGCGTATTCAGTCCCTTACCGGCGAGCCTGGCTCACCCAGGCGCCTAGGTGCCTTCGGTGAAGCAACCGAGAGTTGAACGCGTCCCAGTGACGGAGAGATGAGCCCATGAACGGACCTCCATATGCGAAGGGCTCAGCATGACACCCCTTCCCATCCTGTGCATCGATCTAGCCCTTGAGTAATGACACCTGTCCTTTCCCGCTGCCCCATGGCCGCGTACCCCGGCCAGTGGCGGCGGAAGGCCAGCAGCGGAGAGCGTCTGGGCTGCGAGGTTCCCGCCTGCGCGGGAACGACGGGCACACCTCGTACAATAGAGGTGTGGGCAGCACCGTGCCCCGAGGCTGGCGAGGGGCGGTGGGGGCTGCGCGGCGTAGGAATCGGATGGGGGCTGCTGGAACGATCCTGGTCACCGGAGCTACGGGGTACATCGGCGGGAGGCTGGTGCCCCGGCTGCTGGAGGAGGGGCGCAGCGTGCGCGTCCTCGTCCGCGACCGGGAGCGCGTGCGGTCGCGTCCGTGGGCCGGGGAGGTCGAGGTGGCGGTCGGGGACGTGCTCGACCGCGGGTCGCTGTCCGAGGCGCTCGCGGGCGTCGACACGGCGTACTACCTCGTCCACAGCATGTGCAGCGGCTCCGGCGCCGGGTTCCACGAGCTGGACGTCCAGGCTGCCCGCACGTTCGGGCAGGCCGCCGCGGAGGCGGGCGCCGGGCACGTCATCTACCTCGGCGGGCTGGGGTCGGGGGCCAACCTCTCGCCGCACCTGCGCTCGCGGCAGGAGTGCGGTCGTGCGCTGCGCGCGGGCGGGGTCGCGGTCACGGAGTTCCGCGCCGCGGTGGTCGTCGGGGCGGGGAGCATCTCGTTCGAGATGGTCCGCTACCTCGTGGAGCGCCTGCCGGTCATGGTCTGCCCTCGATGGCTGTACTCGCGCGTGCAGCCGATAGCGGTCGACGATCTGCTGGACTACCTCGTCGCGGCGCTCGACACGCCGTCGTGCCGGGGCCGCATCGTCGAGGTGGGCGGGAAGGACGTCACGACGTACGAGGGGCTGATGCTCGGCTACGCGCGGGCGCGGGGGCTGCACCGGCTGATGCTCGCCGTCCCGGTGCTGACGCCGCGGCTGTCGTCGTACTGGGTGCACTGGTTCACGCCGATCCCCACCGCCATCACGCGGGCGCTCGTGGAGGGGCTGCGGAACGATGTCGTGGTGACGGACGATCTGGCGCGGTCGTTGTTTCCGCACATCGAGCCTCGCGACTATGCGTCGGCGCTCGGGGGTGTGATGGGGGAGGTGGGGTAGGCGATACGCAGGGCGCCCACAAGGGACGCCCCTACACCAGGCATCACCACGCCCCGCCCTTTCTGGATTCCCGCCTGCGCGGGAATGACGGGGTTGCGACACGCGCCCCTTTCGCGGTCTCGGCGGGGGCGCGTACGCTGGTTGGTGACGGCGCGCCGCCATCGGGACAGCGTCGGGGGCTGGCCCGGCCCTGGGGGCGGGTCCGCAGGAGTGAAATGGCCAGTTTTGGCTCATTTTGGCGCACTTTTTCGCACCCCGGGCGTGCTGTCCACGCCTGCGCCGCGCGTCCGCAGAGGAGGGGAGAGGCGGACAACGACGGCCACGGGCCGCCCGCACAGGCGCTCCGCAGGCCGGGGGCCGGCCATCCGGGGCATCCTTGGGCCGGGGGAGGGGCTGCGAGGTTGCGCGCTTAAGCGCGAGCCTCCGCAGGAACGACGGAGGGGGCAGGGTTGTCATTCCGAGCGGAGCCGAGGAATCTCTCGGGAGGCGCGCCGTGGTTCACCGACGTTCCCCGAGAGGATGTTGCGCACTAAAGCGCGGGCTTCGCTCAACATGACAAGCGGGGCTGCGAGGTTCCTGCCTCCGCAGGAACGACGGGGCAGACCAGGTTGGCCGGGGGCGGGTGCGACCGTTACACTTGTGTCCCATGTTCGACACTGTGCTCATCGCCAATCGCGGCGAGATCGCCTGCCGCGTCATCCGCACGTGCCAGCGTCTCGGCATCGAGGCCGTCGCGGTGTATTCGTCCGCGGACGCGAAGGCGAAGCACGTGCAGATGGCGGACCGCGCCGTCCACATCGGCGGGGCGCCGGCGTCGGAGTCGTACCTGAACGGCGAGTCCATCATCAAGGCCGCGAAGAAGATGAAGGCGCAGGCCATCCACCCCGGCTACGGCTTCCTCTCCGAGAACCCGTCGTTCGTCGAGGCGGTCGAGAAGGAAGGGCTCACGTTCATCGGGCCGTCGTCGAAGGTCATCGCGCAGATGGGCGACAAGATCATGGCGCGGCGGCTCGCTCGGGAGGCGGGCGTGCCCATCAGCCCCGGCGCGGAGGGCGAGATAGACGACGCGCAGGCCGTGGCCATCGCACGCGGCATCGGCTTCCCGCTGATGATCAAGGCGGCGGACGGCGGCGGCGGCATGGGCATCCGCGTCGTCAACAGCATCGAAGAGGTGCCGGAGGCGGTGACGCGCGCGCGGTCGCAGGCGCTGAACGCGTTCGGGAGCAGCCGCGTCTACATGGAGCGCCGCATCATGAACGCGTCGCACGTCGAGGTGCAGGTCATCGCGGACCACTTCGGCAAGGCGCTGCACCTGTTCGAGCGCGACTGCTCGGTGCAGCGCCGCAACCAGAAGGTGGTCGAGGAGACGCCGTGCCCCAAGCTGACGCCGGAGATACGGAGCGCGCTGCTGGAGTCGGCGGTGCGGCTCGTGAAGAGCATCGGCTACACGAACGCGGGCACCATCGAGTACCTGTACGACGCGAAGGAGGAGCGCTTCTACTTCCTGGAGATGAACACGCGGCTGCAGGTGGAGCATCCCGTCACGGAGATGGTCACGGGGCTGGACCTCGTCGAGCTGCAGTTGCGGGTCGCGGCGGGCGAGCGTCTGCCGCTCTCGCAGAGCGACATACACCAGCACGGCGCGGCCATCGAGGCGCGCATCTACCCGGAGGACCCGGTGATGCTGCTGCCGACCGCGGGCACGGTCTCGGTGCTGGTCGAGCCGGAGGGGCCGAACGTGCGCGTCGACAGCGCGCTGTACGAGGGCTACGAGGTGTCGCCGCACTACGAGTCGATGATGGCGAAGCTCATCGTCCACGGCGAGACGCGGGAGGAGGCGATCGCCCACATGCTGGCGGCGCTCGACCAGTACGTCGTCGAGGGGCCGGTCGTCAACATCCCGCTCGTGCGGCGCGTGATGGAGCACAAGGGCTTCAGGAACGCCGCGTTCGACAACGCATTCCTCGAGCGGATGTTGAACGAGCCGGCGCGCGACAGCGCGATCGCCGCCGCGATAGCCGTCGTCATGGCACTGGAAGAGGAGTCCCCGCGGGAGATACAGTTCAGCAGGTGGCGGATGCACGGCCGGCGCATGGCCATGATGAACCGCCTCAGCAACGGAGTGTTGTAGTGAAACGGATGCGCGTGCGAGTCAACGACGATTGGTACCACGTCGAGATCGCCGACCTTTACCAGAACCCGGTGGAGGTCGTCGTGGACGGCGAGACGTACCTGGTGGAGGTCGGCAACCCGGGCGATGCCGGTGTTCCGGTGCGGCGTTCCGCGCCCCGCAAGGCGGAGCTGCCCGGTCTGCGCGGCATCACGCAGGGCGACGAGCGCGTCATCCGCTGTCCGCTGCCCGGCAAGATCGTCTCTGTCACCGCCACGAAGGGCCAGGAGCTGGAGGCGGGCGACGAGATCTGCCTGCTCGAGTCGATGAAGATGGAGCAGAGCGTGCGCATGGCGCGCAGCGGCGTGGTGAAGGGCATCAAGATCAAGAAGGACCAGGCCGTCGAGGCAGGTCAGCCGTTGCTGGAGATCCAATAGGCGATGTTCAACCGGGCCCCCACGACCCTGAACGAGTACTACGTCTGCGCTCTCAGCGAGGTGCAGGAGAGGGGCGTGCTCGCCATCGAGATCGAGCACCCCAGGTACCGCGGGTGGGAGATAGCCGTCTTCTGGGACGGCGAGAAGCTCGGCACGCTGGAGAACTTCTGCCCGCACCAGGGCGCGATGCTCTCCTGGGGCACGATCGAGCCGGGGCAGGTCATCTGTCCGCTGCACTCGGCCATCTTCGACATCGTCACCGGCGAGTGCCTCGACCGCTACACCTACGACGCGACGGCCTTCGAGACGTTCGTGCGCGGCGACGAGGTCTGGGCGCGTCTGCCGGGGCGTCCGATGCCTCGGGGCGGCTAGGGCTGCGGGGTTCCTGCCTCCGCAGGAACGACGGGACATTCAAGCTGCGCCAGTGTCCGAACGTCGCCGCGCTAGCGTGTCGTCTCCCTCCACTGCTATGCTCCCTCCACCCCCCACGTGCCCTCGAAGACTTGTTCAGAGCATCCCTTCTCGTCACAAGCTGCCGCGCCGCATGGAAGAAACGACGAAGCATTCCGATTCTCCCCACAGCCGGATCGCACGGTACTACCTAGCCTGCTTGGCGGCGGACGACGACAATGGACTCAGCTTCTTCAGGCGGGATGACAGTCCCGACTATACCGTTGCCAATGCGAGGACCCTAACGGAGGTTCTGTCTAAGGGGTTCCCCAGCCCAAGTGCCGGCAGGTCCGACCATCGCCAACAGTTCATCGGGTATCTCACCTTTGTGGGTTCGCCGGCAGGCGGCCCCGGGAGCGTCAGGGTCGAGCCCATCCTGTTGTTCGAGGTCTCTGACGACGGCTCTGTCGATCCGTTTCCCTTCATCAACCCTGCCTTCATCAAACGTTTCGCGATGGGCGGTGATCGAGACCACCTAAAGGACACGCTGAACCTTCAGACGGAGATCGGCCTCGCTGACCCTTACACTCCGCCGCTTATCACCGACGTCGTTCGCCACCTGCACGAGGCTCGCCCTGATTGGCCTTGGCAAGAGCCGCCGGAGACAGACGCGCTGGGGATTGGCCCGTTCGGACGAGCCGCCTTTGGTATCTACAACCGCGCGATCAACTGCTCCGTCGGGCAGTCGCAGTTCACGCGCGGGCTTGAGAATGAGCTCGACGCACTGGCAAGGAAGTCGCCGACGGAGGTAGCCGACACAGCGCTGGGGGCTTGGGTTAATGGTGCGCCTCATTGCACAAACCCTGAAACGAATCCGCCTGACCTTTTGGAGCCGCTGCCTCTGAACCGCGAGCAGCGCGAGGCTGTACAGCGCGCGTTGACCGAGCGGCTTACGGTCATCACCGGCCCGCCAGGCACGGGCAAATCTCAAGTCGTAACCGCGCTGCTCATCAACGCTGTCGTCCACGGTCAGCGGGTTCTTTTCGCCAGCAAGAACAACAAGGCTGTTGACGTGGTCGAGGACCGACTCAACGGATTCGGCTCCCGCCCCGTTCTGCTGCGACTTGGCAGCGACGACCACCGACAACGTCTGGCGGAGCACCTGGACGCCCTTCGCGGCGGGCGCGCAACGGCCGACGACCTCGGCGCTTACAAGCAGCAGACCGAGCATCACGCACGACTCCTTGAAGTGCTCTCAGAGAACTCGCAACGTCTTGAACGCACGGTGGCCCTTCGCAACCAGACCGACCGCCTAGAGCGCGACGCCGACGAGGCGCGCGACACCATGGCCAGCGAGGAGTTTGCGGCCGTCCAAGGAGTTTCCACTGAGGAGATGAGTGCGTTATGTGCGGCGGGTGCAGCGGTTCAGGTGGCGCTTACGCGCGGCGACCGCGCCGTCGCAGGGGTCATAGTACAGTTGTTCTGGCCCCTCGTAGGCCCTTCTCGCATCGAGGCGCTTGGTGCTTCTATAGAGGAGCTTCGCCGTGCGCTGCGTGCCCATTCGCTCGCGGAACTGCCACCTCTTGGTTCCCAAGACTTCCTGACGCTGGCGGCGTACGCACGCTCCGCTCTGGAGCGCCTCGACGCCATAGCCAGAGCGCACGACTACTTCTCCGTACTTGCGGAGCTGCAGGAAGCATTCCCTCTTGAATTCAACGCCAGAGAGACCCTTGAACTCAGACAACAAATCACTGCCAACTCCATCGACCTCTGGCGAAGCTGGGTGCGTACTCAGCCGTCGCGGCTCACGGAACACGACCGCCGGGCGCTCGGAGATTTCTCGGCGGTGTTACGGCTGATTGTCGGTGCTAACCAGGCCAGCCAGCCCTTGCGGGCGGACGTATTCTCCCGCTACTACAGACTCTTCGACCAAGTAAGCGACTTCCTGCCGGCATGGGCTGTCACCGCTCTGAGCGCTCGGTCGCGCTTGCCCCTAGCCCCAGGCGCGTTCGACTTGCTCGTTATCGATGAGGCGAGCCAGTGCGACATCGCTTCCGCGCTGCCGTTGCTCTATCGGTGCAAGCGCGCCGTCATTATCGGCGATCCGATGCAACTGCGTCATATCAGCGCCATGCCGAAGGCATTAGACTTGCAGAAGCTGCAAACCCATGGCCTTGCAGACGGTTACCTGTCATGGTCTTACACAGCCCACAGCCTCTACGACTTGGCGAGCAGCCTTACGCACGCTGAGGGGGTGGTGCAGTTGCGTGATCATCACCGCTCTCACCCGGACATCATCGGGTTCTCGAACCGCCACTTCTACGAGAGCACACTTCGTATTGCGACGAAACTCAACGGCCTGAGCCCCGTGTGGAAGGACCCCCCCTTTGTTCGCTGGCTGGACATCGCCGGTCGGGCGTCGCGGCCGTCAGGTGGCAGCCTCTTCAACGAGGCCGAGGCGCGCGCCGTGGTTGACGAGTTGCGGAAACTGATGCAATCCAGCTACAGCGGCAGTGTCGGCGTCGTTACTCCATTCCGGGAACAGGCCAACCGTATCCGCCGTTTCCTCGCAAGCGACAATGCGCTGCAAGAGTGGGCTAATGCTCACGGGTGCATCATGGAAACTGTTCATCGTTATCAGGGCGACGAACGGGACGCCATTATCTTCTCGCCAGTTATCTCGCATGGAACACCCGATAGTTCGCTGCGGTTCCTCGGCACCAACGGCCATCTCTTCAACGTCGCAATAACTCGCGCCCGCGCGACTCTCATCGTCGTGGGGGACAAGACAGCGGCGAAGAATTCGGGTGTTCGCTATCTCGTCGACTTTGCGGACTATGTGGACAGGGCGAACGACAGCCATGCGGCGGCCGCCGACCTGCCCGCACAGGCACTCTCGATGACGTCACCCTGTGCAGGCTATCCCCCTGTGCGCAACCCTCACCAAGTGTCCGAATGGGAGTGCATCCTCTACCGCGCCCTCTGCGCCTCCGGGCTCCAACCTCTTCCCCAGTACACGGTCGATCGCTACGACCTCGACCTTGCGCTATTCGCCGAAGGCAGGGAAGGTGAAGAGCGAAGACTCGACATCGAAGTCGACGGCCAGCGCTACCACCAAGACTGGGACGGGGAACTGGTGCGCAGCGACCAACTGCGCAACGAACGGCTCATCGAGTTGGGATGGGACGTGATGCGTTTTTGGGTGTACGAGGTGCGCGATAGCTTGGACGACTGCGTCGCTCGTGTGAAGGCGTGGACAACCGGAGCGACGCCCGGTAGGTGACGCTAGGAGGGGCATTCTGCCATATAGCGACGTCCAGCCGGAATGTTCGCAATACGGTAGCCCCTGATTCACCACGAGCGTGGCGAGGCGAGGAGCTTTGGTAGTGCGGAAGCCGGAAACCGTCTACGACAAGGAATCGGACATCCTGCGGATGCAGTTCGAGGAGAAGCCGAGTGTCCGGTCGGTTGAAGTCGCTGAGGGCGTTGTACTGGACTACGACGAGGCTGGTCGCGTTGTGGCGATAGAGGTCGACGGCGCGAGCGTGGTTCTGCGCGAGCTCGTCAAGAAGGCCGGGGCTGCATTGTCACGCGCTGCACGCTGAGGAGCAGGGCTGCGGGGTTCCTGCCTGCGCAGGAACGACTGGGAAGGCGCGTGGGTCGACAGGCTCACCATGAGCGGAACACCCTCACTACGAATCCGTCTGTGCCGCCCTGTCAGTCCCGCAGAGTGATACCATCTAGTCCCGTGGCGCAGGGCGCTGCGAGACATCCCCGACGCAAGGTCCCATGGCCCTCGAAAGCATCGTCGTTCGCGGCGCTCGCGAGCACAACCTCAAGAACATAGACGTCACCATCCCGCGCGACCGGCTCGTGGTCATCACCGGCCCGTCCGGCTCCGGCAAGTCCACGCTCGCCTTCGACACCATCTATGCCGAGGGGCAGCGGCGCTACGTGGAGTCGCTCTCCGCGTACG
>DAOUHT010000187.1:0-4532 GCA_034428375.1 Dehalococcoidia bacterium | reverse complement strand
ACACCGCCTCCGCCGACGATAACGTCCTCGTACAGGGCATCGCCGGCGACCGCGGCTCCCTCGGGTACTTCGGGTACGCCTACTACCAGGAGAACCAGGACAGCCTCAAGATTGTCGCCATCGACGACGGCGACGGCTGCGTCACTCCTGAGCCCTCCACCATTGAGGACGGCTCCTACAAGCCGCTCTCCCGCCCGCTCTTCATCTACGTCAACGTCGAGAGCATTGAGAGGCCCGAGGTGAAGGCGCTCCTTACGTTCTACATGGACCACGGATACGACCTGACCCTCGAGGAGGGCTACGTTCCCGTCGAGCGCAGCGTCTACGCCGACAACAAGTCTGCCGCCGGACTCTAGAGACAGCGTCCCCCTGTGGGGCGGTGGCCTTCCTCCCACGAGCAATGCTCGATGTGCCACCGCCCCACCTCCTTTTCTTCCTGCAGGGCTAGACGCGACGAGGACATGTGATGGACACTACGGCACGAGATGGCTTTGCAGCACCGATCGGACAGCGCCAGACAACTATGCAGTTGAGCCGCAATCGCAAGCGGGGCGCGCTGCAGGGCCGCATCGTGCACTGGCTCTTCTTCGCTTGCGCGGTGATGTCCGTCATAACCACTTTCGGCATCGTGGTCAGCCTGCTGAGCCAGTCGCTCGGCTTCTTCGGTGAGATTCCCTTCTGGGAATTCCTCTTCGGCACCAATTGGTCCCCCATCCTCAAGGACGCGGAGGGGAACCGGCATTACGGCGTGCTGCCACTGGTGAGTGGGACTCTCCTCGTCGCCTCCATCGCAGCTGCGGTTGCGGTGCCTGCTGGGCTGGCCATAGCCATTTACCTCTCGGAGTACGCGCCGGACAAGGTCCGCCGCAGCATCAAGCCGGTCCTGGAGGTCCTAGCGGGCATCCCAACCGTCGTCTACGGCTACTTCGCTCTCACGTTCATCACCCCGTTGCTGCAGAGCATCCCGGTCCGCGTCTTCCAGGAGGACCTGATCGTCTTCAACGCCTTGAGCGCCGGCCTGGTGATGGGCCTGATGATCATCCCTATGGTCTCGTCGCTCAGCGAGGACGCGATGGTCGCGGTGCCCCGGTCGCTCCGCCAGGCAGCGTACGCCCTCGGCGGAACGAGGTTGGAGGTCTCGCTCCGCATTGTCGTGCCAGCCGCGTTCTCCGGCATCATCGCCTCGTTCATCCTGGCATTCTCACGCGCCATCGGCGAGACGATGCTCGTAACCCTCGCCGCTGGCGCAACGCCGCGCCTGACATTCAATCCCATCGAGAGCATCCAGGCGATGACCGCATATATCGTCCAGCTTGCGCACGGGGAGACTCCGCACGGCTCGCTGGAGTACAACACCATCTTCGCGGTCGGACTGCTCCTCTTCGCGTTCACGCTCGGTATGAACGTGCTCGGCCACTTCCTGGTCCGCCGCTTCCGGGAGGAGTACTAGCATGGCTAAAGCAGAGGTTACGGCACTGCTCAACCCGCGCCTTGCCGTGCGCAAGCGCATCGGCGCGGTGGCCTACGTCATCTTTATCCTGGCCATCCTGCTCGGACTCGCCGGGCTCGCTGCACTGCTCCTGCGTGTGCTCTGGCAGGGAGTGCCGTGGCTCAGCCTGCACTTTCTTACGGACTTCCCTTCCCGCTTCCCTGAACAGGCGGGCATGAAGTCCGCCATATTCGGAACGTTATGGATCATGGGGCTCACCGGCCTGTTCACTCTGCCGGTGGGTGTCGGTGCCGCCGTCTACCTCGAGGAGTACGCCCCGAAGAACTGGTTCACCCGGATCATCGAGGTCAACATCTCCAACCTCGCCGGCGTGCCCTCGATCGTCTACGGCCTGCTCGGCCTTGCGGTGTTCGTGCAGATCCTTGCGATGGGCAGAACGGTGCTCGCCGGGGCGCTGACCATGTCGCTCCTCGTCATGCCCATCGTCATCATCGCCTCCCGCGAGGCGATACGTGCCGTTCCATCGACCTACCGCGAGGCGTCGTACGGCCTGGGCGCAACGAGATTTCAGACCGTAAAGGACGTTGTCCTGCCTCACGCACTTCCAGGCATCATGACCGGCATGATCCTCGCCATGTCCCGGGCCATCGGAGAAGCAGCGCCCATGATCGCCATCAGCGCGCTCGTCTTCCTCACCTTCATCCCGACCGACCCGCTGGACGAGTTCTCCGTTATGCCCGTACAGATATACAACTGGATACAACAACCCAGGCCCGAATTCCGGGGCATCGCCGCCGCGGGCATCATCGTGCTGCTGGCCGTCCTGCTCTCCATGAACGCCGTGGCGATCTACATCCGCAACCGCACGCAGAAGAGGTCTGAGGAATGACAACCACGCTGGAACCCACTGCAACCGATACGACTCTCAGCGTCACGAAGCTGCACATGTACTACGGCTCGTTCCGGGCGCTGCGGGACATCAACATGGAGATCAAGCGGCACAGCGTGACCGCTCTGATCGGCCCTTCCGGGTCCGGCAAGAGCACGCTGCTGCGCTGCTTCAACCGCATGAACGACCTCGTTCCCGGCGCCCGCGTGGAGGGCCAGGTGCTCTTCAACGGGGAAGACATCTACCACCCCAGCATCGACCCCACCGAGATACGCCTCCGCGTCGGGATGGTCTTCCAGAAACCTAACCCGTTCCCCAAGTCCATCTACGACAACGTCGCCTTCGGGCTCCGCATCAACGGCTTCCGCGGCAACATGGATGAGGCGGTGGAGCGCTCCCTGCGCAGGGCCGCCCTCTGGGACGAGGTGAAAGACCGCCTCAAGGCGAGCGGCCTCACCCTCTCCGGCGGACAGCAGCAGCGGCTCTGCATCGCGCGCGCCGTCGCGGTGCAGCCGGACGTCATCCTCATGGACGAGCCCGCATCCGCCCTTGACCCTATCTCTACACTGGCTATAGAGGACCTCATGCGTGAGCTCAGCCGGGACTACACCATCATCGTCGTCACGCACAACATGCAGCAGGCTGCCCGTGTATCGGACTGGACCGCATTCATGACGATGGGAGAAGACAGAGCAGGCTACCTCGTAGAGGTGGGCGACACGCACCAGATATTCACCAACCCCCGGGATGAACGCACCGAGGGGTACATCACCGGCAGGTTCGGCTAACCACGCGGGAGGCGTTGCCAGGAGGACGTAATGACAAACCAACCCATGGGCAGGCACCAGCGTGCAGAGTTCGACCGGGACCTCCAGAACCTGCAGGACGAACTCCTCGCACTCGGCAGCATGGTGGAGAAAGCGACATTCCTCGCAGTCGAGGCACTCAAGACCCGTGACCTCGCGTTGTCCCAACAGGTGATTCGCGACGACGACATCATCGACAGGAAGCGCGCCGAGCTCGAGGAACGGGCCGTCGACCTGATTGCCATCCAACAGCCGGTTGCCTCAGACCTTCGTATGCTCATCGCGGCCCTCCACGTCTCGATGGAACTCGAGCGCATCGGCGACTACGCGGAGGGCATCGGCAAGATCAGCCTGATGATGGGCGACCAGCCCCCGATCAAGCCCCTGGTCGACATCCCACGCATGGCCGAGAAAGCCACCGCTATGCTCCGTGCTTCGCTCGACGCGCTGGTCAAGCACGACGTCGAGAAGGCGTACAAGGTACTGGCCGACGATGACGAAGTGGACGCCCTCTACGATCAGGTCTACCGCGAGTTGCTCCTCCTCATGGTGCAGGACCCCAAGGTCATCGAGCGCGGCACCTATCTCCTCTGGACCGCCCACGATCTGGAACGCATCGCCGATCGCGCCACCAACATTGCCGAGCAGGTCGTTTACCTCGTCACCGGCAAACAGGTGGACCCCAGCCAAGTCTCCAGGTTCTAGTTCCCTTCGGCGACGCCCTGCCCCGCAACTTGCAGGCCCAGACTGTCCTCCAGCGTGACGCCCCCGGAGGCGTACGGGGAATGGTCGTTCGCATTCAACGTAACCCGGACCTCGTGCGTCCCCGGCGCGAGGCCGTCCACGTGGAACCACTCGCTATAGACGCGAGTCTTGACGCCGTTCACGTACAAGTGCGCATGACCCTCGCCGGGGACGTGCGCCGCGCCAGCGTTCTCCGGCGCGAAGCGGAACCCCTGCGTCGCGATGCGCAGGTTGTACCCGCTCACGCTGTCCGCGATCACCTGTAGCGAAACGGACATGCCCTCCGGCGCCTCTACCGGCGTGCCGTGTGCCGTGCTGCCGCTGGCCATCGTTCCGTCGTGAGTGTGGGGACCCGTCCCGGGGGGATGCGTGTGCGGCTCGGCTTCGGTGCCCCCGCCAACGATCCCGCACCCGGCGGAGAGCATCCCCGCGGCGAGCGCTACGGCGATGGCCATCCTTAGCGACTGCATGCCTGTTCCCCTGCCCTCCAAAGCCTGCCGAGCAGGACCCGCCTCACGACGATCGCCGCCGCTTGCGCGGGACGAACACGAGCCATAAGATGGGCAGCACGATTCCCAGCGCCGCGACGAGCACCACCCAGGGGAACCCGCGGCTGCTCTCACGCACCTGCACGGGTAGTGTC
>DAOUHT010000186.1:0-8737 GCA_034428375.1 Dehalococcoidia bacterium | reverse complement strand
GCCTGCAACCGGGGGCGGAGTGTCCCCATCAGCAGTTAGACGCCCCTCAGAACTGCCCTTTGCCTCAGCAGTGGGGCAAAACAGCGGCGCAGAGGACGATGGGCAAGCCTGCTCAAGGCCGTCCATCTCCAGCCCAAGGCCCTGAACTCGTGAAACCTCTCTCAGTGGAAGGGTTATGCAAAGGTCTCTACAAGGGGAGAGGGCAACGCGCTTCAGCGCGCGGTGAGGGTACTCCGGGGCGGTGTGGTGGGTGGATTGTGCACTACTGCTCGTCAACCCAATCATAGCGAACAGGTATGACCCCTTGAGGCGAGAGCGGCTGGCACACTGCTTCCAAGTTGTCGCGGTAGAGGCATAGCAACGCGTGGCATCACTCCGATCTACGACGCATCAGGTGCACGAACCACAGCCCCAGTGCTATAGAGGCCATCACAGGCAGCATCGCACCCCCGGCCAGCAGCAGGGGGAACCACGCAAACTGCACGAAGACCGTACCGCTCACCACGAGGAGGAACCCCGCCGCAATCACGAACGCACGTTTGCTACCCTCACGCCTCGCCATCCAATAGACCCAGCCTGTCGCCACTACCACTAGTGCGATTGCCAGCAGGATGACCTCGCTATTGGGGTCGGAAACGTAGGACTCCATCTTGGTTCATTCTGCCGTGTCGGTTTCGGCTCCACAGATCAGACACTTCATCACGCGTCCGCCATCCCGTATCTCGGCGCGGTAGATGAATCGCCATACTCCATCCCGGCCTTGCCAGACATGCGGGCAAGCACCTTTGCGCCGTCTGAAGAACCAGGTCAGGACGCCCATCAGTGGCTCAAGAGCGCCAACGCCACAATCACCTCCCCCCTACCCAACCGAACGCCAAAAACCTACGCCCCGTTGTGCCCGTTCGTGCCCATCCGAGCAGCCAGCGCCTCCGCGTTGCGCTTCCAGACGGACGACCATTCCTCCGTCTTGGGGACGACCTCCTGCCACGCGCCGATGTGGTTGAAAACGTTGGCCGACGCGTCGCGGACCACGTGCGGGGCTTCCGCGCCGTCCTGCACCTGCTGGGTCGCCCTGAGCAGCAGACGACGTGAGAGCGCAACCGCCTTGTCCGTGTAGCCGAGGTGCTCCGTCGTCCGGTCCTGGATAGCGCCCTCCCCCTCCGTTGCCCACATGTCGTGAACGGGGAAGCTTGGCCCCATGCCCAGGAAGCTGCGCGTCTGCATCTCCTGCCGGTCCTGCAGGTAACGATTGCGCAGGTTGCGCTCATTCGTGTAGTCGTCCTTCAGCCCCTCGAACATCGTGAGACCGAGCGCTCCCTTCGGCAGCGGCCCCTCCGAGCGCACCATGAACATGAACTTCCAGTGGTGCGTGTCGTCTACCGGCACGTGCCAGTTGACCCCGAACACGCCCGGGAACGCCGGGAACGACGCCAGGTTCGGGTAGATGAAGTTCGTGATGCGCACGTAGTCGTCGCCGTCGTTCGTGTCGCGCACCGCGTAGATGCGGATGCCGTAGTCCGTCTCCTCGACCTCGATCGTCGGCGACGGGTCGTCGCCCATCATGCGGTTCGACGTCGCCTCCCCGCCCTGCACGTTGCCGGTCGCGACGCGGCTGCCGCTGGCGTCCTCGCGGATGAAGAAGTGCAGGAACGACAGGTGCTGCGGGTCGATGTTCCCTTCGTTCCCCTGCTGGTAGTTGCACTCGTGGTAGATCTTCGTGACGACCCTGTTCTCCGGCGCGATGTCCAGGAACTCGTACGCCGGCAGCAGCGGCGGCTCGCCCGGCCCTAGGTACGCGAACACGACGCCCGCGCGCTCCGTCACCGGGTACGAGAGCAGTTGGATCTTCTCCTTGAACGTGCTGCCCTCAGGCTCGCCCGGCTGCTCCAGGCAGTTGCCGTGGACGTCGTACAGCCAGCCGTGGTAGAGGCAGCGCAACCCGCCGTCCTCGATGCGCGCGTAGCTCAGGTCCGCTGCGCGGTGGGCACAGTGCCGGGCCACGAGTCCGAGGCGGTCGTACTGGTCGCGGAAGAGCGTCAAGTCCTCGCTGAGGACGCGCACCGGCATCGGAGCGCTCCCCGGCTCGATCTCCTCCGCCAGCGCGACCGGCTGCCAGTACCGCCGGAGCAGGACGCCCGCCGGGTCGTTCGGCCCCGTGCGGCAGAGCAGCTCGTTCTCTTCCCTCGTCAGCATGGCCTTCCTCCCTGGTCTGGCGATGTTGGACGGAACGATGGGAGTCTAGGAGCGCACCGCCCTGCGGTCAACGCCGCAAGGCAGTCTTGTCATTTCGAGCGGAGCGCAGCGGAGCCGAGAAATCTCTCGGGAGGCTTGGTGTAGGGGCGCCCCTTGTAGGTGCCCTCTCCTCTCAGGGTACCCCCTTCCGCTCATGGTGAGCCTGTCGAACCACCCCGGCCCGGCGCGCAACCCCGCCTGTTGTAGGGGCGGTTCGCGAAACGCCCCCACGTCCCGCCCCATCCGTCATTCCGCGAAGCAAGGAGCCCTGCCCGGTCCCTTCCCCCTTCATGGGGGAAGGCTGGGAAGGGGGTGATCCGGGCGTCCCATGTTCAACGGCGCTAGTACAGATGACACGCCACGAAATGCCCCGGCGTCTCCTCTTTCCACTCCGGCGCGACCTCCGCGCAGATGTCCTTGGCGAACGGGCAGCGCGGATGGAAACGGCAGCCTGACGGCGGGTTGAGCGGGCTCGGCACCTCGCCCTGCAGGATCAACTCGTCGCGCTGCAGCGCCGGGTGCGCCGGAAGCGCCGCCGAGAAGAGCGCCTGCGTGTACGGGTGCAGCGGATGCTCGTACAGGTCGTCCGTCTCCGCCCGCTCGACGATCTCGCCGAGGTACATCACCGCCACCTCGTGCGCGAGGTAACGCACCGTCGCGAGGTTGTGCGACACCATCAGGTAGCTCACGTTGTGTTCCACCTGCAGGTCGCGCAGCAGGTTCATGATCTGCGCCTGCACCGACACGTCCAGCGCCGACACCGGCTCGTCGAGCACGATGAGCGACGGCTCCACGCTCAGCGCGCTCGCCATCGCGATGCGCTGCCGCTGTCCGCCGCTGAACTCGTGCGGGAAGAGATCGGCCTGTTCGGGGCGCAGTCCCACGTCGTTCAGCAGCTCCAGCACGCGCTCGCGCGCCTCCTTGCCGCTCACGTTCCTGTTGACCACCAGTGGCTCCGCGATGATGTCGCGAACCCGCATCCGAGGGCTGAGCGAGCTCCACGGGTCCTGGAAGACCGCCTGCACCTGCATACGGAACTGCCGCAGGTCCTGCCCGCTGAGCGAGTGGATGTCCTGCCCTTCAATCGAGATGGAGCCGCCCGTCGGCTGTTCGAGACGCAGCACGAGCTTGGCGGTCGTCGTCTTGCCGCAGCCCGACTCGCCGACGAGCGCGAGCGTCTGTCCGCGCCGCACCTCGAAGCTGATGCCGTCCACGGCGCGCACCCAGCCCACCGTCTTCATCAGCACCAGCCCCTCGGTCACGGGGAAGTGCTTCTGCAGGTTCTCGGCCCTTACGAGGACTTCTGCCACTTCTCCTCCATCAGCCAGCAGGCAGCGGTGTGTCCGCTGGAGTCAACGAACTCCGCCGGGTACGCCTCATTGCACCTGTCGTGGACGTGCATGCAGCGCACCGCGAACCGGCAGCCCTGCGGCAGCGCGAACAGCGCGGGCGGCTGCCCTTCTATCGCCGTGAGCCGCTCGACTCGCTCCTCCATCTTGGGGATGGAACCGAGCAGCGCCTGCGTGTACGGGTGCGACGGGTTGTCGAATATCTCGTGGATGCCGCCCTGTTCCACGATGCGCCCCGCGTACATCACCGCCACGCGGTCGCACATACGTGCCACGACGCCCAGGTCGTGCGTGATGAACAGGATGGCCACGCCCGTCTCGCGCTGTATCTCCTTCAGCAGGTTGAGGTACTGTGCCTGTATCGTCACGTCCAGCGCCGTCGTCGGCTCGTCCGCGATCAGCAGCCGCGGCTGGCTCTCGATGGCGATCCCGCCCACGACGCGCTGCTTCATGCCGCCGCTCATCTGGTGCGGGAAGTCGGAGAGCCGCCGCTCCGGCGCCGCGACGCGCATCATGCGCAGCACCTCTATCGCGCGCTCCCTGACCGATTGCCGTCCCTTCGCCGGCTGCCTCCCTCTCCCCGTCTGCCACCTCTTCCCCGTCATTCCCGCTCCTCTCCCCGTCATTCCCGCTCCCCTCTCCGTCATTCCCCCTTCCTTCTCCGTCATTCCCCCTTCCTTCTCCGTCATTCCCGCTCCCCTCTCCGGCGTTCCTGCCCCCTGCTCCTTCGTTCCTGCCCCCTTCTCCGTCGTTCCTGCTCCCTTCTCCGTCGTTCCTGCCCCCTTCTCCGTCGTTCCTGCGGAGGCAGGAACCTCGCCCCTGCCCCCGTGCGCCGCGATGGACTCGATGAGCTGGTTGCCGATGGTGAACACCGGGTTCAGCGCCGTCTGCGGGTCCTGCAGGATCATGGATATCTTGCGCCCCCGCATCTGGCGAACGTCCGACATCCGCATGCGCACGATGTCGTCGCCGTCCAGCAGGATGCGCCCGCCCACGATGCGCGCGGCCTCCGGCAGCAGCCGCAGCAGCGACAGCGCCGTCATGCTCTTGCCGGAGCCGGACTCGCCCACGAGCCCCAACGTCTCGCCCTCGCGTATCTGGAAACTCACCCCATCGACGGCGCGCGTCACCCCCCACTTCGTGAAGAGGTGCGTCTGCAGTTCCTGCACGTCAAGAACGACGTTTCCTGTCGCCTCGGTCAACCGGTGCTCCTCACGCTTGCAGGCCAGAGTAGAGCCTCGTCATTCCCGCCTACCTCGTCATTCCCGCCTACCTCGTCATTCCCGCACAGGCGGGAATCCAAGCGACGGCAGGTCGCACGTGCGCAGCAGCGCACGCCGCCCATGTGGAAGATGTCATACCGAACGGAGCGCAGCATCCCCTTACTTGTCATGCTGATCAGAGCGCAACCCGCGCTTCAGCGCGCAGCGTCCTCTCGGGAATCCTGCCCATCCTGCCCATCGATGTTAGGCAACCCCGACCGCGAACCGCTCTTCCAGCGGACGCTCGACCTTCCACGGACTGTCCACCGGCTGCACGTAAGCGTCGGAGCGGATGAGCTCGTAGTCGCCCTGCTCCCACACGCCCGGCGGCTCGACGCCTTCCTCCGCGAGCGCGATGGCAGCCTTGATGTACAGCTTGCGCGCCTTGATGATGGCCGCGTCCGTTGTGCCGAGGTGCTCGATGGTGCGGTCGACGATGGGGCCCATGCTCTCCTGCACCGCGTTGTCCTGCACGAACAGCCCGCGGATGCCGGACCAACTCTCTTTCTTCATCAGTTCGCGGTCCTGCAGCCACATGTTCTGCGGCCCGGCGTACTTCACGAACGTCTTGGGGTCAAACGCATAGTAGCCCCGGTACTCCTTCAACTGCTCCTTCAGCTCGTCGGACATGGGCTTCGTTTCGTTGAAGCACACGTCCCACGCCCAGCACGTGCCGTCGTCGCGGGGGACCCACATGTTCCAGATGCGGTTGTCCTCCCTGGAGAACGGCGGATACGACGACGCCGGCATGATGTGCGGCGTTATCCGCACGTAGCGCATGGCCTCGTCCGGCCCCCTGCGTATCGAGGCGTACCGGAAGCCGTAGGTCGTCTCCTCTATCTCCAGCTTCGGCCTCGTGTCGTTGAACATGAGGTTGTTCCCACTCTGTGCGCCGGGCGCGACCATCGGCCCTTCGGCGCTGTTGTGCAGGAACGACGCGTGCACCGTGTCGATGCCGCCCTCCAGGCTCTGCAGCCAGTTCGCGTCCTGTATCCACTTCGCCATGATGCGGTTCGAGTCCGGCACCGTTGTCCAGTAGTAGAAGGGGAAAGGCGGCTCGCTCTCCGGAGCGCCCATGTACACCCACACCGCGCCGCCATGCTCCCGCACCGCATACGCCCCTGCCCGCACCTTGTTGCGGAAGCCGCTCTCCACCGGCTCGGTAGGCATGTCGACGCACTGGCCGCTGACGTCGAACTTCCAGCCGTGGTAGAGGCAGCGCAGGCCGTCGTATTCGTTCCGTCCGAGCGCAAGCGACACCCCGCGGTGCGGGCAGTACTCGGAGAGGACGCCCACCTCGCCGCTCGTGTCGCGGAAGGCGACCAGGTCCTCGTTCAGCAGGCGGAAGCGCACCGGCGCCCCGTCAGCCTCCAGTTCGTCGGAGATCAGCGCGGGCAGCCAGTAGCGGCGGAAAAGCGCGCCCATCAGCGTGCCCCTGCCCGTGCGGGTGATGAGCTCGTTGTCAGCGTGGCTCAACATGCGGCGCCTCCTTGTTGCCTCTCGTTGGCGTGACCGAACTCGCTCTGCGTATAATGCGCCCCTGCTCTTGCAGCCGTGCGCCTCAATCTTAACGGGGTTGCACGGTTTCGCAACAGCATACGCTTATACGCGATAAGGGAGGCGTCGTGCGTACGGTCAGGAATCACACTCGCTTACTCATAGTGGTGGCGCTCAGCATGCTGCTCGCCTTGGTTGGCGCGGCATGTAACGGCGACGACCCCGACCCCACCGCGACGCCCACAAGCCCGCCCGCGCCCGCCGGCACAACGCCGGACGCGCCTGCACCCGCTCCCGACCCGACGGCTACCCCCGTCCCCGAACCGATGGGACCTGCGGTCGACCGCGTCATCATGGCCGTTGCGTCGCCCACCGACTTCAGCAACATCCGGCGCATCCCCGGTCAGGCCAGCAACTGGTACATCCGGCCGCACTACGAGTACCTCGTCGGTTTCGCCAAGACGAACGGCGAGTACGTACCCCAGCTCGCCACCGAGTGGAACCTCGAGCCGGACGGCCACTCGTGGCGCTTCAAACTGCGCGAAGGGGTCCAGTTCCACAACGGCCACGGCGAGTTCACCGCCGAGGACGTCCGCTTCTCCTGGCTCATGAATATCCTGCCCGACGACGTCGGCAGCGAGGCCCGGACGATGCGCGTTATCGTCACCGACGTCGAGGTCGTCGGCCCCTATGAGGTCATCTTCCACACCACGGCCCCGAACGCCGACGTCTTCGAGGTCATCTCCGAGATCCAGGGCGGCATGGAGATTGCCAGCAAGGCGGACTTCCTCGCGCGCGGGCCCGGTCTGCTCTCAGCCAGGCAGTCCTCCGAGTGGGCCAACTACGAGGAAGACCCGCGCCTCGCCGAACTCGTCGATGGACGCGACCCGCTCGGAGACGAGGTCCCGCTGGCAGGCACCGGCCCCTACACCATCGTCTCCATGGACGAGCAGTCCGGCGTCGTCTACGAACGCGTGGAAGACCACTGGCGCGACACGCCCGACTTCCCCGAGTTCGAGTTCCAGTTCATCAACGAGGCATCCACCCGCCACGCGAAGCTGGTCTCAGGTGAGGTGCACCTCGCCAAGCTGCCGGAGGAGCTGCTCGTGGACGCGGAGTCACGCGGCTACGTCACCTTCACGGCCCAGGTGCCCGCGGCGCGCTACTTCCTCGCATGGCAGGGCGTCTACGTCCCGGCAGGGCCGAACGTCGCGAACGACCGCCACGGCGAGTGGAGCGGCGAGCTTGCCCAGAAGGAGTACCCCGCCTACCCCAACACGCCGCTCGCCAACCTGAATGTGCGGAAGGCGCTCAACAAGGCCATCGACCGCGAGGCGCTCAACGACGCGTTCTTCGCGGGCAAGGGCCTCACCATGTACAAGAACCACTACCTGCCCAACAACGCGCAGCGCGTGGGCTGGAACCCGGAGTGGGAGACCCGCTTCGAGGACGAGTACGGCTACGACGAGGACGCCGCCAGGGCGCTCCTCGAGCAGGGCCTGCAGGAGCTCGGCATCGACGAACTGCAGACGACGATCCAGCTCACCGTCCAGCCTGCCGTACCCGCCGGTGTGGACGTGATGCAGGCCATCGCCAACTACTGGCGCGAGATCGGCGTTGATGTCATCGAGCAGCAGGCCGACCCCGTCGAGTACCGCACCAAGCAGCGCGAGATGCGCTGGGACAACCACGTCGTGCCGATCGCAACGAGCGGCGCGCAGCTGGTGACGGTGCAGGTGTACGGCAGCTCCATCATCCCGGTGCTCTACATCGGACTCCAGGACCCGGACGCCGAGGCGCTGATGCGCGAGGCCCTCAACACCAACACGCCACAGGACCGTGACGACCTCCTGCGGGAGATCGGCGACTTGTACTACGACCTCCACCAGGACATCCCGCTCTTCTACCTGCCGAATGAGGTCGTCGCTGACCCGGACGTCGTGGCCGACTTCATCTACTCCGGCATGGTCTCCGGCGCGCCGATCGACCACCTCGAAGGCGCCGTCGCCAAGTAACGACCCTGTGGGTAAACCGGGGGAGAGGGCTGGAGCCTGCCCCGCACTTGATGCGGGGGTGAGGATGAACCGGGGGGCGGGGGGCATGGGCCGTCCCGTCGTTCCTGCGAAGGCAGGAACCTCGCCCCTTGCCTGGTCCCCACTCCCTTGAGGGGAGAAGGCTGGAGCCTGCCCCGCACTTGATGCGGGGGTGGGTAGTGTCCCGTCAAGTGGTGTAAGAGCGTCACCCTCGCTGTCTTGTTATGCTGCTACGCCTTCAGGCAGCGGCATGGCCTCCTCATTGCCATTCTCAGGGGACATGAGCGTGGCGGGCCCGGCGAGGTAGCGTCGGGCGACCTGCCACTCATCGTGCTGCTCGGCCAGGAGGGCTCCTATGAGCCGG
>DAOUHT010000185.1:0-11508 GCA_034428375.1 Dehalococcoidia bacterium | reverse complement strand
CGCTTACCTACGCCGCACTCCTGTGGCGACAGTGGGAGACTGGCGAACGGGGCTGGCCGCTCCTGCAACCCCTGGTGCGCCCCGCCGTGCTCGCGTTCGGCGCCGCCCTCCTCACCTTCATCGTGCTGCAGCCGTACGCGCTGATCGACTACCGGAAGTATGTAGCGGACCTCGGCTGGGAAGGGATGGTCGCCCGCACTGCAGGGCTCGTGCCGTACACGCTCCAATACGTCGGCATACCGCGCAACGGCCTCTACGAGCTGAGACAGACGGCGGTGTGGGCCTTGGGCCTGCCGCTGGGCGTCGTTGCGTGGGGAGGACTGGCGGCGTCGCTGGTTGCGGGGCTGCGGCGACCGCGCATCGGCGAGTGGCTCCTCATCTCGTGGGTCGTGGTCCTCCTCGCCGGCATCGTGCCGCTCTTCGAAGTGAAGTTCCTGCGTTACGTGGCCCCCACGTTGCTCGTGCTCGTCCTGTTCGGAAGCCACTGGCTGATGGAGGCGTACCGGTTCGCGCGAGCGCGAGGAGTCGCGTGGGAGCGTCTCGTCCAGGCCGTGCTGGCATTCGTGGTGGCTTCCACCGCCTTCTACGCGCTCGCGTTCGCCTCGATCTACTTCACGGACCACCCGGGCATACAGGCGTCTGCCTGGATGAACGAGAACGTTCCGGCGCGCGCGAACGTCGTTACCGACAACCACTGGGACGAGGGATTCCCCAACCTGGGCCGGTTCAACGTCGACCAGTTGCGCATGTACGAGGGCGACACCTTCAGCAAAGCCTCGGAGGTGGCCGCCCAAGTCGCCGATGCGGACTACATCATGTCGTACAGCAACCGGCCCTGGGGGAGCATCTCCCGGGTGCCGGAGCGTTACCCCTACAGCGCGGCCTATTACCGTGCGCTCTTCTCCGGTGAACTGGGCTTCGAGCTCGTGCGCGGCTTCGCCCGCTATCCCACGCTTGCGGGCGTGTCCTTCGTGCACGACCCGTTCACGATGGCGGGCATGGAGCGCCCGGAGAGCGTGCCGGGCGTGGAGACCGGTGCGCTTGCACTTAACCTGGGCTACGCGGACGAGAACGTCACGAACTACGATCACCCCCTCGTCCTCGTGTGGGAGAACGTGGAGCGCCTCAGCGAACACGAGGTCAGCGCCATCATGTTCCTGGGTGATCTCGACCCGCCCCCCGAGCGCGCGCTCCTAAGCGATAAGGACCGCACAGTCCAGCAGACGGGAGGCACGTGGACGGATATCTTCGATGAGGGTGGGCTGAACGACTGGGTGCCCTGGCTCGTCTGGCTGGTCGCTATCGAATTCGTCTTCCTTGCGGGACTCCCGCTCGCCGTGAGGCTGATGCGCTGGCTGCCGGACAGAGGCGTCGTGCTCGCGAAACCGCTGGCGCTGCTGCTGGTCTCGTGGCTGGTGTGGATGGGAGCGAGCCTCGGCGTGTGGACGTTCTCCCGCACCAGCGTGGCGCTCTCGATACTGCTGCTGGCCGCGGTCTCGGGCGTGCTGCTCTACCGCAACCGTTGGCTCATCGCGTTGGCGAAACGCCACTGGAAGTTCATAGTCAGCGTGGAGGTGCTGTTCATCGCGGCGTATCTCGTGTTCGTGCTGGTCCGCGCCGCGAACCCGGACCTCTGGCACGCGTGGCGTGGCGGCGAGAAGCCGATGGACATGGCGTACCTCATCGCCGTCGTGAAGTCGTCCGCCTTCCCGCCCTACGACCCGTGGTACGCCGGCGGCTTCATCAATTACTACTACTACGGGTTCGTGCCCATTGCGGCCCTGATACGCCTGACCGGCATCGTGCCTGAGGTTGCCTACAACCTGGCCCTGCCGATGCTGTTCGCATTCACGCTGACCGGCGCGTTCAGCGTAGCCCACAATCTGGCGGAAGCGCTGCGACAGCGGAGCGCGCAGATGGCGCGACGCTGGAGCCCTGTCTGGGCGGGTGTGTGCGCTGCACTCCTCGTGACGGTGCTGGCGAACGTGGACGGTGCGGCGCAACTGCTGCAGGGCGCGTGGCGCAGTATCACGGACGAATCGTTCGGACGTTTCGACTTCTGGCGCAGCAGCCGGCTGATGCCGGACCAGATAGCCATCAACGAGTTCCCCTTCTGGACGTTCCTCTTCGGTGACCTCCACGCGCATCTCATATCGCTGCCCTTCCAGGTGCTGGCGATTGGGCTTGCGGCGAACCTCGTGCTGGGAGCGCGAATGGCGGTCCCGCTACGAAGGCTGCTGCCCGCGCTCGTGGGGCTCGCGTTCGTCGTGGGGTCGTTCGCCGCGATCAACACGTGGGAGGTGCCTGCGTACGGACTGCTGGGCCTCGCGGCGATCGCCATCGCGCTGTTCGTACGCGGCGGCCCGCCGGAACCGATGACGATTGCGAAAGGTCTGTTGCTGGCCGCGCTGTTCTGGGCAGTGCTCTACGCGGCGTGGCTGCCGTTCCATCAGCACTACGAGGTCCCCGCCTCGGGCGTGAAGTTAAGCGAGTGGCGCACAGTGCTCTGGCAGTACCTCGCCATACACGCCCTGCTCTTGTTCCCCGTGCTCTCGTGGCTCGTGTTCGAGACCCGGCAGTCGTTCAAGCGGGCTGTGCCGGAGGGCGAGAACACGGGCGGCATGGGATGGCGTGGTCGGGCCGCACTGACATGCGGTTTGCTGTTGCTGTTGCTCGCGAGTGGCGTCTTCGTGTGGTTGGACGCATTGCGCGAATGGCTGACGGTGGCGCTGCTGTCGTTGGTCATCCTGTGGGCGTCGGTGGTCGCATTGGTCTGGCTCTTCCGGAGCAACGAGCGCGCTGCTCCGGTGCACCTGCTCCTGCTGGTCATGCTCGTCCTTGCACTGGGCATCGGCGTCGGCGTGGACTTCGTCACCGTGGAGAACGACATAGACCGGATGAACACCGTGTTCAAGCTGTACCTGAACGCGTGGGTTTTGTTCGGCATCGCGGGAGGAGTCGGGCTTTGGCACGTGTGGGCCTCAGGGGCGGTCCGCTTCCGCAGCAGGGGAGGGAAGGTCTGGCTGGGTGTGCTGGCGCTCCTCGTGCTTGCGGGCGCCGTCTTCCCCGTGCTCGGTACGCGGGCGCGTCTCGCGGACAGGTTCGATACGTCGGTGGGCGTGACCCTGGACGGGCGCGCATATCAGTGGACGACGGTCTACGGCGACCCGGCCGAGCCGAACAAGGGGCTGCCCGAGGCGAGGTACGCGTTGAGCTACGACGCCGAGGCCATCGACTTCATCCGTGCGAACGTCGAGGGCTCTCCGGTGTTCCTGGAAGGTGTCACCGCACATGCGTACCGCTGGCCTCCGCGTGTGGCCAAGTACACCGGACTGCCCGTGGTGGTTGGGTGGCAGTGGCACCAGATACAGCAGCGGGGCGCAGGCGGAGCGGAACCCGCCGCCGTGCGCGGACGCATCTACGATGTCAGCCTGATGTACGAGACCGAGAGTGAACAGCTCTTCCTCGACCTCGCGTCGGAGTACGGCGTCGAGTACGTCTACGTCGGGCCTGCGGAGCGCGTGTATTTCCCCGGGCCGGGTCTGCAGAAATTCGACGCGATGGTTGGTTCGTCACTCGAGGTCTTCTTTGCCAACCAGGAGGTTACGGTCTATCGTGTGTTGGGGACCGGGGTGTGACGTGGCGGTGCGGAGGTGCGGTAGGCAACGGTAGAATGACGCATCCGTGCGCGAAGGCGCGCAGCGATAGAACAGCCCGCAGAGGCAGGGAGAAGAACCTTGTTTGACCAAGAAACGGTAACGCTGATACGCGACATCCTCGTCAGCGCCTACCTGTTGGTGGGGATCCTTGTCCTGCTCGTTCTGCTGGTAGCCGCCTTCTTGCTGCTCAAGACAGTCCGGCGCCTGCTTGGCTCCATGACCAGGACGGTCGATAACGTCAACGATACGTTGGACAACGTGAACAGGGCGTCCGGCGCTGCATTGAAGTACATGTCTTCCCCATCCGCTGAGGGGAGCACTGCATCGCTCGCAAACGGGCTGGGCATACTGATCAACTTCGTCGGCGGGTTGCGCGGCAAGACGAAGTAGCGCCCGGCGGTTACAACAGTTCGCCGATGTGCTCGGCGGTCGTGAAAACGGTCGTCGCGGCGAGTTCCTCCGGCCATTCCGCCGCTGCGGTACGCGCCTTTTCCGCCACAGTAGGGTCGGCGAAGACGAAGATGGCCTGTGCCAGCCCGGCCTCGCGGAACGACTCCGCCGTCGTGCGAACGTCCTCTACGGACGACGTTGCGCGGACCTCCACGCCCATCTCTGCGCCCCCGGATTGCAGGAGCACGTCCACCTGCACGCCTGCGTGCAGCACCTGCTCCTGCGAGCGGTAACCCCGCAGCGCGGCAATCTCCCGCACCAGCGCCGAAAGATACGAAGTGATGGTCATTCGAGGGAAGGAGCCGAACACCTTGAGCAGCGACGCCCTCTTCCTGACATTGCCGAGCACTTCCTCCAGCAGCGGGTCATCCCTGTGTCCCTCGATGTCCATGAGGAAGTAGTACTTGCCGAGCCCAAGCCGGGTAGGACGTGACTCGATCTTGGTGAGGTTGATGTTGCGCTCCGCGAACTCCTTGAGCACCCCGAACAGCTGTCCCGGCCGGTCCTGGGAGAATGCCATTGCCATGGACGTAAGGTCGTTGCCTGTGCGGGGGTGGTCGCTCCTCCCCAGCACGAGGAAGCGTGTGACGTTGTTGTCGTCGTCCTGGATGCCGGGGGCGAGCACCTGCGCGCCGTACAACTCGGCAGCCCTGCTCGGTGCGATGGCGGCGGCAGGCACGTCCGAGGCCATCGCCTGCTCGACAGCTCCGGCGGTGCTGAGCGCTGCCGCGAGTTCTGCATTCGGAAGGTGCTGTTCCAGGTATCTGCGGCATTGGCCGAGGGCCTGTGGGTGGGAGTAAACACGCTTCACCGCAGCCAGCACCACACCGGGCTTCACCATCAGGTCGTGCACGATGTCCAGGCTCAACTCTTGCCGGATATGCAGGCCTTCCTCGTGCAACAGCACATCGAGCGTATCCGTGACCGAACCCTGCAGACTGTTCTCGATGGGACAGACAGCCTCATCTGCTTCACCGTGCAGGACGGACATCGCAGCGGCAGTGATGGAGGGGAAAGGGATGAGTTCGGTACTGCCCGCGTAGTCAAGCGCGGCCTGCTCGGAGAACGTGCCCTGTGGCCCCAGGTAGGCGATCTTCATCGGCGCGCCTCTCCGGTGAGCGCATGCCACAGCTCGTCTTCCTTCTCTGGGGGTGTGATGGCGACGATGGCGTCGTCGGCTGCCAGTTCGGGGTCGTTGACGGCAGGTTTGAGTTCGCCGTTCTTGTGGATCACTGCGGTCAACAGCGTGCCCTGCGGCAGTTTTATGCGCGACACGGGCTGACCCACCACCGGAGACCCGCTCGGCACGCGCATGGAGACGATGCCACTCGCTGCTCCACGGAGAGGAAGCACGTGTACGAACGGCCCGCCGGTGAGCTCTTCTTCCACGTGCGAGAGAATGAGTTCGGTGGTGCTGATCGTTACGTCGACACCCAGCGCGCGGAAGAGCGGCACGTGATCGGGGTCGGTGACCACAGCCATCGTCTTCGGGACATTGAACGAGTATTTTGCCACCTGGCAGGCAGTGAGGTTCGTCGCGTCCTGGCCGGTCGTGGAGACGAGAATGTCGCACCGTTCTGCACCGGCCTCGCCGAGCACGGTCGGCTCGGTGCCATCGCTGGTGATGAGGATGGAGCCGAACTCCTCCGCTGCGGTGGCGCTCACGTAGGCGTCGCGTTCAATGAGCGCGACCTCGTGACTAGCGGCGAGGAGCTCCCGGGTGAGATAGAAGCCTATCTTGCCTGCGCCGACGACGATGACGTACATCCGCTACTCCTCCATTGCGTGGAGGACGAGTGCGACGAGGAACTGGTTCGGGTTCACGGTGGTGAGCCCCAGCCGCTCGTACATCTCGCTCCTGGTCGGGTCATTGATGCGGCACACGACGTGTTCGATGCCGAATGTGGTGCGGGCCGACTGCGCCGCGAGCGCGTTGGTCGTGTCGCGTCCCGTGGCGGCGATGAACGCCCCGACGGACTCGATACCCGTGCGCCGCAACACCTCATGGGAGGTGCCGTCGCCGACGTACATGCTGAGCCGGACCCGGGGGCGCAGGCGCCGGAAGTTCTCGGCGTCCGTATCGAGGATCGTGACGCGGTCGCCGCGGTCCAGCAGCGCGTTCGCAGCCGTTGCTCCAAGCCTCCCGCAGCCGACGATCATGACGTGGCGTGTCATGACGAACCTTCCGGTACGGGTTCTGGCTGCTGTTCCCGGTAGACGACGACGCGGCACTGGCTGTGGCGCAGCACGTAGGGCACCATGTCGCCGAGCGATGGGCTGCCGTAGTGCTCGGTGTAGGGCATGCCTGCAACGATGACGTCGGTCTGGCGGTCGGCCGCCTCACGCACGATGGCGGCGCCCGTGTCCCTGGCCTGCAGAATGTCGCCCTCCACCTTGCACTTGAGCGTCTTGCCGTATGCCTCCATGCGTTGGAGCAGGTGCTCACCGCGCGCGGTCTCGTTCGGCAACTCCGCGTCGACGGGCAGCTTCCGTCCGACTTCGATGACATAGAGCGCCCAGACCTCTCCCTTGTACGGACGCACGAGGTCGCATGCGATGGAGACGACGGTCTTGTCCATCGGCGTGCCGGTGACGAGAGCGAGGGCGCGTTCGATCTTTGCCATGCCTACTGAAGCCCGAAACGTTCGAGCGTGTCTTCCCTGCCGGCGAGTATGAGCAGGTCGCCTTCCTGCAGCACCTCGTCCTTGGATGGCGACAGGATGGGTTCGCGCCCCCTGCGTATGGCGACGACCGCCGCGCCATACTTGTCGCGGGCGGTGCTCAGTCCTGCACGCTCAAGCGAGAGGCCGGTCATCTCCGCAGGCACGTTCACCTTGCTGAACCCGAAGCCGCCCGCGAGTTCCATATATTCCAGCACGTCGCGCTGGAATAGGCTGTGCGCTGAGCGCACTCCGGTTTCTTGCTCAGGGTAGACGACGCGGTCGGCTCCCACTGCCGAGAGCGTCTTGCCATGGATGTCGCTGATGGCGCGCGCCATAACCTGCGGCACCTCGAATGTTTGCTTGAGGAGAACAGTGGTGAGGACGCTCGACTGGATGTCCGTGCCGATGGCGACGGCGGCGGTGTCGAAGTTGCGGATGCCCACTTCCTCCAGGAACTCCATGGAGGTGGAGTCGCCTGTTACGGAGTAAGTCACCTGGCCCATCATCATCTGAGTGAGCGACTCGTCTCGGTCGACGGCAAGCACGTCGTGACCGATGCGGTACAGTTCATGTGCCAGGCTTATGCCAAACCTGCCCATGCCGATGACGGCTACCTGGTGAGCCATAGCGTACCTCTCAACCGATTCTAACGCGTTCCTCTGCGTACCGGTACAGCGCACGGCGTTGGCGAAGCGCCAGTCCGAGCGCGATCGTCAGCGGGCCCAGCCGCCCCATGTACATCGCCAGCGTGATGATGAGCTTTCCGGGCGTGGAGAGGTCAGGCGTGATGCCGTGCGACAACCCCACCGTGCCGAAGGCGGACATCGTCTCGAACATCGTGTCACCGAACTCGAAGGCTCCTGCTTCGAGGTTCGACCGCTCGGAGACCATGAGCGCGATGATGAACAGCGATACGCCGACCACGCCCAGCACGAGCACGCCCAGCGCGCGGCTTACCTGGGAGTATACGATCTCGCGCCTGGCAAACTCGACGTTGGGTCGCCCTCGCACCGCCGCGATGGTCGCCACGATGATGACCATCGCCGTGTTGACCTTGATGCCTCCCGCCACCGACCCGGACGCCCCGCCGACGAACATCATCATCATGTAGAGGTAGCTCGTACCAGCCTCCACGTGGCCGAAGTCGACGGAGCTGAAGCCTGCCGTGCGCGATGTGAACGCCTGGAACGCGCCGTTGCTGATCTTGTCTCCCACGCCCATACCGCCGAGCGTCAAAGGGTTCGTGACCTCGAAGAGGAGCACCGTAACGGCGCCCGTAGCCCACAGGCCAAGCGTTCCGAGCACGACCAGGCGCGTGTCCAGCGTCCAGCGGCTGAATCCCTTGCGCCGCGCCAGCTCGTTCATCACGGGATAACTCATCGCGCCGAGGAGGATGCTCAGGCCTATGGTCCAGAGCACGGCGGGGTCGGACTGGAAGGCGGACAGGCTGTGGGAGTCCGGGAAGATGGTGAACCCTGCGTTGTTGAACGCGGAGATGCTGTGGAAGAGGCTCTGCCAGAACGCCTCGATGGCCGGGTACTTGAACACGAGCCGGACGAAGAGCAGCAGGAACGCTACGAGCTGTGCTCCCAGTGCGAAACAGATGATGTAGCGCACGAGCCGAACCGCGCTACCCAGCGCCTCGCCTCCCAGTGTCTCCCGCACGAGGAGTCGCTGGTTGAGGGTTACGCGCTTCCCCAGCACCGCCAGGACGACGATACCCGCGCTCATGATGCCCAACCCGCCCATGAGCATGAGGGCGGCTATCACCGCCTGCCCGAACACGCTCCAGTAGTCGCCGCTCGAGACGACGACCAAACCCGTGACGCAGACAGCGGAGGTGGATGTGAAGAGTGCAGTGACAAAGCCTGCGCTCTCCTGCCCGGCTGCCGCGAACGGCAGCATGAGGAGTGCGGTGCCCGCCAGGATGAGGGCTGCGAACCCTCCGGCGAGCGTCAGGAGCGCCGAGGACGATGAGGGCAGAGCGAAGCGCCGCCGCCGGTCCTGCGTGCGGATGCGCACGGGCGCGGTCTCACGCTGGCGAGGGCGCCTGACGACACGGTCACCCGGACGGAGACGCCAGTTGTTGCGTCTCATCTCAAGTCCTCGATGAGCACCGAGGGGACTGAGTTGGAGGTGTGCGTAGCGAACTCCAGCCGCTTGCAGAACGGCATGGGAAATTCTAGCAGGCGTCGGAGGCGAGTCAACGGCTCCCGGCTGCGGGGTAGCGCGCATCGTCCCTCACACGCCGCGATAGAATCGGCGCATGGCGCAGGATGGACGAGGAACGCTGGCTGCACTCGTGGGGAGAACGCCGCTCATCGAGCTGCGCAACCTCAGCCCCCGCCCCGGCGTTCGGCTCTTCGCCAAGCTGGAGGGGCAGAACCCGAGCGGCAGCGTGAAGGACCGGATAGCGGTGGCGATGCTGGACGCGGCGGAGGAGAGCGGTGTGCTCAAACCCGGCGCGACGCTGGTGGAGGCGAGCACCGGAAACACGGCCATCGCGCTGGCGGCGCTCGCGCCCCGCAGAGGCTACCGCGTGCGCGTCGTCCTGCCGAAGGGCATCGTCCCCAGCATCGCGGACATCCTGGATCTGTACGGCGCAGAGATCGAATGGTGCGAGCCGGAGGCGGGGATGCGCGGCGCAATCAGGCGGGTGCACGAGATGGCGGAGCAGCCGGGCTTCTACGCGGTCGGCCAGTTCAGCGACCCGGCCAACGTCAGGTGCCACTACACCACGACGGGGGAGGAGATCGCGCAGGCGATGGAGCGCGTGGACGTGTTCGTCGCCGGCATCGGCACGGGAGGCACGATAACCGGGGTCGCGCAGCGCCTGCGGGAGCAGTGGCCGGGCGTGCACGTCGTCGGCGTCGAGCCGAGGCTCGGCGAGCGGCTGCAGGGGCTGCGCAGCCTCTCGGAGGGCTACATCCCGCCGCTGCTCGACCTTGGCCTGCTGAACAGGCGCTTCCTTGTCGACAGCGCGAGCGCCATCGCCGCAGCGCGGGACGTGATGCGGGCGGAGGGTGTGTTCGCAGGGGTGTCGTCCGGCGCAGCGCTGCACACGGCATTCCGCGTCGCGGAAGGGATGGAGAGCGGGAACATCGTCATGATGTTCTCGGACGGGGCATGGAAGTACCTGCCGTCGCGACCGTGGGACGCCACGGATGCGGACACCGAGGCGCTCGACGAAGTGCACTGGTGGTAGGGAGGGTGGCTGCTGCACTCCCAAGCGACCCACCCCCCATCCCAGCCTTCCCCCATCGAGGGAAGGGATCAGACAGGGCTGCGAGATTCCCTCCTTCGCGGGAATGACGGCAGGATTACGAGACGCCGAGAGCCTGCTCCAGGGCGCGGCGGGTGAAGACGACGGACATGTCCCGCTTGTACCACGCGGAACCGCGCGGGTCGTCGGTCGGATCGACGATGTCGGCGACGGCCTGCGACGCCTCACGCAGTGCATCGAGCGTCGGAGCCTGGCCAGCCAGCGCCTCCTCGACGACCGAGGCGCGCACCGCGGTCGGCGCGACCGCTCCGAGCGCCACGCGCACGTCGGCGATGCTGCCGCCCTCGACGCTCCCGATCGCGGCGACGGAGACGGTGGCGTAGTCGTCCTCGGTGCGGGGGAGGTACTTGATGTACGTCCACCCCGCGCCGGAGGGCTGCGCGGGGACGCGCAGTTCCGTCACGATCTCGTCAGGCTCCAGCGTCGTCTCGTAGTAGTCGGCGTAGACCTCGCCGATGGGAATGACGCGTTCGCCCCGGGTCGACGTGGCAACGACGCTCGCGCCGAGGATGAGCAGCGACGGAGGCGGGTCCATCGCCGGGTCGGCCTGCGCGATGCCGCCGCCAACCGTGGCGACGTTCCGGATGCGGACGGTGGCGACGCGGCGGTACGCCTCTGCCAGCAGCGGCGCGTGCTCCTTCACGACAGCGGACGTCTCCATGTCGCGCTGGCTGGTGAGCCCGCCGATGCGGAGCTCGCCGTCCGACGCCTCGATGGAGTCGAGGCCGGGCACGCGGTGTAGGCTGACGATGTGGTCGGGCGCGATGAGCGACTGCTTCAGGAGCGTGGTAAGCGAGGTGCCGCCAGCGAGCAGCTTGGCGTCGCCGTCGTGCTCGGCGAGCAGTTCGAGCGCGCCGGAGAGGGAGTCTGGTGCGTGGAAGGTGAAGTCGTGCATGGCTACTTCGCCTCCGCAGCGGCCTGGATGGACTCGATGATCTGGTAGTAGCCGGTGCAGCGGCAGAGGTTCCCCATCATCCACTCCTTGATCTCTGCCTCGGTGGGGCTGGAGTTGTGCTCCAGCAGCGCCTTGGCGGCCATGATCTGGCCGGGGGTGCACGCGCCGCACTGGAAGCCGCCGTAGTTGATGAACGCTTCCTGCACAGGGTGGAGCGTGTCGCCGTCGGCGACACCTTCGATGGTGGTGATGTTCGCGCCGTCGGCCCGCACGGCGAGGGTGATGCACGAAGCTGCGATCCTGCCGTCCAGTTCGATGGTGCACGCGCCGCAGACGCCGACGCTGCAGGCCTCCTTGGTGCCGGTGAGGCCGAGGTCGTAGCGGATGAAGTCGACGAGGGTGCGGTAGGTGGGCACCTCGCGGGTGTATTCCTGGCCGTTGACGGTGACCGTGACGGTCTGCCTGACTGGAGTCGTGGTCATAGAGCCTCCCTCGCGGCCCGCGCCGGCCGCGTCCTGCTCGGCGGATGCTATCGCAGATGCGCCTCGTTCGCCAACC
>DAOUHT010000184.1:0-7461 GCA_034428375.1 Dehalococcoidia bacterium | reverse complement strand
CGCACAGGGCGGCCCGGCCCGGTGCTCATCGACCTGCCGCGCGACGTACTTACCGAGAGCGCCGACTTCGACTACCCGGAGCAGGTCGACCTTCCCTCCTACAAGCCGACGATGGAGGGCCACGGGCAGATGATCAAGCGCGCTGCGCAGCTCATCGCTGAATCGCAGCGGCCCCTGCTTCTCGTCGGGCACGGCGCGATCATCTCCGGCGCGTTCGCGGAAGTGCGGGAGATAGCGGAGAAGGCGCAGGTCCCCGTCATCACGACGCTGCTGGGTATCGGCAGCTTCTCCGGCGAGCACATCCTGAGCATGGGCATGCCTGGGATGCACGGCCAGGCGTACAACAACTGGGCGATCGACCGCGCGGACCTCATCATCGGGGTCGGGATGCGTTTCGACGACCGGGTCACGGGCAGGCTGAGCGCCTTCGCGCCCAACGCGAAGGTCATCCACATAGACATAGACCCCGCCGAGGTAGGCAAGAACGTGCGCGTCACTGTGCCCATCGTCGGCGACGCGAAGCGCGTGCTGCACGCGCTCGCCAAGCAGGTGGAGCAGGTCTCCCGCCCCGAGTGGATCGCGGAGATAGACGCGCTCCGCTCAGAGCATCCGCTCGGTCCCGGCCAGGGCGGCGGGCTTCGTCCGCAGCACGTGGTGCGCGAGCTGTGCACGGTTACGGACGGACGTGCCATCGTCGTCACCGGCGTGGGACAGCACCAGATGTGGGCGGCCCAGCACTACGTGTTCAAGGAGCCGGGCTCATGGATCACGTCCGGCGGGCTGGGGACGATGGGCTTCGAGGTACCTGCGGCGATGGGCGCGGCTTTCGCGCAGCCCAACCGGCAGGTGTGGAGCATCGCCGGAGACGGCGGCTTCCAGATGACGATGTCCGAACTGGCGACCATCGTGGAGCACAACGTGCCGGTGAAGTTCGCCATCCTGAACAACGGCAACCTCGGCCTCGTGCGGCAGTTGCAGGACCTGTTCTACGGAGGCACGCGCGTGGCGTCCGGCTACACCGGCAACCCGGACTTCGTGAAGATCGCCGAGGCGTACGGCATCTGGGCGAAGCACGTGACGGACGAGCCGCAGGTGCGGTCTGCCATCGAAGAGGCCGCGGCTGTCGATGGGCCTGCCATCATCGATTTCCACGTGGAGCCGGAGGAGAACGTGTACCCGCACGTTCCGGCAGGAGAGAGCGTGTTCGAGATGATCGAGTCGCCCGCCGGGCAGGAAGCGCTGTCATGGCTGACATAAGCCTGAACGGGCACGTCCACACGATAACGGCGCTCGTCCACGACAAGCCAGGGGTGCTGGCGCGCGTCGCGGGGCTGTTCTCGCGGCGCGGGTTCAACATCTCCAGCCTGGCGGTCAGCCGCAGCGAGACAGCTGGCCTCTCCCGCATGACGTTCGTTGTCGTAGGAGGGGATTGGGTGGTGGAGCAGGTGACGAAGCAGCTGTACAAGCTGATAGACGTGGTGCGGGTGACGAATATCTCGACGGAGAGCAGCGTCATGCGCGAGATGGCCCTGCTGAAGGTGAAGTCCAACAAGGACAACCGCGCGGAGATCATGCAGATAGTGGACATCTTCCGCGCAGGCATCGTGGACGTGGGCAAGGACACGGTCATCGTCGAGGTGACGGGCGACGAGGAGAAGATCGACGCGCTCATCAAGCTCCTTCAGCCCTTCGGCGTCCGCGAGACGATGCGTACAGGACGGATAGCGATGACCCGTGGCGGCGTGGCCACGGGCACGAAGCAGGCGGCTGTCCCCGCCGCGGAGAGCGCGCCGGATACGGAAGTCGTCCCCTGAGAGCGCGTGTCCCTGGGGACACGTACACGAACCAGAACACGAGGAGGAGACTGCGATATGGCGAAGGTGTACTACAAGGAAGATGCCGACATCAGCCTGCTGAGCGGCAAGCGAGTCGGCATCATCGGCTATGGCAGCCAGGGACACGCGCACGCGCTCAACCTGCGCGACAACGGCGTCGACGTGATGGTGGGCCTGCTCGAGACCAGCGCCAGCCGCGCGAAGGCGGAGGCAGAGGGGCTCCGGGTCGGGACTCCGGCGGAGGCCACGAAGGAGAGCGACGTCATCATGGTGCTCGCGCCGGACACCGCGCAGCGGAGCATCTACACGGAGTCCATCGAGCCGAACCTGGACAGCTCCAAGACTTTGATGTTCGCCCACGGCTTCAACATCCACTTCGGAGAGATCAACCCTCCCCCGGACGTGGACGTTACGATGATCGCTCCGAAGGCGCCCGGACACCGGGTGCGCGAGGTGTTCGTCGAAGGCCAGGGGGTGCCGTCGCTCGTGGCGATCCACCAGGACGCCTCGGGCAACGCGCTGGCCAACGCGCTGGCCTACGGCGCAGGCATCGGCTCGGACCGGGCCGGTATCGTGGAGACGACGTTCAAGGAAGAGACGGAGACCGACCTCTTCGGCGAGCAGACGGTGCTCTGCGGCGGCGTCACCAGCCTCATCACGAACGCGTTCGAGGTGCTCGTGGAGGCGGGATACCAGCCTGAGATCGCCTACTTCGAGGTGATGCACGAACTGAAGCTCATCGTTGACCTGCTCTACGAGGGCGGCATGAAGTACATGCGCTACTCCGTGAGCGACACGGCTGAGTACGGCGACTACAGCCGCGGCTCCCGGGTGGTAGACGAGCACGCCCGCGCCGAGATGAAGCGCGTGCTCCAGGAGATCCAGGACGGCTCGTTCGCCCGCGAGTGGATAGCCGAGAACCACGAAGGGCAGCCGCGCTTCAAGGCGATGCGGGAGGCGGCTGCCGGTCACGAGATCGAGACCGTCGGAGCTGAGCTCCGCGGCATGATGACGTTCCTGGGGAAGAAGTAACCGCCGGCACAGCGGAGGCCGTGAGCGGCCTGTTTGCGGAGGAATGACATGGAAGACCGAGTGCTCATCTTCGACACCACGCTCCGGGACGGAGAGCAGTCCGCCGGGGCGGGGATGACAGTGGAGGAGAAGGTGGAGATCGCCAGGCAACTGGAGCGGCTCAACGTCGACATCATCGAGGCGGGCTTCCCCGTCAGCTCTCCCGGCGACTTCGAGGCGGTGCAGACCATTGCGCGCGAGGTGCGGAAGCCCATAATCGCGGCGCTCGCGCACGCGAACGAGGCCGCGGTGGACCGCGCTGGTGAGGCGCTGAAAGACGCGGCGCACCCGCGCATCCACATCTTCATCTCCTCCTCGGACCAGCACATCCAGCATCAGCTGCGCAAGAACCGGGAAGAGGTCGTGGAGATCGCGGTGAAGGCCGTCTCCCGAGCGCGCCAGTACACCGACGACGTCGAGTTCTCTCCCATGGACTCGAGCCGCACGGAGCGCGAGTTCCTCGCGCACATGGTGCGGGCAGCCGTCGACGCGGGAGCGACGACCATCAACATCCCCGACACGGTCGGCTACGCCGTCCCCGAGGAGTTCGGCGGCCTCATCACCTACCTGCGCGCCGAGGTGCCGGAGCTGGGCGACAGCGTCCGCGTCTCCGTGCACTGCCACGACGATCTCGGCATGTCGGTCGCCAACAGCCTTTCCGCGGTGAAGGCGGGCGCCCGCCAGGTCGAGGGCTGCATCAACGGCATCGGCGAGCGCGCGGGGAACACCGCCGTCGAGGAAGTCATCATGGCGCTCCGCACGCGCGGCGACTACTTCGGCGTCGACACTGACATCGACACGAAGCAGCTGTACAACACCAGCCGCCTCGTGAGCCAGGTGAGCGGCTTCCCGGTGCAGCCCAACAAGGCCGTCATCGGGCGCAACGCGTTCCGGCACGCCTCCGGCATCCACCAGGACGGCGTGCTTAAGGAGCGCACCACCTACGAGATCCTGAATCCGCTGGACGTGGGCGTTCCCCGGAGCGAGCTCGTGCTCGGCAAACTGAGCGGACGCCACGGCCTGCGCTCGAGGCTCGAAGAGCTGGGCTACACGCTGTCCAACGAGGAACTCGACAAGGTGCACGAGTCCTTCAAGGAACTCGCCGACAAGAAACGCGAGGTGACGGACCGCGACCTTATCGCGCTCATGGGCAACGAGCGCACGGCCATCGAGGAAACGTACTCGCTGGAGCACGTGCAGGTCACCTGCGGCACCGGCGAGATCCCGACCGCGACCGTCCAGCTCTCCCTCGAGGACGGGACTCTCCACACCGACGCAGCGACGGGCACCGGGCCGGTCGATGCCGTCTACCAGGCCATCAACCGGATCGTTGGCGTACCGAACGAGCTGACGGAGTTCAGCGTCAACTCGGTTACGGAAGGCATCGACGCCATCGGCGAGGTGAGCATCCGCATCGAGCAGGACGGCAAGCCATACATCGGACGCGGCGCGGACACGGACATCATCGTCGCGTGCGCCCGCGCCTACATGAACGCACTCAACCGCCTGATCGCGATGGGCGACACCACCCGCTCGCCGGAGGCAGCAGGCGCCGTCTAACGGGTTCCGCCCCTTCCTGTTGCAGGGCTTGACCGGCTGCTTGGTACGCTTTACCATTTATCCTACTGGTAAGGAATACCAAGCAACCGAGGCTCGCTATGCGCACGATAACCGTCAGCAGCAAGAACCAGATAACCATCCCCGTCGCCATCCTCCGGGAAGTTGGCATCAATCCCGGCGACACGCTGGCCGCAGCCGTCATAGACGGGGACATCGTGCTCGTCAAGGAGCCGGAGAGCTGGGTGCAGTATTTTCAGGGGAGCATGAAAGGGGCATACGGCGGCACCAAAGAGAGCATCGACCGTTATGTCCTGCGCGAGCGCGAGAGCTGGTACGAGCCGCTGTCCGAGCACATCAGCGACTCGGACTCGCGCGAGTGGTGCAAGCGGTTCGAGGACCTGTACGCCACGGACAGCGGCGTGCGGGCAGTCGCTGACACGCTCATGGACTGCCCGTACTACGTGGCCACGTTCCCTGACCTGGAGTGGCTCATACCTGAGAATGGCCACCCCACCGACCTGCCTCGGACGCTGGACAGGCTCACGTCCAACCGCTGGGTGCGCCGCATCCCGGCTCAGGATGAGGAGCCGGAGCGCTACCGGCTGGACGGCGAGATAGCAGCGTCGCTCAAGGCCGCATGATGACGTCGGCCCTGAGCGACGCTCTCGCGGGCAGGACACGGATAGCGTTCGACACCAACGCTGTCATCTACTACCTGGAGGGCAACTACCCGTACGGTGCCTGTGCGGCGCAGGCGTTCTCGCTCCTCGCAAGCGGCGCAGCGGTCGGTTTCGTATCGACCATGGTGGAGATGGAGACGCTGGTGCGCCCGCTCCGCATACGTGACAGGGGCCTGTTGTTCTCCATACGCCGGTTCTTCGCCCTCCACCCCAACCTGTACGTCACTCCCATGAGCAGCGACATTGCGCAGGAGGCAGCGCAGGTGCGCGCCTCCACCAACTTGAAGGCGCCGGATGCTATCATCGCAGCGACCGCAGCGGCTGACCGCTGCGACGTCATCATCGGCAACGACCGCGCATTCGCCAGGAACAGTGAACTCCCCTACCTGGTTCTGGACGATTTCGCCGTCTGAAGAGAAGCGGAGGATCAGATGGCCCCCAAGACGATGTTCGAGAAGATATGGGACACGCACGTCGTGCGTGAGGAGGAGGGCAAACCCTCCCTGCTCTACGTCGACCTGCACCTCGTCCACGAGGTCACCTCGCCCCAGGCGTTCGACGGCCTGCGCCTCAACAACCGGCGCATCCGGCGGCTCGACAAGACCGTCGCTGTCGCCGACCACAACGTGCCGACCAACGACCGCGACAAGCCCCTCACGGACGAGGTCTCGAAGGCGCAGCTCGAGGCGATGCAGCACAACGCGGACGAGTTCGGCCTCGAGTACCACGACATGTTCAGCGAGAAGCAGGGCATCGTCCACGTCATCGGGCCGGAGCAGGGACGCACGCAGCCCGGCATGATCATCGTCTGCGGCGACAGCCACACCGCGACGCACGGCGCGGTCGGCGCGATGGCGTTCGGCATCGGCACGTCCGAGGTCGAGCACGTCCTGGCGACGCAGTGCATCTGGCAGGCCAAGCCCAAGACGATGGAGATACGCGTGGACGGCACGCTCGGCTTCGGCGTCACGCCCAAGGACGTCATCCTCGCCATCATCGGAAAGATCGGCACGTCCGGCGGCATCGGCCACGCCATCGAGTACACCGGCTCTGTCTTCCGCGAGATGTCCATGGAAGGCCGCATGACGGTCTGCAACATGTCTATCGAGGCCGGCGCGCGCACCGGCATGGTTGCGCCCGACGAGAAGACGTTCGCCTACCTGAAGGGGCGCGAGTACGCTCCCGGCGGCGCCGACTGGGACGCCGCAGTCGAGCGCTGGACGGCCCTCCGCACCGACCCCGACGCGACGGTCGACACCGTCGTCACGCTGGACGCCGCCGACATCCAGCCCCAGGTGACGTGGGGCACGAACCCCGCGCAGGTGCTGCCGGTTGGCGGACGCGTTCCGAAGCCGGACGAGTTCGAGTCGTCGCAGGAGCAGGGCGCCGTCGAGAAGGCGCTCGCCTACATGGGCCTGAGCGGCGGCGAGCGCATCCAGGACATCGCCGTCGACACGGTCTTCATCGGCTCGTGCACCAACTCACGCATCGAGGACCTCCGCGCTGCCGCCGAGGTTGCCAAGGGTAAGCAGAAGGCCGGCAGCGTCCGCGCGCTCGTCGTTCCCGGCTCCTGGGCGGTGAAGCAGCAGGCGGAAGCGGAAGGGCTCGACCAGGTGTTCACCGAGGCCGGGTTCGAGTGGCGAGACGCCGGATGCTCGATGTGCCTTGCCATGAACCCGGACCGGCTCGCTCCCGGCGAGCGCAGCGCCTCGACCTCCAACCGCAACTTCGAGGGGCGGCAGGGGCCCGGCGGACGCACGCACCTCGTCAGCCCGCCGATGGCCGCCGCAGCCGCCATCGCGGGGCACTTCGTGGACGTACGGGAACTGAACTAACGATACCGGACACGGCTCCGGCGCAGGAGTAGACGGATGGACGCTTTCACGAAACACACCGGCAAGGTCGTTCCCTACGACATGCCGAACGTCGACACCGACCAGATCATCCCGGCGCGCTTCCTCAAGAAGATAGACCGCGTCGGATTCGGCGAGCTGCTCTTCTACGAGTTGCGCTACGAGGAGGACGGCTCCCCGAAGCCCGGCTTCATCCTGAACCAGCCGCAGTACGCCGGCGGCACCGTCCTCGTGAGCGGGCCGCAGTTCGGCATCGGCTCCTCTCGCGAGCACGCGCCGTGGGCGATCCAGCAGTACGGCTTCCGCGTGGTCATCGCGCCGAGCTTCGGCGACATCTTCCGCAACAACTGCTACCAGAACGGCCTCCTGCCCGTCATGCTCGACGCCGCGGAGGTGGACACCATCATCGCCCGCGCCCAGGAGATCCAGGGCTACGAGATCAGCGTCGACCTCGAGGCGCAG
>DAOUHT010000183.1:0-3479 GCA_034428375.1 Dehalococcoidia bacterium | reverse complement strand
GTAGCGGCTGCCCAGCGGCGTGAGGTCGTCCGCGAGGTCGTAGACCAGCGGGACGCCAGTGGGGATGTTGAGGTCGATGATGTCGGAGTCCGAGATGTTGTCGAGGTGCTTCACGAGCGCGCGGAGGCTGTTGCCGTGCGCGACGATGAGGACGCGCTTGCCCGCGCGGATATCCGGGGCGATGGTGCTCTCCCAGTACGGCACGAAGCGCGCGACCGTCTCCTTGAGCGCTTCGGTGAGCGGCATCTCGCCCGCCGGAATGGAGCCATAGCGGCGATCGCGACCGGGGTGACGCTCGTCGTCCGGCGTGAGCGCGGGCGGCGGAACGTCGTAGCTCCTGCGCCAGAGGAGTACCTGCTCCTCGCCATGCTCAGCGGCGGTCTCGGCCTTGTTGAGCCCCTGGAGCGCGCCGTAGTGCCGCTCGTTCAGCCGCCAGTCGCGGATGACGGGGAGCCACATCAGGTCCATCTCGTCGAGGACGATCCACAGGGTGCGGATGGCGCGCTTGAGAACGGACGTGTACGCGATGTCGAAGGTGAACCCCTCTTCCAGCAGCAGCTGGCCGGAGCGGGCAGCCTCCTCGCGTCCGGTATCGGTGAGATCGACGTCGGTCCATCCTGAGAAGCGGTTGGAGAGGTTCCAGTCGCTCTCGCCGTGTCGCAGGAGCACTACCTGAGGCATCGTTCATCCTCCGCGTGGTGTGTCAGGTGCATTGTGCCACAACCAGGCGCGGCAGTTGTTGTCATGTTGAGCGAAGCCGGAGGCGGAGTCGAAACATCTCTCGGGATGGCCTCATCCACCGGCAGCCGTGGCGTAATTTCGCGTAGCATCGAGTTGCACACCGCCGGAGGGCCGAACGATGCAGCCGAGCAAGATAACCCGACTTGACCCGATAGCAGTCATGTACCTGCGCGAGTACGAGAAGCCCAGCCCGGAGGCCTTCACCGAACTGGAAGCCGTGGTGGGGCGGAAAGGACGGCGCTTCTACGGGGTCGTCGATCAGGATGCGGGACGATACCGGGCGTGTGCCCGGCGCCGCGCGGAAGACGATCCCGTCAGCCTCGGCCTCGCCATCGGCAACATCGACGGCGGCCTGTACGCATACGAACGGCTGCGCGGCGACCACGAAGCCCTGATCGCCCGTATCGCTCCCACTTTCGAGGCGCTGGGCGAGCGGTACGGCACCGATCCCGCAAGGCCATCCATCGAGTTCTATCGCCGGTCCGACGAGTTCGTGCTGTACCTCCCCGTCACTGGATAGCAGGCCGATGAAGAGCCTTGCGCGATGACCGATCCTGTACACAGCCGGGGCGATACGTGGCACGCCGAAGCTAGACGCCGCAACCGTTCGCGTTCCAGGCTCAGGTGGCTCGCGTTTGTCGGCATCGCTGGCGCCATCCTGGTGGTCTGGGGCCTCTGGGTCTCCGGCGTCATCTTCACGGGGCCGGTGCCGCTACCGGCGACGCAGACCAACGTGCCGGTGAATGCCGACGACTGGGCGATGGCAGGCCGCGACGCCGCGCATACTGCAGCCACGCCGCTCCATGGCGGTCTCCAGGGTGAGGAGCTCTGGAGGCTCGAAACGCAGCACCTCCTCCCCGCCGCGCCTGCCGTCTCTGACGGGCAGGTCTTCCTCAGTACAGGGGACAACCGGATCGTTGCGATGGACAGCACCTCCGGCGACGTCCTTTGGGAACGCCAACTCACCACCGTCGCGGTCACCACCCCCGCGGTAACGCCGGACGCCGTCTACGTAACGGTGCGCGACGGACTGCTGCTCGCGATGGACCGGCACGATGGCACGGAACTGTGGAGCTTTCAGGCTGACAGCGCATCGTTCGCGTCACCCGCCGTCTACAAAGGCGTTGTCTACGCAGGGTCATGGAACGGCACGCTCTACGCGATCGACGCACAGGATGGCGAGGAGCTCTGGACGTTCCAGGCAGACGGGAGCATCGTCGCTCCTCCGTCGTTCCAGGGAGACCTGATGGCGCTGGCGGCGGATGACGGCCTGGTCTACGTGATAGACCTCGCAACCGGCAGGAAGCGCCTCATCTTCGACACCGTCAATGCGCTCACACAGAGTCCCGTGTTCACCGGCGACCACATCCTCATCGGCACCGGCCGGGGAAGACTGGCGGCGGTTGACTGGACAAAACTGGAGTATCCGTTCGAGCGCGCACTGCGTTCATGGCGGCAGCAGTTCTTCATCTGGGGGCTGCAGGCAGAACCGCCACTCCCCAAGGGGCTGGCATGGGGAAGGGTGCTGTCCCACGACAGCGCGCTGAGCGGTCCGGCGGTCCTCGACCGAGTCGCCTACGCCGCCAGCAGGGATGGGAAGCTCCATGCGGTATCGCTCGCGGACGGCAGCACGCTCTGGGAGTACGACACCGGAGCACTGGTCCACTCTGCTCCCGCAGCAGCAGGCCGCTTCGTCTACATCGGCAACGATGCGGGGGAGCTCCACGTCGTCGACCGTGCAACCGGTGAGCCGGTTCAGGTAATCGAGACGGGCGTGGCACTCACCGGCCAAGTCGTCGTAACGGAGCGTGGCCTCTACCTCACATCCGAGGCAGCCGGCACGCTCATCGCCCTGCGCTAGCCGGACGCGCTACGCCCTCTTCTCAACCCGCTCGCCATCGGAGAACCGCAGGGCGTGTGTCCGCTCCCCGGTCAGCATCTCGGTGTGCACGGACTTCGATACCGGCGCGAGTTGAGCGATCCTGTTCCAGCGCTCGCCCCCATCGCCTGTCCACCAGACCTCGCCGTCGGTCATGCCCGCGAACAACTGGACGCTCCCGCCCGCCTCTTCGAGGCACATCGCCTCGACGTTGCCGTGCAGCCGGTCGGGCAACCCGCCGGTGAGCACCGTCCAGGAGCGTCCGCCGTCGGTGCTCTTAGCGATCCGGCCACCAGCGAACCCTTCGGCAGCGCCATCCCGCACCCATGAGCGCGGCCCCGTCTGCGACGCGGACACGTACATGGTGTCCGGGTTGCTCGGCAGGTGCACGAGCTGGTCGGGGTATCCACCGATATCGTTCTCCTTCCCGAAAAGCTCCTGCCACGACCTGCCGCCGTCCTCGCTCAGCAACAGCCCGGCGCCGCCGGTCGTCCACAGAACGGACGGGTTGCGATGGTCGATGACCGTGCGGTGCACGTCGGGGTTCGGCGCCTCGATGTCCGCCCACGTCTCGCCGCCGTCGGTGCTCTCCAGCAACCCGCCGACCTCGATGCTCACGTACATGTGCGCAGGGTCCAGCGGGTGGAAGTTGATGTGCTTGAGATGCGCCTCGAAGGGATCGGCCGCAAAGCGCCACCGGGGCACCGACGCGACGGACCGGACCTCCGGCAACTCGGTCCACGTCATGCCCATGTCATCGCTGTAGTAGAGGTGTGCAGGCTCGGTTCCGGCGAACAGCCGCTTCCCTCCCTCTCTTTCGACCGCCGCAAGGCTGAACAGGCTTCGAACGTCGATGCCC
>DAOUHT010000182.1:0-7975 GCA_034428375.1 Dehalococcoidia bacterium | reverse complement strand
GGGTCCTCCGCGAACCACGCCGTCTCCTTCACCCCGCCGGGGTTGATGGCGAGGCCGCCGATCTCCATGACGCCGCGACCGCCGAGCAGCGTTCCGACCGAGTACGCCGCGAACGGCACCTTCCCGGCGAAGCGCTCCTTCAACTGGTCGTAGTACGGCCCCACGTCGCCGATGCGTTTCAGCGCGCAGTCCGTCCGCACGAGGTCGTCCAGGCTCCCGCCGCCCTTCTCCAGGTGCGAACGCAGCCACTCGTAGGTGTAGAACAGCTCTGTGCTGAACTGCTCCGGCACTTCCTCTGCTGCCTCCTCGTCCGTGAACGGGTTGGAGCGCCCGCGCACGCCGATGACGTACGTGAAGTCGCCGCAGCGCGTGATGCGGGACGCCCTGCCCCGGTGCGGCTGGTGCACGAACACCTCGCGCTCGAGGTCCGGCGTCATCGCCATCACGACGGCGGTGAGCATGTTCACGCCCGCCATCTTGCACTGCGCCCCGAAGCTCACTGCGAGCTTGTGGCCTTCCTCGCCGAAGTGGTCCGGCCACGTCGCCATGCGTTCCAGGCGCCACGACTGTCCGGACGTGAAGTTCTCTATCCAAACCGCGGAGTCGCCACCGTAGCCCACCTGCTCCAGCCGTCGCGCCTGCCGCCCATAGGCGTTGTTGCACTGCGGTATCGCCTGTCCGTCCAGCTCCGTGTTGACCTGCTGCGTATCGATGTCACGGTAGCCGTCGGAGCTGGAGAGGAAGACGTAGGGGCCGTAGCGGAGCACCGCGGCCATCTGCCGGTTGCGCTCGTCGCCGAGCAGGACTTCTTTCTTGTGTCGGTTCTCGGCCAAGCGTCTAGCCCCCGTTCGACCCGTTCGGTCCCTTGATGCCGAAGATGCGCTGCGACCGCGCCCATACGACCTCGTGCACGAGGTCCGGGTCGACGCCGGTGAACATGCGCTCCATCGCCGGAGTCGCGTCCGGCCACGTCTGCCCCTGCTCGTGCGGGTAGTCGCAGCCCCAGATGACGCTATCGCGTATCAGGAACTCGGGGTCGGGGATCATCTTCGCGCCGATGTAGTCCTCCTCGAAGGTGAAGGACATGTTCTTCTTGAGGTAGTGCAGCGGCTCCTGCTCCATCTGGTGGATCGTGTCGGGGACGCGGTCGCTGTAGCAGCGCTGCATCCACTGGAAGAGGAAGGGCAGCCAGCCGATGCGGCACTCCGCCATGGAAACGTGCAGGTCCGGGTGGCGGTCGAACATGCCGTTGAACACGTACTGGGCGATGTGCTTCCCCGCCGGGTTGAACGGCACCTGCGAGAAGTGCGCGAGCGACTGCCCGTGCTCGTTCGGCGGGTACGGTGTGCCAGCCGCGTCGCCGATGTGCGCGCAGATCACCATGCCCGTCTCTTCAGCCGCTGCCCACACAGGCTCCCACACGGGCGACCAGACACCCTCGGCCATGTCGTTCGGGCTGAGCTCGACGGCGCGGATGCCCTGGTCGGCGAGCCGGTACAACTCCGTAGCGCACGTCTCGGGAAAGGCTGCGTGCAACCACGGCAACACGATCAACCGGTCCGGGGCGTAGGAGCACAGCTCCACCGCCCAGTCGTTGAACGCCCGGTAGACCGCCTTCTCCAGTTCCTTGTCCTTGAACACCCACTTGCGCGTGTTCCCGTAGTACACGCCCGCGTAGAACTCGCCGATGTCCATGTGATGGAGCAGTATCTCCGGGTCGGACGGGGGCAGCCGCCCCTCCTCGACCTCGATGGGCTGGAACCGTTTGGCGTGATTCGCCCAGTCCTTGCCGTCGGCGGCGAACGCGTGGATGTCGTCTTCCCACGCCCACGCAGTGCCCTTGTGCGACTCGACGACCTTCGGCGCCTTCTCCCTGAACTCCGGCTCGATGCGCGATTGGATGATGTCGTGCGGATACCAGACGAGGTCTATGTGGTTGTCCGCTGAGATGTACTTGTAGTCGATATCGCCCTTGCCGGTCAGGTCGCGACCGCCGATGTTCCGCCGTGTCGCTCTCCCTCCCAGCCTGTCTGGTCGGACATTCTCCTCCGGCATAACCCGCTCCTTTCGTGCCGTGCGCGCCTTCCGCACGGAGCACGGGAATCGTAGGATTGGCAGAGGAGAGTGTCAAGGAGAACGCGCCCTACCCGTCGTTCCCGCCCCCTATTCCCGTCATTCCCGCGAAAGCGGGAATCCCGCCTGCCGTGGGGGGCGGTTCGCGAACCGCCCATCCCCCGTCGTTCCTGCGAAGGCAGGAACCTCGCCCCTCACCTCTCCCTCGGGGAGAGGTGGACGCGCCTGCGCGTCGGGTGAGGGCCTCCCGCCTCTCCCGTCATTCCCGCGAAGGCGGGAACACCGTGACAGGCGCAACCTCACGGCCATCGTAGGGGCGGTTCGCGAACCGCCCCCCAGAGGAGCACGCAATATGCCCATCACCTACTCCACAACCGACATGCCGAACGCAGCCGAGGTGGCCAACCTCCTGCGCGCCGGAGGCTTCAACCGCCCCCTCGACGACCTCACCCGCGTCGAGCGCATGCTCCGCAACGCAGACGTCATCGTCACCGCGCGGGACGGCGATGCGCTCGTCGGCATCGTGCGCGGCCTCGCCGACTACGCCGTCTACGCCCTGGTGACGGAGCTCGCCGTCGCCGCGCCCTACAAGCGCATGGGAATCGGCCGCGAACTCCTCCGCCGCTTCCGCGAGGAGGCCGGCGAGGAGTGCACCATCATCCTCCACTCCAGCGAGGAAGGGCACGCCTTCTACGGCCACATCGGCTGGGACAACATCGACCGCACCTGGCGCCTCCCCCGCTCCCGCTGACCCGCCCCGCACCCCAATCCCCGTCATTCCCGCGAAGGCGGGAACCTCGCCCCCCTTCCGTCGTTCCTGCGCTTCAGCACACGCGGAGAGCATGAACCTCGCCCTCCGCTCCCTCGTCTTCCGCTCACGGTGAGTTTGTCGAACCACCCCGCAGAGGCCCACGCTCAGCCCACAACCTCACTCCCTACCCGCCATTCCCGCCCCTTCCGTCGTTCCTGCGAAGGCAGGAACCTCGCCCCTTCCTCGCCCTCTGGGAGAGGTCGACGCGCTTGCGCGGCGGGTGAGGGCCCTGGCGGCGCAGGGTCTGTCATGTTGAGCGCAGCCCGCGCTTCAGCGCGCAACATCCTCTCGGGGAGCGTGTGCGCGCCACCAGCGTCAGCTGAGGCAGAATCTAGGCAATCTTCACGAAGATGGCGATGAATCCGCCGATCATCGCCGCGAACATCGCACCCATTCCGCCCACAAGAGTGAGGAGCAGCTTATGCGTATCCTCTGCGCGTTGCGAGAGGACCGCGATGCCCTTGCTCAACTCTGCGTGCTGAGCGGCATTCTCGGATTTGAACGCTTGGAACTCGCTGACGCTTACCACCGTATCGGCCCTCCACTTGCCAGCATATGCCCCGCAGCCCCGCCGAATCCATCCATCCTGGGCGAGACCGGACTGTTCCAGTGACAGGTTAGGCGCGGCAAGCCGATGGGCGTAAGTGGCAGATGTCACACCCCAATCCTGTCCATCCTGCCCATCAATGTGAGTAACCCCTCCATCCGCTCATGGTGAGCCTGTCGAACCACGTGAGAACCCCTACCGCATCGACCGCAGCGTCCGCGAGAACAACGTCTCCCATACGCCGTAGGCCAGGATGACGCTGCCCGCCGACGCAAGCGCGATGCGCCCCCCGAACAGCTCCGCCAGCCCCGTGATGCCGAGGATCGCCACGGGTATCAGGCCGCCCATCATCGCGTTCAGCGCCTGCACGCGTCCGCGCATCTCGTTCTCCGAGTAGGTCTGCAACGCCGCGAGGTGGACGACCGTCCGCCCGGAGTGGCCGAAGCCGATGGGCAGCATGAGCAGCAGCGACAGCACGTACCAGCTCGATACCGCGAACCCGACCACGCCCGCGCCGAACAGCGTGAAGAAGCCGATCAACAGCAGGCCCTTCCGCTGGAAGTCGCCCAGCGACGCAGCCGTCGTCGAGCCGAACAGCGACCCCAGCCCGAAGAACGTGACGAGCAGCCCGACTCCGTCCGCCTCTATCTGCAGCAGGTCCTGCGCCAGCGGCAGCAGGTGCTGGAACGGCTGGCCGAACACGGTGATGACGAAGCCCGCCAGGATGAGGGTGCGGATAGGCGGCGCCTGCCACACGTAGCGGAAGCCCTCCAGCGGCGAGCTGCTGCGGTTCCGCCTGCGCGCTGCGCCCGCGCCCTGCACCGGCGTGAAGAACATCAGGCCCAGCCCCACCACGTACAGCACGACGATGAGGACGTACGCCCACTCCGCCCCTGCCCGCGCGAACAGCACGCCCGCAACCAGCGGCAGCAGCGTCCGGTTGGCGTTCTGTGACATCGTGTGCAGGCCCGTAGCGTTCAGCAGGTGCCGCTCGTCCACCAGCCCGCCGATGATGGCGCGCCGGCTCGGCGTGATGAACACCATCACGGAGCCCTGGAAGACCCCGATCACCATGACGTGCCACCACTCCAGCACGTCCATCGCGATGCCGACCGCCGTGATGCCCGCGAACACGGCCATCAGCCCCGCCGCCACGATGAGGATGTTCCGCATCGAGACCCTGTCCGCGAGCGCCCCTGCGAACGGCGACAGCACGAGCGACGGCGCGTTGTTCGCCGCGATCACGATGCCGAGGACGATGGGCGCGCGGTCCGCGAGGTCGTACGCCAGAAGAGGGCGCGCCAGCATCGTCGCCTGCATCGCGCCGAAGTAGAAGAGCATCGCGGTGAAGTAACTGCGGTACGCGGGGGACTCGAGCGCGTCGAACGTGCGCGGCAGCCAGCGGCGGCGGCGACCCGTCGTTCCTGTGCCCCCGGGGTCCGTCGTCCCTGTGCCCCCAGGGTCCGTCGTTCCTGCGGAGGCAGGAACCTCGTCCCCATGCTCCGCGCTCCGGGCGGGCTGCTGTTCCTCAACCATGCCGCGATGCTACCCGCACGCCCCACCCTTTGCCACGGGGGTGTGTCTCCCCTGCCCCCGTAAGGGCGGTTCGCGAACCTCCCCTACGACTGCCCGCGGCCGCCTTCGCGGCAATGACGAACACCCCGTACCACACTCCCCCGGGCAGCATTGATATCTGTAGCCGAATGGCTACAATCAAACTATGCCCGTGAGAGAACACAAAGCCAGCGACTACCTCAAGACTCCTGAGGACATCGCCGCATACCTGAACGCGGTGATCGAAGAGATGGGCGACGACCCTCGCCTGCTGATGAAGGCGTTCCGCAACGTCGCCGAGGCGCAAGGGGGCGTGTCCAGGTTGGCAGCCAAGGCCAATCTGGACCGGGTGGCCCTCTCGCGTACCTTGTCAGGGCACCGGAATCCCAGGCTCGACACGCTTGCGAAGATGTCCGCCGCCACCGGCGTCAAGCTCAAGTTCGTGGCGTAGTATGGGAACGTGGGGTACAGCCATCGTTACCCCACCTATTTCGCCGTTCCTGGCGTGTTTCAATTCGATTGGGCGCGATTTATCGGACTGCCTGGAACAGGTTCTCCACGCTGAACCTTGCCAAGCCGACTGAGCACTTCTGCCAGGTATTCTCTCGTGCAAACCTCGCAGTTCCCTGACAACTCTGCTCTCTACCCAGCCATCTATAACGCTGAAATCGCGCATGCGAACCTTGGCTAGAGATTCCCTGCCACGGCATATGTGGTAATGCGGCTCACCGTGATCATCGTAATAGACAAACGCTTTCAGTCGGTTCATCAAGTCGAAGAAATTGGGCATAGCGGCTAGATTTCGCCTGTCAACCTCATGTACATGGTTTCAGGGCAAAGATCTACGATGTACTCCCCGTCTACCCAGGCGACTGCGCCTTCTTCCGTTATCGTAACGCTCTCGAAGAAGTCGCGGTCCGCCCATTTCGCGCAAGCAGGCCAGTGGGCCATGTGGGAAACGTCTACATTGCCCTCAACGCCATCGGCATAGCGAACCCAGATGCTGTAACCCTCGCGGGGTTCAACCTCGGATACGCCGTAGTCCCTGGTCCTTGCAACCATCACCCCTGCCTCGTGCGAAAGCGGTCAGGCCGCCTCTGCACAGGATAAGTATCGCATGACGCTCCTACAGCCGTCCACATGGCCATGGCGCGTCCCGATCGGAACCGCCGGCCCGGTCACTACCTCCCTCCTCATCCTATCCATCCATGTTGACTATCGCCATTGTGACACACACCACTTGCAAAACCGACCTACCTGCCGCATAATGGCTGGACAGCGCACATAGAGCGCATTTGACCCTGACGGACAAGCCGCAGGAAGACCGCTGCCCCCTCAGCGAAAGAGCGAGGGGGCTTTTTGTGTTAACCCGCACCGTCATTCCCGCGCCTCACTCGTCATTCCCGCGAAAGCGGGAATCCAGGGGCCGGGGTTATCCCTCACCTCCGTCTTTCCCGCGAAAGCGGGAATCCAGGGGCCTGGGGTTATCCGGGTGGAGAAGGTGGACCCGTGACAGAAGACCTCACACGATACGTGGACGACCCCGTCGGGTTCGTGAACGACGTGCTCGGCGAGGCGGGGATGCCGTACTCGAAGCAGGTCGAGATGCTGGAGGCGGTCGTGGAGCACCGCCGCGTCTCGGTCGTCGGCGCGAACGGCTGCGGCAAGGACTGGGCAGCCGCGCGCGCCGTGCTCTGGTGGATCGAGACGCGGCCCCAGTCCAAGGTCGTCGTCACCGGACCCACGCAGCGGCAGGTCGAGGAGATCGTCTGGCAGGAGATGCGCGAGGCGTTCGCCGTGGCGGAGGAGCGCCTCGGCGGCAAGATGCTCGCCTCGAAGTACCGCATCGACGAGAAGCGGTTCGCCATCGGCTTCTCCACCAACAAGGCGTGCAACATCCAGGGCTTCCACTCGCCCAACCTGCTCGTCGTCGTCACCGAGGCCCACGCCATGCCCCAGGACCATATCGACGCCATCAAGCGCCTCCACCCCAACCGGCTCCTCCTCGTCGGCAACGCCATGACGCTCGAAGGCGAGTTCTACGAGTCCCACCACTCCCGCCGCGCGCGCTACCACCGCATCAAGATATCCGCCTACGACACCCCCAACTTCACCGGCGAGATGGGCGGCGTGCCCGGCATGATCACCCCTGAGGACGCCGAGGAGCTCGCTCTCGACTGGTCCGAGGACCACCCCTCTTACGTCGCGGGCGTCCTCGCCGAGTTCCCCAACGCCCAGGAGGACTCCCTCGTCGGCCGCGACGCCGTCGAACACGCCATGGAGCGCTGGGCCGATTGCCATTCCGAGCGGAGCGCAGCGCCCACTGATTGTCATTCCGAGCGCAGCGCAGCGGAGTCGAGGAATCTCTCGGGTGCGGATGCCGCTGAGGACGAACGCTCCCCGAGAGATGTTTCGACTTCGCCTCCGGCTGCGCTCAACATGACAACGCCCGGCATGACAACGCTGCCCCTCGACCCCAACGAGCCCGTCTACCTCGGCGTCGACGTCGGGCGGTTCGGCGCGGACAAGTCCGCCATCTGCGTGCGGCAGGGGCAGCGCGTCCACAGCCTCACCTCCTACTCGCGCATGGACACGATGCGCCTCGTCTACGAGATCATCCGGACGCGGGAGGAGACCGGCGCGGAGGCCATCTTCGTCGACGAGGGCGGGCTCGGCGGAGGCGTCGTGGACCGCCTGCGCGAACTCGGCGAGCCGGTCTACGGCATCCACTTCGGCGGACGCGCGCCCCACCGCACCCGCTTCTTCAACACGCGCTCCGAGATCTTCTGGGAGGTGCGGATGCTGCTGAACGACGGGCTGATGGTCCTCCCGCCGGACGAGGAGCTCGCCGGTCAGCTCGTCTCCCTGCGCTACGACGTCTCCAGCTCCGGCCAGGTGCGGCTGGAGGGCAAGCGGGAGATGCGCAAGCGCGGCCTCCCCTCGCCCGACAAGGCGGACGCGCTCGCCCTCGCCTTCCTCAAGCCGCCGTC
>DAOUHT010000181.1:0-2972 GCA_034428375.1 Dehalococcoidia bacterium | reverse complement strand
ACCGTGCGGCTGCTGATGAGCTCGTCCGGGCAGCCGCCCGGCGTCGACGACCTGTATCGGTCCGGCCCGGCCCGCGGGCTTGTCGGGCCGGAGGCACTGGCCTTGCTGCTCGGCGCCCGGCCGGCCGCGCTTCTGGGCTGCGGGACCAAGGGCCTACTGGTCCCGGGGCGGGAAGCCGACGTATGCCTCCTGGAGCCGTCCGGCCGGAACGCCGTCCTCGTGGAGACGCTCCTGCGCGGTGTCGATGCGCACAGCCCGCACGGACGGACGGTCCGCGCCGAGCCCGTGGACGGCCTGCCGGCGAGCTGACGAAACGATTTCTGCCGGACGACGATCGTGCGGCGGCCCCATCCGATGACCCGCTCATGCGTCACGGCACGGCAGCAGGGGCAGTTGTGGACTGTTTGATCCAATTAGGTCCAAGATAGGGGGGGTCATGGCCAAGCGAGGAAGAAAGCGAACGCCCTTCGATGTCAGCGCCGCCCTTGGCAAGGCGACGCGGCTGTTTCGGATCCACGGATATCGGGGGACATCGATCCAGGACATCGTGGACGGTACGGGCATCAGCCGTGCCCGGCTCTACGAGACGTTTGGCGACAAGCAGGGCCTGTTCCTGACGGTGCTGGAGCGTTACGAGCAGGAGTACGAGCTGGGTCGCCTGGCCGCAACAGCCCGTCGGGGGTCGGCGCCCAAGGCGATCCTGAACGCGTTCGAGTCCATCGTGGCGAGCGCACCCGGGCAGGATGTCGGCTGCCTGATGATCACCACGGCATTGGAAGTTTCACCGAGGGACGGAGCCGTTGCGGAGGTAGCTCAGCGTGCGCTGTCGGACATCGAGCGGAACTTCCGCGCGTCGGTGGAGGCGGGCAAGGCTGCCGGAGAGATCGCAGCGACGGTGGACGCGCGCCTGACCGCGAGCGCGCTGCTCTCGCTGCTGCTCGGGCTCCACGTGCTCGCGCGCAGCCGGCCCGAGCCGGACCTGCTGCGCGAGGTTGCCGCGCAGGCAGCGGTTCTGCTTACGTCGGCAGCACAGGGAAACGTCGGGGCCTGAAACCGGAGCCGAGGGCGACGATTTCGGAGCGCGAGGAGTCTGTCGGATCTGCCGCGCCAGCGGGAAGGCCGACAGACTCCGACGCGGAAGGTGGGGATGGGCCGAAAGCGGAGCCGCAGGCGACGGTTTCGGGGCGCTAGAGCAGCAGGGTCCGGACCTGGTGCTCTATCGAACGCAGCAACGGCTCATCCGGCCGGCTTCGGACGAGCACCAGCAACGCGATGGACAGGGCCAGCAGGGTCTGCGCGGTGCGCGACGGATCCAGTGTCTGCGGGACTTCGCCGCAGGCCATCGCCCGTTCCAGGAAGCTGCGAAACAGCATCTCCTGGCTCACGAAGATGTCCTTCACGATCCGCGCGATCTCCTCGTCGTGCGGCGCGAGTTCAAGCGCCGTATTGACCACCAGGCAACCGTCGCACGACTCGCCGGTGACCGCCCGCTCGATGAGGAATTCGAACGCCGACATGATCGCCTGCTTCGGAGAGTCCGGAATGCGGACCCCCTGGAGTGCTCCTCCGTTGCTCACGTAGTGCTGCAGGGCGGCGAGGAACAGCGCGCGCTTGTTCCCGAACGCGTTGTAGATGCTTGCCCGGCCGATACCCATGCAGTCCATCAGGTCCTCCATGGACGTCGCCTCGTAGCCGTGACGCCAGAAGGCGCTCATCGCGCTGCTCAGCGCCTGCTCGGGTTTGAACTGCTTACTTCTCGGCATGGCCGCAATCCGTGAGACTATTCATAACCGTGACGCTCCATTCGTATGCACAGCGATCTCTCGAATCGATCATGAGCCAGCGTCGGCCATGGGTAACGGACCCGGTCAGGGTTCGGCTGCGAGCCTGCGCTTCAACTCGCGGAGCTCGCGCTCCGTCTGCAGTTCCTGCAACGCTTCCGCGGTCGCATCCGGCTCGCCGGCGATCGACCTCAGGTCGGCGAGAAGCTGCTCGGCATCGATGCCGGTCAACGCCGGCGCGGCGCGCAGCTTCTGCAGCTCCGCCTTCAACCGGTCGATGACGACCGACAGCTCGAAATCATCCGCGCTCAGCTTCTCCCTGGTCGCGCGAGCCTCCTTCAGCCTGCGTTGTGCCCGCTGCTCGAGCTCGAGGTCGCCGGCCTGGCGGGCCAGCACCGTACGCCTCTGCCACAGTTCCTCCTGCTCGCGAGCGGATCGCAGCTGTCCCTGCAGCTCCCGCGACGATCTCAGATATCCGGCGACCACCTCCCGCGCCGTCGCCGGATCAAGGCCCTGCAGATCGATGTCGGCCATCCTTTCCATTGTACCGGTTAAGGGGGAGCGGGTAAGGGGGCTGTCGGTTACGTTCAGGGAGCTCTACGCGTCAGCCGTCTCTACCGCGGCGCCCATCGATTTCTCTTCCTCCTTGATCTCTTCCATCAGGGCAACCAAGTCCAGGACATCATGACTTGCCACGGTGCCCAGGAACAGCCCCGAGTCGCGGTCCATGACCGGGATTACCGTCATCGAGTTGCTCGTCATCCGATCCATCACGTCGACGATCGGTTCGTCGGGGAACGCATGCGATAGCCGTACGCGCAGCAGATCCCGCAGCGGCGTCGTCGCCCGCGCGCTCCCGCGAACGGAACGCACCCTGGCCATCGTTACGATGCCCGCCACCTCGCCGTCGTCGACCACCACGTAGTCGCGATGGTTCGGCACGACCCAATCGTCCAGGAAGCTCTGCACCGTGGTGGCCGAGCCAGGATAGCTGCGGGTCCTGTCCAGCAGGCTCACGACCTTGACTCCGCCAAGGGCATACCGGATGTAGGACGGCGGAATGACCTGCGGCATGCGTTCATGCTCGGACTTCGCCCGCTTGACCGAGATCTTGATCGCCTGCGGCATCAGCAGGATGTAGCCGAACATCACCAGCACGAACAGCGAGAAGACGCTCTGCTCGATGACCCC
>DAOUHT010000180.1:0-3852 GCA_034428375.1 Dehalococcoidia bacterium | reverse complement strand
GGTGCGGTTCGGCGGGGTGCCGCTGTGCGCGGTGTTCGATCGGCCCAAGACGGTGGCGCTGAAGTGGAACGGTCGCGGCGAGGTCACCGAGTGGAATCCCGTGTTCGCCTACGCGGCGCTGGAGTTGGGCTTCACCGCCGAGGTGTGCTGGCCGTACCGGGCCAATCAGAAGGGATCTGTGGAGAATCTGGTCGGCTGGGTGAAGGGCTCGTTCTTCAAGCAGCGGCGGTTCCACGACCGCGACGATCTGGTCGAGCAACTCCACCAGTGGCTGTACGAGACCAACCACCAGCGGCCTAACCGTGCCACTGACGAGGTCCCCGAACAGCGCCGCCAGCAGGAGCTTGAGCGGCTGCGGCCGCTGCGCACGCCGCCCGAGCGGCTGGCGCTGCGGATCCCGATTCAGGTGGACGTGACCGGCGAGGTGTCCCACGACGGGCTGCGCTACTCGATGCCGCCGCAAGCGGCCGGGATGGCCGGCACCCTGTACCTGTACCGCGACGTCGTGCACATCGTGGCCGGCCGCCACGAAGCCCGAACATCCCCGGCACGTGCCCAACGGCACCGTCTCGCGGCTCGCCGAGCACCGCACCGCGCACTTGGCGGCGATCTCCGGCGCCCGCGGGCGGCGCTACCTGAAGCGCCAGCAGTTGCTGGAGACCGGAGCGGCGGCGCTGTCGTTCCTGACCGAGCTCATCCACCGCAGCCCGAGGAGCTGGTACCGGGAGGTCGACACCCTGCACGAGCTGTTGCAGCACTGCGGGGCCAAGAACCTGGACCGCGCGTTTCAGGCGGCGGTGAGCGCACAGAGCTACGCCTGCTCCTTCGTCGCCGAGTGCCTCGGGGTGAAGTTGCCGCTGCGTCCGGACGCCGGCGAGCACCAGGGAGGTGCCTCATGATGGCCGCGAGCGCCACCGAGGACCGTCGGTGCCGGGGGTACTGGGACACCACCCGCGTTCGGAAGACGGCTCAGGGAGCCGCTATGAGCGCGGTTGCTCGCCGGCTCGCCCGGATTCAGTGCCGGAGGACCTGCGCAGCCGCTCCTGACCGCCTGCTCGGGCCGCAGCGACCGGAGGCGTCACGATGAGCACCCACACCACCGCGACGTTGCCGTTCGATGCGGCCACCGTCGAGTTCGATCCGCTGCTGCGCAGACTCAATCTGGCCAGCACCCGCCGCCACTGGCGCGAGTTGCTGCAGCGTGCCGAGACCCACGGCTGGTCATGCCGGGAGTTTCTGGGCGTGCTGGTCACCGAGGAGATCGCTCACCGCCAACACACGCGCGTGCAACGTGCGGTCAGACAGGCGCGGTTCCCGTTCCTGAAGACGATCGAGGAGTTCGACTTCTCCTTGCAGTCCAGCCTGCGCCTGCCGCTGCTGGGCAGCTATCTGGCTCCGGAGCTGGTCACCGGTGGACTCAGTCTGATCCTGAAGGGCAAGAGCGGTCGCGGCAAAACCCATCTGGCCATCGCCATCGCCTACCGCGCCATCCAGCAGGGGTTCACCGCGCGCTTCGTGACCGCCGCGGCGCTCATCGAGGAGTTGTCCTCGGCCTCGCGGCAAGGCAACTTGCAGGCGGTCCTCACCGCCTACCTGAACCCGCATGTGTTGATCGTCGACGAGGTCGGTTGTGCGCCACGAGGCGCCAAGAAACCGTGTGGGGTGAGAGACCCACCCGGCGCTGTTGCCGCAGCGCCGTGAAGCGAAGGACAGGCGAGGCGCAGGCATGCGCGCCGAGCCGGGAGCAGCCCTGATAACGTAGCGGAGCGGCAGCATCGCCGGATGCCGTTGTCGCGCTAGCAAGACGGGAAGGTGTAACACGTGTGAACCAGTGGTTGAGGCCCCTTCAGTCGTCGACCGACTCAAACCTGGCGAATATGGGTCGGTGCGGTGCTGGATGACGCGCATCCGATGAGTCATCCGCTTCCCATGTCCGCAAGCCGATGGACATGTGGAGGTCTCCGGGAAAACGGCAATGTACCGGAGACGATGCCGCAGGGGTGTAGCAGGACACCGCCCCCGTCAAACGGTGCTTGGTGAACGTGGGAACCGCGAGGGTGCGGTCCTGACGTCGAATGACGCGGGACAGGCTCATGGCCAGCTGTGCACATCCTCGCGGGACGGAGTTCCCGTAGTAGTCCGAGGTCGGGAAAGCCGGCTACATGGCGAAGGGGAACAGCGAATTGCAGTGGACGTTAGGAATGAGGAGATGACGCTGAATAGCGACAAGCCGATACAGAGCCTCGACGAGGCAAAGAAACGGGTACTCTGCCTCCAGCGCAAACTGCACCGATGGAGTCAGTCGGACGCGGACAAGCGTTTCGACGACCTCTTCAATCTAGTGTGTGACCGAACCACGCTCGCAATCGCTTGGGAGCGGGTCAGCCGTAATCGCGGATCACGGACGGCAGGCGTCGATGGCGTCTCCCGATGGCACATCGTGAACCGGCAGGGGGCGGGCAAATGGCTGGAAGACCTTCGGGTCGACCTCAAAGCGCGCACCTATCGTCCGCAGCGTGTACGCGAGCAGGCGATTCCCAAGGCCGGGGGCAAGATGCGCTACCTCGGGATCCCGACCGTGCGAGACCGCGTCGTACAGATGGCGCTCAAACTGATTCTCGAGCCGATCTTCGAGACGGACTTCTGCCCGACGAGCTACGGATATCGACCGGCTCGACGGGCGCAAGACGCGATTACCGAAATCACGCGATACATCAACCCACCGTCCTCGTACAACTACGTCGTCGAGGGCGACATCGAAGGATGCTTTGACAACATCGATCATGGAGTACTGATGCAGCAGGTGCGCAATCGCATCGGCGACCGCAAGGTGCTTCAATTGGTCAAGGCATTCCTGCGAGCCGGGGTGATGAAGGAGAGCGGCCAACTGGCCGCGACCCTGACCGGGACGCCCCAGGGGGGCATCATTTCACCGCTGTTGGCCAACATATACCTGACGGTATTGGATGACCGCTTTGAGCGGGAATGGCAACACCAGACCCGCTACCGCGGATGCACGACCTACTATCGCCGACGAGGTTACCCGACGTACCGGCTCGTCCGTTACGCCGACGACTTCGTCATCCTCGTCAGAGGAACGCGTGCGCAGGCCGAGCGACTCCGCGACCAAGCGGCCCATCTACTGCGGGCCGAGCTCAGGATGGAGCTTTCGCTGGAGAAGTCACACATCACACATGTTGATGACGGCTTCGATTTTCTCGGTCATCACATCCGGCGCGTCCCATGGCGGGGCCGCCAGGTGGCGTGGACCTACCCGAGCAAGAAGAGCCTGGAAGCGCTCACACGCAAAGTGCGAGGATGGACGACACGCTCGACAACGTACCTGACCCTGGAGCAGTTGCTCCGACACCTCAACCCCATGGTCAGAGGTTGGACGAACTACTTCCGATACGACGCAGCGAAGCGGACCTTCGCCTACGTCGATCACTTCGTCTGGTGGCGCGTCATGCGCTGGCTGCGCAAGAAGCACCCCAAACGGAACTGGAGGTATCTCCGGAAACGGTACTGCGGCGGGAAATGGGACATACGGATGGGACGGATCACTCTGTTCCGACCTCACTTGGTGAAGGTGGAACGCTACCGCAGCCGCGGTCAGCGGATCCTGCTTCCCTGGATGAACCCGGACGACCTCGGACCCGTGGGCGCCTTTGCTCGCGGGCCTGCGGACGAGACGACCTATCTGGAGACCCTGCAACTGCGCTTGGCGTTCGATTGAAACCTGCGGTTTTCGCGGAGAGCCGGATGCGTGGTAACGCGCACGTCCGGTTCGGAGGGCGGCCGGAGGAAACGGAGTCGGGGGAACCCGACCACCGCGCCTCCGGCCGACCCTAC
>DAOUHT010000179.1:0-40163 GCA_034428375.1 Dehalococcoidia bacterium | reverse complement strand
CTCTCGGGGAGAACGTTCGGGAGTGCGAGACGCCTCCTGAGAGATTCCTCGGCTTCGCTCGGAATGACAAAGACAAGCGCGGAGTGCGTGATGAGGCTACAGATCGCTAGAGGTGAAGAAGGCTGGGGCACGCCATGAACAACGAGGTCCGCTATCCACAGTACCGGGACGACCCCGCCGGGTTCGTCGAGAACGTCCTCGGCGCGGCGGGGAAGCCCTACTCGAAGCAGCGCGAGATGCTCGAGGCAGTCGCGGGCTCGCGCCGCGTCTCCGTCGTCGGCGCGAACGGCTGCGGGAAGGGCTGGGCGCTCGCACGCCTCATCCTCTGGTGGGTCGAGACGCGTGCACAGGCGAAGGTCGTCGTCATCTCGTCCACCAACCGCCAGGTGCGCGAGATACTCTGGCAGGAGCTTGCCGCCGTCTGCGACGCCGCGGGAGACGCCCTCAGCGGAAAGCTCACCAAGAACAAGTACTTCATCTCGCCCGACCGGTTCGCCCTCGGCTTCGCCACGAACAACCCGGACAACATCCACGGCTTCCACTCGCCGGAACTCCTCCTCATCGTCGACGAGGCCCACGCCGTCCGGGAGTCCCACTTCGACGCCGCGGTCCGTCTTAACGCATCCAGGACGCTCCTCGCGGGCAACGCCTTCTCCACCTCCGGCACGTTCTACGAGTCCCACCACGCGAAGCGTCACCAGTACCACCACATGCGCATCTCCGCCTACGAGACCCCCAACCTCACCGGCGAGGAGCCCGCGCGGCCCGGCCTCGTCACCGCCGAGGACATCGCCGACAAGGCCCTGCAATGGGGCGCCGACCACCCCAAGTTCATCGCGGCTGTCTACGCGCAGTTCCCCGACACGCTGGAGGACTCGCTCGTCGGGCGCGCCGCCGTCGAGGAGGCGATGCGCGAGGACGCCCCCAGCGGCGAGGGCGCGCCCACCGTGGAGGACGACGCCCGCGAGCCGCTCTACATCGGCGTGGACGTTGGCCGGTTCGGCGACAACGAGTCCGTGCTCTGCGCGCGCCGCGGACAGCGCGTCGTTGAGATGAAGTCGTTCGGACTCATCGACACCATGCGGGTCGCCGGGGAGACCGCGCTCATGGCGCGCGAACTCGGCGCGGAGGCCATATTCGTGGACGAGGGAGGCCTCGGAGCGGGCGTCGTCGACCGCCTGCGTGAGCTGAAAGCGCCCGTCCGGGGCGTGCAGTTCGGGCGCAAGGCGATGCACCCGACGCGTTTCGCGAACCTGCGCTCCGAGATATTCTGGGAGTTGCGCCGCCTCATCAACGACCGCCTCATCGCGCTGCCGGAGGACGAAGAGCTCGCCGCGCAACTCCTCTCCCTGCGCTACGACGTCTCCAGTTCCGGCCAAGTGCTGATGGAGAGCAAGCGGGAACTGCGCAAGAAGAACCTCCCCTCGCCCGACCGCGCCGACGCCCTCGCCCTCGCGTTCATGACCCCACCCTCGCTGCAGATCTGGACCGGCTACGAACCGTTCCTCCTCAACCCGCGTCCGCCGGTCGGCATCCCCGTGCCCCCGCCCTCCCGCGGCGAAGACGAAGACGGCGGCTCTGTCGTTCCTGCGGAGGCAGGAACCTCGCAGCCCGGCGAACGCAAGCCCGAAGACGGCGGCTCTGTCGTTCCTGCGGAGGCAGGAACCTCGCAGCCCGGCGAACGCAAGCCCGAAGACGACGGCAGTGCAGACTCCGCCACCCTCCCGCCGCATCTGGGCGTGTGGTGGTGACGCTATCATTGCAAACGTGCAACTCACGAATCTGACACTCACGAACTTCCGTTCCTACCGGCAGCTTGACCTCGCGCTGGGGCCGGGCCTCACCGTGATCAGCGGCGAGAACGGCCAGGGCAAAAGCAATCTGCTGGAAGCGGTCTACCTGCTTGCCATCGGCAAGTCGTACCGCGCGGTGACGGAACGCGACCTCGTTTCGTGGCAGGCGGCGGAAGCCGGAGGGTATACGATCGTTGCTGCGACGCTTGACGGACCGCAGGGCGCACTCGAGTTGCGCGTCGGCCTCGACTGCAGAGAGAGCAACAGCACCGCCAAGCAGGTCCGGGTGAACGGCACGCCGAAGCGGACGTCCGACCTGGTAGGGATGATGGGTGCTGTGCTCTTCGCCGCCGAGGACATCGAGCTGGTGTCCGGCCCTCCGAGCGGACGCAGACGCTATCTCGACGTGTTGCTCGCGCAGGTATCCCGCCGGTACGTGCAGACGCTTTCGCGGTACCACCGGGTGCTGGCACAACGGAATACGCTCTTGCGCGCGATGCGCGAAGGGCGGGCCAGGGACGAAGAACTCACGTTCTGGGACGATGCGCTGGTGAAGGAGGGCGCCATCGTGCTGAGTGAACGCTGGTCGTCCATGGCAATGCTGGCAGCGTTCACCGCGTCCGCGTTTGAGCGTTTGTCGTCGCAGGACGTGCTGTCAGTCGCATACCTAGGGACGGCTGCGGAACCCGAAGACGGGGATGGGGAGCGTGTGCTGAGGGAAGCACTGCATGCATCGCGCGACCGGGAACGCACGCGCGGGATGACGGTCGTCGGCCCGCATCGTGATGATCTGCGCCTGCTGCTGAACGGCGTGGAAGCGACGCGGCATGCTTCGCGAGGGCAAGCCCGGCTGGCCGCACTGGCGATGCGGCTGGGCGAGGCGCGTCTGCTCGCTGAGCGCCGAGGCGACCAACCGCTGCTGCTGTTGGACGACGCGCTGTCGGAACTGGATGGGCGCCGCAGGGAACTCGTGCTGGAGGAAGCGTGTTGTTATCCTCAGACCATCATGACGACCGCTGATCCGCATGCGCTGCCTGACGTGTTCCTGCGCTCGGCCCACCATCTGCGCGTCCTGGACGGGCAGATGGCGCCCGTGGATGTTGCATGAGTGAAGCGGGGGTGCACGCGCTCACTGTTTCGGGTGTCCACAAGCGCTTCGGCAGCGTGGAAGCCCTGCGCGGCGTCGACCTCGCGGTCGAGCAGGGTGAGATATTCGGCTTCCTCGGCCCGAACGGCGCAGGCAAGACCACGACCATTCGTGTCCTGACGGGGTTCATCCGCGCGGACCAGGGCATCGCTCAGGTGCTTGGGATGGAAGCCTGGGGCGAGACAGTTGCCATCAAGGCGAGACTCGGCTTCCTGCCGGACGTGGTGGCCTTCGCCAGCGGCTTCACGGGACAGGACTTCCTGAACTACGTCGCGAGCCTGCGAGGCATCAGGGGCAGACTCCCCCGCCGGATTGAACTGCTGGAGCGCCTGGAACTACCGGACTCTGCACTCCGGCGAAAAGTGAAAGGCTACTCCTCCGGAATGGCGAAGAAGTTGGCGCTCGTGCAGGCGATGCAGCACGATCCCGACGTGCTGATCATGGACGAGCCGACCGAGGCGCTCGACCCGCTCATGCGGCAGGAGCTGTTCAAGATCATCAGGGAGGCGCGGGGCAGAGGCGCGACGGTGTTCATGTCGTCCCACGTCCTTTCCGACGTGGAAGAGGTCTGCGAACGGGTGGCGCTCATCCGCGATGGCCAGATTGTGGGGACGGGGTCGGTGGAAGCGCTGCGCGAGGGCAAGGCCCGCACGATGGAAGTCGAGTTCCGGACGCCGCCAACCGGCGCGCTCTCCATCCCCGGTGTGGAAGTGTTGTCACGAGAAGGGACGACGTGGAAGCTCGCTGTCTCCGGCAACATCAACGAGGTGCTGCGGGAACTGGGGAAGCATGACATAGCCGATATGACTTATGAGCGGTTGAGTCTGGAGAACCTGTTCATGGGCTTCTATAGCGAGGGCGGGGGTAAGGAACTGGCGGATGCTTAGCGTATTCACGTACACGCTCCGCTCGCACCGCATCGGGTTGCTCTCCGTGTCGGTGGGACTTTTCCTGATGAGCCTGATCATCGTCTATACGTTCGATGCGTTCGGCGGGCTGGATGCGCTCGCCGAGTTATTCGAATCGCTGCCCGCGCCCATGACCGCCATGTTCCGGGCGCAGGGCGGGTTCGGGACTTCGATAACGAGCTACATAGCACTCGACTACCGGCATCCGGTCTACATCATCGCGGGACTCGCATTCGTGCTGTCCGTATCGAGCGGAGCGGCGGCGCGCGAGATAGAGCGGGGCACGGCGTTGATGCTGCTCGCATCGCCCATGGCGCGCTGGCGCTACCTGGCAGCAAAGATCGGAGTGGTGATCGTGGGGGCTGTGGTCATCGTGACGATGTCCTGGCTGGGTTCGATGACAGGAACGGCGCTGACGGGCGTTGCCGGCGATGTGGAAGGTGGGACGCTGATGCTGGCCCAGCTGAACGAACTCGGCGTGCTCCTTGCCGCGGGCGGCATCGCGATGCTGCTCTCCGCTGCGAACTCGGACGGCGGGCGTACGGTATCCGTAGCCGCCGGGATACTGACGGTGATGTACTTCCTCGACTTCGTCGGGGCGATATGGGGCCCGGCGGAGCCATTGGCGCCCCTGTCGATCTTCTACTACTTCGATCCCTTGGCAGTGGCAACGAACGGCACGACGCTGCTGCGTGACGTAGTGGTGCTGTTCGGCGTCGCCATCGCCGGGTTCGCGGCAGCGCTCGTGCTGTTCCAGCGGCGGGACATCACACGCTAGGAGATGTCATTCCGAGCGCAGCCGAGGAATCTCTCTGGCAAGCGTCCGCCATGCACCGGCGTCTCCCCGAGAGATGTTTCGGCTGCGCTCAACATGACACCCTTAGAGCTCCGGATGCAGGTTGTGCCAGTCCGACGCCTGTTCGTAGGCGTAGGCGGCGCGGAGGAGTGTGGGCTCACTCAGGTGCGGGCCGAGCAGCTGCAGTCCGATGGGGAGACCGTCTGCAAACCCACATGGGACGGAGATGCCGGGGATGCCCGCGATGTTCGCAGGTATGGTGCAGATGTCGTTCGCGTGCATGACGATGGGGTCAACGATACCGCCGATCTCGAATGCCGTGGTCGGAGAGGTGGGAAGCGCCAGGACATCCACGCGCTGGAAAGCGTCGTGGAACTCCCTGCGGATGAGCGTCCGCACCTGTTGGGCCTTCTTGTAGTAGGCGTCGTAGTAACCCGCTGAGAGTGCGTACGCTCCCATGAGGATACGGCGGCGTACCTCGGCCCCGAAGCCGTTGCGTCGTGTCGCGTCCAGTGCGGCCCACATGCCGTCGGCTTCCTGGTCGGAGTAGCCGTACTTCACGCCGTCGTACCGGGCGAGGTTCGCGGAACACTCGGATGGCGCGAGGATGTAGTAGACGGCAAGCGCTGCGCGCGACGTGGGCAGAGTGACCTCCTCGACGACTGCGCCTTGCGATTCGAGTACGGCGAGTGCCGCTTTCACCGACTCCGCCACTGCCGGGTCTATCCCATCGCCGAGGTACTCAGGCACAACCCCGATGCGCAACCCCTGCACGCCGTCTTTGAGTCCATCCGTGTAGTCCGGCGGCTCTGCGGGGATGCTGGTGGAATCGAGCGGATCGTAGCCGGCGATGGCGTTGAGCACGACCGCGGCGTCCTCCACGGAACGCGTCAGCGGGCCGATCTGGTCGAGCGAGGATGCGAATGCGACGAGGCCGAAGCGCGAGACGAGGCCGTAGGTGGGTTTGAGACCCACGATGCCGCAGAGGGCGGCGGGCTGGCGGATGGAGCCGCCGGTGTCCGAGCCGAGCGAGTATGGCGCCAACCCCGCAGCGACTGCCGCCGCGGGCCCCCCGCTCGATCCGCCGGGCACACGGGAGAGGTCCCAAGGGTTGTGGACGGTCTTGAACGCCGAGGTTTCGTTGGAGGAGCCCATGGCGAACTCGTCCATGTTGCCCTTGCCAAGGAGCGTGCCTCCGGCCTGGATGAGGCAGGTGGTCACAGTGGCGTCATAGGGAGGCGTGTACCCGTCCAGCATGAGCGATGCGCAGGTCGTGGCTATGCCGCGCGTGGAGAGGTTGTCCTTGAGCTGCAGCGGGATGCCCGTCAGTGGTCCCGCATCTCCCTGTGCGATGCGGCGGTCAGCCTCGGCGGCCTGCGCACGCGCGGTGTCCGGCGTAACTGCAAGGTAAGCGCCGATGCGCGGGTCCAGCTCACCGATGCGCTCCAGGTGGGCCTCCGTGAGTTCCACGGAAGAGACTTCTCTCTCGGCCAGGGCGCGGGACATCCCGGTGACGGTCTGATAGTGCACTTCGTTCATCGATCAGGATTCATCCATCACAGCTTGTACCCGGAAGAAGGAGCCTTCACGCCGAGGGGCGTTGGCGAGGACGTCCTCGCGCTCCAGCGGCGGGCGGGAGACATCGTCGCGCATGACCGTGTGGACCTCTTCCACCGCGTGGCCTGTCGGCTCGACGCCGGAGGTATCGATGCGCTGAAGGACGCTCACTTCGTCGAGGAGCTTGGCCATCTCGGCGCGCAACTGCTCGGCCTCATCATCGGTGAGTCCGATGTGGCAGAGCGCGGCCACCTGCCGCACTTGCTCGACGGAGAGTTCGGGTTCCGGTTGGTTGGTCATGGTTGGTGAAGCACGCAGTTGCGTGGCAGATCGGGGACAGACTTCAAGTCTACCAGACGCACTCGTTCCGGCGGGCAGGGGGGCTTCCAATGTAACTGTTCAGACTTCGTGAGGGAGGACGTGGCAAGATCTCGTCGTTCCTGCCCTTCCCGTCATTCCCGCGCAGGCGGGAATCTCGCTCCCTGTTTGTGGGGATGAGGCGAGGTCCACTCTCACGCGAAGGCTGCGAGGTTCCTGCCTCCGCAGGAACGACGAACTCATCAACTTTGAACAGTTACCTTCCAATGTGTGCTTACACGCAAGCGAATCTGCTTCCGGTGCCTCTGAGGCATGTCTAAACTGATTGCTCAGCTAGCGGAGGTTCGCTTGTCGAGAGGGACGCGCCGATGAAGATATCCCAGATCGCCAATTACAGCTTGCTTGCCGAGGGTGGCCTCCCGCCTTTGCAGGCGATGGTGTACGAAGAGTTGATGCGCCGCCCGGACGAGGTCTTCGAGTATCAGGGCGATGAACTGATCAGGACTTTCCCACGTATGAAGCGCTCTGCGCTCAACTGGTCGCTCTGGTTGCTGGCGAAGACCGGGCACATCAGCAAGTTACGTGTCCGGGTGGATGGCAGGCTGACGACCGTCTACGGCGCTCACGAAGCAGTAGACGCGCTCAAAGAGCGCATGGGCATCGCGGCCAACTAAGCATTGGACAGACCTGCCAGGAGACCTCAAGATCCGGCCGACTGGCTCGCGAGGTCGCGGAGCAGCTTGTAGGGGAATATCCCCGTATCGTGCAGGTCGCTGAAGAGCAGGCCGACTGCGTAGCGGCCTATCTCCATGTACTCCTCTATCGTCACGTCCGACGGCACGTCGTCCACGCCTACGCGCCTCGTATGCGTCATCTCGTCCACGCACTGGGCGCAGCCGCAATGCCCTCGCAGGTAGCGATGAGGGAGAAGGGTTTCTACTCCGTCTTTCCAGATGATGTGGAGTCCGTCCGGCGAGATATCTATCTGCCGTGGTTCGTACTGCTCTTCCGCCATGATTCTGTCTCGCTCTCCCTTCGCAGGGTCGGGAACTAGGGAACCTCTGAACAAGCGAACGTTCTCCGAGAGATGTTTCGGCTCCGCCTCCGGCTGCGCTCAACATGACAGGCAGGGGCGAGGTTCCTGCCTCCGCAGGAACGACGAGGCGGACTTGTTCAGACTATCCCTAGAGTTCCACTTCCCTGCCGATCCCGCTGTTCAGCGCCTTCCGATAGACGTGCATGCCGACCGTGACGTCCTCCATCGCCAGTCCCTGGGACTCGAAGAGGGTGATGGCCTCCGGCGACGGCCGACCTGCTACGCGTCTGGCAACGACGTCGCGCAGTTCCACGGCGTTCTCCCAGCGGAACGCTCGGCGCTCAGCCGCCCAGATCAACTCGCCGCACTCTATCTTCGCGTCCTCGAGGTCGTCCACGACGACGATGTCGCTGCGTCGTATCGTCGTTTCGTCTATCTCGCGGCGCATCCAGTGGTTGCTCCCTGCTGCGTTGACGTGAGCGCCGGGAGCGAGGGATTCGCCGTCGAACACCGGCTCGCGCGAGTTGGTGATGGCGCAGACGACGGCGGAACCGGCAACGGCGTCGTGCGCCGACTCGGTGGGACGCACGTCGATGCCGAGGCTCTGGGACATCCGTTGTGCGAACGCTTCTCGACGTTCCGGATTGCGGCTGTAGACGAGGGCTCGCTCGATCGGGCGGACCGCGGCGACGGCTGCGAGTTGCGTCCGCGCCTGGTAGCCGCTCCCGATGACGGCAACCGTGCCGGCGTCCGAGCGCGCCATGTGACGGGTAGCCACACCGCTCGCGGCGCCAGTGCGTACCTGCCCGAGCGCGTTGGCGGCGAGCATGGCGAGAGGAGAGCCGTCCTCCGTGCTGAAGAGGAGCACGAGCATGCTGCTCGGCCCCTGCGTGCCGGTAACGTAGGTCTTCAGTCCGGTTGCTCCGGCATCGTTGGACATCCCGGCCATCACCTGTTGCGCGCCCCGCATGAGCGGCAGCCGGTACCGTGGCATGTTGGAGACCGATCCCGCTGCCCATTCAGCGAATGCGGCGTCCAGCACGTCAACGCATTCATTCATGGGGAGCAGGTCTCGTACTTCCTGTTCGTTGAGCAGCAGCAAGCGTTAGTTCTCCTCTTCTCCGCCGTCCATATCCAGGGCAAGCTGCCCCGGAGCCTGGACGGGCCGTAGATTGCTGACGCCGACACCGATGAGGCGAACATTGGTCCTGGGTTCCCAGTTGGCGTCCAGCAGATGCAGCGCATCGCCAAGTATCGCATCGGCGTGGGCTGTTGCGTTATCCCGGCTCGTTGACCGAGTGAGCGTGGTGAAGTCGAAGAGGCGGAGCTTGAGCGTAACGGTACGGCCCACCAGCCCGTGTTGCTCCAGCGACCGCGCTACCCGGTCCGCCATGCGCCGGAGTTCTTCCGCCAGCGATTCACGGACGTTCACGTCTTCCGCGAATGTTTCCTCTGCACTCACAGACTTCGTCTCCCTATCCGTCTCCACGGGAGATGGATCTTCCCCCTTTGCTCGCCGCTTGAGTGCCGCTCCCCAGGGCCCCAGTACGGTTACCAGCGCCTCCGGCGACGCGGCGGCTATCTGACCGAGTGTGTGGAACCCGTGCGCCTTCAGGCGCTCCGTGGAGCGCGGGCCGATGCCGGGCAGGGAGCGCACGTCCAGGTCCGCGAGGAAGGCTGCCTCCGTTCCCGGTTCGACGACGACGAATCCTCCGGGCTTGCCCGTTTCGCAGGCGACCTTGGCCACCATCTTGTTGCTCGCGATTCCTACGGAGCACGGCAGGCCGAGGTCAACACGGACCCGTCCCTGCATCCGACGGGCGCGGCTCGCAGCCTCCTGCATGTCCTGCGATACAGGTGTGAGGTCAACGTAAGCCTCGTCTATGGACATCTGCTGGATGACGCCGGACTCGCGTTGGAGGACGTCCATCACACGTCTGGAGTATTCGCGGTAGAGCTGGAAGCGCGGCCGAAGGACGATCGCTTCCGGACAGAGGCGCACCGCGCGTGACATCGGCATGGCGGAATGGCAGCCGTACTTCCGTGCTTCGTACGAGGCCGCTGCCACCACCCCTCGTGAAGTGGGGCTGCCTCCTATGAGCAGTGGCTTCCCCGCAAGCGAAGGCTCTTCGAGCACCTCCACCGAGGCGTAGAAGGCGTCCAGGTCTACTAGGGCGATGTACCGCTGGCCGTCCACGGCGCTCATGGTAGTCCTGGCGCTGCGTGCGTGGAACGGCTGATTGTCGTATGCACGCTCGATGTGGCCTGTGCAATTGAAGGCCACCTCCCGACTCTTGGGCGGGAGGTGGCACTGAAATCTGCAGTAAGGACTGGTGTGTCGTCAGGCTACTTGCGGACTGCCCCTGCGAGATCTGCGCCTGCCGTGAAGCCGACACGCTTGTGAGCGGGGACATTGATGCGTTGCCCTGCCTGCGGACCACGGATGGCCGTTACCTGCCGCTCCTTCACCTGGCGGGACTCGAATGAGCCGAACCCGGTGAGGACGACGCGGTCGCCGGCTGCTACCGCTTCTGTAATGCTTTCGAGCACTGCATTGAGTGCGGCGTCTCCCGCTGCACGGGTTCCGTTGAGCTTGAGTGAGACTCTCAGCGCCAGGTCTCCCTTGCGAATCGTTGCCACCCTTTCACACCTCCTCGCACTAAGGCTGGGCGAGGCCCCAATGCTCCTGTAGTGCGGGCAGTATAGCACGGCGCAACTCGCCTAGACGGGGTGCGAGGTCTCAACAGGCGGCCGGACTCCGGCCCCACCATGCGTGGAAGTGATGCAGGGGGCCATGCCCTCCTCCGATGGGAGGGGCGCCCGCGATGGCCGCGGTGACATACGCTTTAGCGTCGGAAACTGCGCCCTCCACAGTGTTTCCGCGTGCCAGTCCGGCCGCGACTGCCGATGCGAATGTGCAACCGGTGCCGTGCGTGCTGGTGGTGGCGATGCGCTTCGCCGGGAACTCAGTGAACGCCGAACCGTCGTACAGCACGTCCACGGCGTCTTCACCGAAATGGCCGCCCTTCACGACGACGTAGCGACAGCCCATGCCGTGGATAGCGCGTGCGGCGTCCCGCGCCTGCTCCATCGTGTCGACGGAATGGCCGCACAGAACAGTAGCCTCTCCGGCGTTCGGCGTGCAGACGAGCGCCAGGGGCAGCAGCCGGGAGATCAATGCAGCGACAGCGTCCTCACGCAGCAGGCGGTCGCCGCCCTTCGCCACCATCACGGGGTCCACGACGAGTTGCTCTACAGCGTATTGCTCGAGCCGCTCCGCCACTGCCTCGATGATCGCTGCGCTGGAGAGCATCCCGGTCTTCACGGCGTTCATGCCGATGTCGGTCGCCACGGCATCTATCTGAGCGCTGATCACGTCTACGGGCAGTTCGTGGATCGCTGTGACCCCGAGCGTGTTCTGCGCGGTAACGGCGGTCAGCGCGCTTGCGCCGTACACCTCGAACGCGGCGAACGTCTTGAGGTCGGCCTGTATACCAGCGCCGCCTCCGGAGTCCGATCCTGCGATCGTCAGCGCGACGGGAGTACGCCCTTCGTTCATACCGGCCACTCCTCCTGGTTCCATGCCATCTCCCAGAAGAGGTACTCGTAGCGGGAGCTGGTGACGAACGTCTCTTCAATGCGGGCCAGTTCGTTCTCCGGCAACCCTCCGGTGATGCGGTCGAGCAGAGTTCGACACCACTCGGCCAGTTCGGCGAACTCGGCGGATGCGTACATGTCTATCCATGCGGCGTAGCGCGGGTCTTCCGGGCGTCCCCGCGCTGCGAGCCGCTGCCCGACCTCCGAGAATCCCCACATGCACGGCAGCAGCGCCCCAACAACCTCGGGGAAGCTGCCCGTCGCCGCGGTGCGGACGAGGAAGTCCGTGTACGCCCGGCAGGTGGGCGACATCTCCTCGACCTCCAACTCTTCCTCGCTGATGCCGAACTCCGCCGCATAGGAGCGATGCATGGACATCTCAACGTTCAGCGTCTCGTTCGTGAGCTGCGCCAGCTTCGTCATCGCTTCGAGGTTGGGCGCGCGCGCCGACGCAGTCGCGAGCATCCGGGCGTACTCGATCAGGAAGCGGTAGTCCTGCCGCAGCCAGTGCCGGAACCGGGCGATGTCCAGACTGCCGTCGCCGATGCCCCGGATGAACGGGTGCTCGTGTTGCGCCTCCCACACGCCCGCAGCAGCAGCCTTCAGGCGAGAACTGAATGGTTCAGGCATGGTTCACGCCTCGCTCTCCAGCGGGCGGATCTCGTCTGCGAGCGCTTCCAGGTCGAACCCTGCACCACTGCGCTGCCTGGCCGCGAGTACGAACAACGCCGTAACAACAGACGAGACAACGACAGCCAGGAGGAAGCTGGCCAGCAGGTTCCCGGACCCGAGGATGTGCCATACGTTCGTGAGTCCGTCCCACGTCCACCAACCGGCGAGGCTCTTCGTGGGGAAGAACACGGCTCCGACGGCGATGCCGGCTATCGCGCCGGCAACGGCCCCGGCTCCGCTCAGGTGCCTGCTCCACATGCCTGCGAATACCGGCACCATGGCCCCGGCGCACACCAGGTCTGCTATGAGGAAGAGATAGAGGACGCTGTCGAACGCATAGCCAACGACGGCGGCTGGGACGATGAGGAGCGCTGTGATGAGCCGAGTGGAACGGAGCAGCCCTCGCCCCCCTCGGATGCGGGAGAGGTCAGTCGTGAATACGCTTGCCATGCCGTTGAGGAGTGTGTCCATGCTGCTCATCACGAGTACGAGCGCAAGCGCGACCAGGACAACGAGCGCCCAACCGGGCAGCACTTCCAGGGCCAGCGAGAAGAGTGCGATGGAAGCGGGTTGGTCGTCGTTGACCAGCCCGCTGCTGACGGCCCACAGCCCGAACAGCCCTGCAGCGATGATCAGCGGGACAACGATCGCTCCTGCGGAGAGGAAGCCGCGCCAGATGTCGCCGTCCGTCTTTGCGGCGTATACGCGCTGCCAGAGTCCCTGGTGGAAGAGGTTCGCCGCGAGGATGGCGATCACGAGCGTGAGGCCGAACTCGATGCCGTGCAGTTGGGTGACGTCGAGCAGCGCCGCGTTCTCTTCCCGCACCGTATCGAAGGATGCGGTCCAGCCTCCGAAGTGGGCGAGCGTGGCGATGAGGACCGCGATGAGCAGGGGAATGATGATGGCGAACTGGATGTTGTCCGTGAAGATGGAGGCCCGGAGACCGCCGTAGACGGTGTAGGCCAACGTCGCGACGCCGACGAGCACGAGCGTCAGCACCAGTGGGGCGTCCGTGACCTGTCCCACGGCCCGAGCGATCGCTCCCATCTCGGCTGCAAGAAAGGTGAACATATAGAGGACGATGATGAGGAGCGTGATGAGGTACATCGCGCGGCCGTACCGCTGCCACACGAACTCGCTGAGGGAGTGACCGTTCGGCGCGAGTTTGCGCATGCGTGGCCCCACAATGGTGAAGGCCACGATGGGCGCGGCCTGCCCGATGCCGTATCCGATGAGAGCGGCAACGCCCGCCCAGGTCGCCGCTTCGGCAGGGCTGAACAGGATCCATGCGCCAAGGAGGGATGCGGTCATAGTTGCCATCGCGGTCATTCCGCCGATGGAGCCGCGCGCCGAGACGAAATCCTCGATGGTCTGCCGCCTCGTCCTCGTATAGGTGATGCCTGCGGCGGCCATGGCGGCCATGGTGACGATTGCGGCGATGAGGGCCCAGGCCTCGGTAGACATCGCGTCTCCTCCTGCATAGCGAAGGGCCGCTCACTGGAGGAGCGGCCCCGTTGCTGCATTCGCCGGTTGCATCGCTCTTCCTACGCTGGCATGACCCAGGTCAGGTTCGGAGGGTCGCCCGTGACGGGCCTCTCAGCCGGACGCGGCGCCCGGCTCCCCTGAACGTTCGCTATTCGATTGCGTGGCATGGTATAACCGGCCGGGCGGCTGGTCAATCGAATACGGGCTGGGCGCGTATTCACGGAAACTTGGATGAGAGGACGCTGTAAAAACTATGGCGAAGCGGCGATGATGTACTATAATGCCGTGCAAAGCCCAGACCGGCTTCCGGCTAGGCGAAGGATATGATATGCATTAGGTGTGTCCGGAGAGCATCGTCCGGCCGTGCCTTGATGCGTAAAGAGTCACCGGACTAACAGGAGGCGGGATGTTCACACGCCGAAAGCTCTCCATCAGCGTAGCCTTGATGCTGACGCTGACCCTGCTTATGACCCTTAGCGCGAGTGCGCAGGCACCTGCCCTTGGCGGCGGCGCCCACTTCCGCGATGCCAACGCGGCAAGCGACAGCCTGGTGGTCGATTTCACCGGTGCGACCGTGCTTTCCCAAGGCTCTACCTACGAAGGCTGGCTCATAGACGCCGACGATAACAAGCTCAGCACCGGCAGGCTTGGCCGTGGCCCGTTCCTCCAGGGTGAGTACGTCTCCCCCGGTGGTGCGGACCTCCTCGCGCGCTACGGCGTATTCGCGATCACGGTGGAGCCACTGGACGACCCCGACCCCGCTCCTTCCGGCGTTTTTGCTTACGGCGCGGCGACCCGTGGGGCCGTTCTCTCGCGCATAACCGCTCTCGTAGGTGAGGGCGGGGCAGCGACGGCGGTGCGCGACCAGGCCGAGCAGGCGCTGGCCTACGCCGAGGCGGGAGACGCCGACATGGCTGCGGGCATGCTGGACGGCATAGTCGATTCGGCGCGGGATGCGTCCGCGATTGCCAGCGACTTGCTCTTCTCTTCAGCGAGCGGCGGTGACGAGAACGTCGATGACGTTGCGAACGAAATCATCGACGCGTCGAACAACGTGATGAGGCTTGCGGGCGAGGTGCGGGATGCCGCGTCGCGAGCGTCCAGCGCGTCCGGCATCGAAGCCCAGCAGGAGACCAAGAACCTCCTCGCATGGGCGACCCGGCTGTACTCCGGCACCGAGCAGGACGGCCAGGCGCTGGACCAAGTTACCAGGATTGAAGAGTCGCCCTACGGCGCGGTGCACCTCTACGAGCTGTCGCAGGACCTCGGCGCGTTCCGCCCCAACGTTGGCGCTCCGCCTGCCACCGGCGACTCGCTCGTACCGATGGTTGCGCTGGTGGCCCTCGTACTGGGCGCTGCGTTCGTCCTCAGCGGCGGGCTGGTGGTCTTCCGGTCCCGCCGACGCGCGTTCGCCTGATCCGTCAGTACTGCGCTAGCGATACGATAGAAAAGCCCCGCTCAAGTGAGCGGGGCCTTTCTGTGCCTTGGTTTCGTGGAACTGGCTAGCTGAGTCCCAGCGTCTCCTTCAGTTCCCGCCACTCGCGAGGAGACATCTCCAGTTCCGCGGGGTCTATCTCCTCGCCGGCGAGTATGCGCTTCACGGCTGACAGCCCCTCCGCGCTGAGGCGCGCACCGCCGACGCGGTAGCGATGGAACGCGTTCGCCGTGAGCGGCACCCAGCGCTCTACGACGTCCAGGATCACACGGGCGTACTCCTGTATCTCCCACTGTGCGTGGGCATCGCCACGGAGGGCGAGGAAGTGCAGCAGGTTGTGGAGGTCGGTCTTCCAGTACCACTGCGTATACGTGCTCAACGGCAGACCGATGCGTGCCAACTCCCGGGCGAATCCCCCGGTGAGCAGGCTGTCGTACTGGTCGAACGAACGCTGAGCGTCCGTGGTCATCGACTCCTGGACGCGCTGTGCCTCCTCCTGGGTAGCCCGGGCGCGCTGTGCTTCAGCGGTTCGCTCCCGCGTTGTCCTGCGCCTTGAGCCTTGCTGCGTTTCCGTCTGTGGTTCGGGAACGGAACCCAGGGCGAGTTGTTCTCCGGCGCTTGTCTGGCCGCGCCCCTGGTTGTTGGTGGCCGACTGGGTTGCCAGTTGGTCGCCTTTCGGCACGTAGAACTCTCTGTCGAGCACGGAGTAGCGTGCCGAGTACTCGTTCACGTTCGCCATCCGGTGCCGTATCCACTGCCGCGCAACAAAGATGGGCAGTTTCACGTGGAGCTTGATCTCGCACATCTCGAAGGGTGAGGTGTGGGCGTTGCGCATCAGGTAGTTGATGAGGCCCTGGTCGTCGCGCGTCCGCTTCGTCCCGCGTCCGTAGGAGACACGAGCCGCCTGCACGATGGCCGCGTCGTCGCCCATGTAGTCCACTACGCGCACGAACCCGTGGTCGAGCACTTGCAGCGGCTGGTAGAGGATCTCCTCGACGGCGGGCACCGTGGCGCGCCGCGTCTCCCACTGCTCCTCTCGGAGCGCGTCTATCTCGGCCTGCTGCTCGGGGGTGATGGACATCTCGTCTGGCGTACGCGTTGCGCGCTATGGAATGTTACACGCAGTGCTGCCGATGTGGGGCTTCGGGAAAGCGAACGGCCCGCGAATCGCTGACTCGCAGGCCGTCGTCGATGGGTGTTGCGTTGCGCGTTACAGCATGCGCTGCACGATGCGGTCGGCCTGCTCCTCGGTCAACCCTCCGGTGCGCTTGGCAACAGGGCCGTCCCGCAGGACAGGTTCCAGTGCCGTGAGCGATTCCTTCTCGCCTTCCAGGTGATAGAACTTGCCGATGTAGATCTCATCGCCCCAGACCATCGCCTTCTCGCAGGCAGCGGCCCAACTGGTGGCATCGTGACCTTCGTCCTCCAGCTTCTTGATGCGTTCCTTGAAGAAGTTGTGGGTGTTATCCAGGTTGAAGGTAACGCACGGGCTGAAGATATCGATAAGGGAGAATCCCTGGTGCTCGATGCCCCCCTTGATGAGCTCCGTCAGGTGCCTCACGTCACCGGAATAGCCCCGTGCGACATAGGTCGCGCCGTTCATGATGGCGGAGGTGATGGGGTTGATGGGGTATTCCACGCTGCCGAACGGGGTGCTCTTGGTCTTCTGCCCCACCCTGCTGGTTGGGGAAACCTGACCGGTGGTAAGGCCGTATATCTGGTTGTTCATCACCACGTAGGTGAGGTCCACGTTGCGCCGGGCGGTGTGGGTGAAGTGGTTGCCGCCGATGCCGTAGCCATCGCCGTCGCCGCCGGTGGCGATAACGGTGAGATCGTGGTTCGCCATCTTCACTCCCGTGGCGAACGCAAGCGAGCGCCCGTGGAGCGTGTGCATACCGTAGGTGTTGATGTACCCCGGCAGGTTGGACGAACAGCCGATGCCGCTGACCGTCACGATCTCGTGCGGGCGCAGGCCAAGCTCGGCGGCGGCGCGCTGCAGACTGTTCAGGACGCCGAAGTCGCCGCAGCCCGGGCACCAGTCGGGGTCGATCTTGCCCTTGAAGTCACGTGCTGTCAGTTGGATCGTGGTCATGGTGTCTTCTCCTTGGCTAGACGATGACTTCCTGGTAGGGGACGAAGACGCCGCCCTCCCTGCCGAGCAGGTCCGCGACGCCGTCTGCTATGTGGTGAGGCGCGAACGGCTCACCGTCGTATTTGCGTATGTGCCCGTAGGCGCTCAACCCAGTCTCGCTTCGCATGTAGCGGGCGAACTGGCCGGAGTAGTTGTTCTCGACGATGATGAACTTGTTGGCGCTCGTGAGGGCTGCCGTAATCTCGTCCGCGTGCAGAGGGATGAGCCACTTGACCGCCAGCTGGTTCGCCGTGATGGCGCGGTCTGCGAGCTGTTCTATGGCCTCCTGGATGACTCCTGCGGTGGAGCCCCAGCCGACGAGCGTTACCTCTGCGTTCGCGGGGCCTTCGATCTCCGGGGGCGCGATGAGGCTGGCTGCGGCTTCGAACTTCCGTGCGCGCTTCTCAACGGATGCGCGGCGGCGGTGCGGGTTCGTGAACTCGTCGGAGAGCAGCATCGAGTCTTCGTCGTGCTCGTCCGTCGCTACGGTGTGTACATGCCCCTCGGTGCCGGGCACCGCTCGCGGAGAAACACCGCTTGCCGTGTCCTTGTACCGCATGTAGGCGTCTCCGTTGGAGGTGCCTTCCGTGATCAGTTCGCCCCTGTCGATTTCGGGGTGGAAATTGATCTCCTTGGGATTGATGCTGTACCTGCCCTCGGAGATGAGCAGATCGGACAGGATGATGCCGGGGCACTGCAGTCTGTCTGCCAGGTTGAACAGTTCCGGCACCGTGTTGTAGGCGTCGAGAGCATCCTTCGGGCTGACGACGAACCGCTCGAAGTCGCCCTGGCTTGCGCCGAGCGCCTGCCAGAGGTCGCCTTGCTCGGTCTTGGTCGGAACTCCCGTGGACGGCCCTGCGCGCTGCACGTTGATGAACACGCAGGGTATCTCCATCATAGCCGCCGCGCCGATCGCCTCGGTCATCAGGGCGAAGCCCCCGCCGGAGGTCGCGCACATCGCGCGGGCCCCGGTGTGGGCAGCGCCGACGACCATGTTCGCGACCCCGATCTCGTCCTCCACCTGGCGCACCATGATGCCCAGGTTCCGGGCGTTCTGTGCCATCCAGTGAAGCACGCCTGTGGACGGGCTCATCGGGTAGGCAGCGTAGAACTTCACACCCGCTGCGGCGCCGCCCATCGCGAGCGCCTCGTTGCCGGACCAGACGCCCAGCGGCTCGCCGCCTTCGGGCATCGGCATCGGGAACGGGGTGAAGTTCTCCTGCGCGTGCGTGTAACCCGCAAGAGCTACCCGCACGTTCTCGTTCACCACGTCCTCACCCTTGCGGGAGAACTGCTGGGTGATGCTCGCTTCGAGCAGCCCGAAGTCGAGGCCGAGCAGGTGCATCATCGCGCCCAGGGCCACGGTGTTCTGGTTCAGCCCTGACCGCTGGGAGCCGGTGAGGTCGTTCACCGGCAGTGGACAAAGCTGCACTCCGTCCGCGTAGTCGCCCGGAGAGATGGTGTCGCTGTTGTAGAGCGCGGCGGCGCCGGAGCCGAGCAACCGCAGGTGCCGGTTCATTGTGTCCTGGTTCAGCGCCAGCAGCATGTCCAGCTTGTCGCCGTGGCTGCGCACTTCTCTGTCGGAGACGCGCACGGTGAGGAAGATGTGCCCCCCTCGGATGATGGACTGGTACGCGTTGTAGGTGGACAGGTTCAACCCGCGCCGTACGACGATGCGGGCGAGCGTGTCACCTGGTGTGGCGATACCCTGACCGGCCTCGCCCCCTATCGCCAGGGCGAAGTCGAAGTTCCCATCGCTCATAGATCCCTCCACTCGGCCTGTGGGCCGTACTTCTAGTCGGTCTGCCGCCCGTCGCTCCGCTACACGGCGGCCAGCGCTGCTTCTTTCACTGCCTCGGACATGCTGGGATGGACGTTCACCAGTCTCCCGATCTCGACGTCCGTTCCATCGAGCAGCCGGGCCATGCTCAGTTCGCCCAGCAGCTCTGTTACTTCGTGTCCTATCAGATGCGCGCCGAGCAACTCTCCCGTGGATGAGTCGGCGACAATCTTGGCGAATCCCTCCCTGTGCCCAACGGCGAGCGCCTTCCCGTTCGCGAGGAATGGGAACCTGCCCACCTTTACCGGATAGCCCTGCTCACGCGCCTCCGACTCTGTCAGCCCTATGCTCGCCACCTGCGGGTTGCAGTAAGTGGCGCGAGGCATGCCCGGGTAGTCTAACGCAGGAGGGTTCAATCCGCCGATGTGCTCCGCCGCGTAGACGCCCTCGGCGTGCGCCACGTGAGCGAGAGGCAGGCGTCCGTTCACGTCGCCCACCGCGTAGACGTTCGCTCCGTTCACACGCAGGCGATCGTCCACCCGGATGAACCCGCGCTCCAGGGTCCCCCCGGCATTCTCAACGCCGAGCCCGTCCGTGTTCGGGGTTATGCCCGCCGCAACGAGAACACGGTCCGCTTCGAGCTCGAGCGCCTCGTCCGACGCAGCGATGGTTACCCGCGCGGTGCCGTCCTGTACGGCAACGGCTGTGACTGAAGCGCCGGTGAGGAGGCGTATCCCCTGGCTTCCCAGCGCGCGGGACAGCGCCTGCGATATCTCCTCGTCCTCTTTGGGCAGTATGCGGGGCAGGAACTCGACCAGCGTCACTTGAGCGCCGTAGACGTTGTAGAGGTAGGCGAACTCGATGCCGGTGGCTCCGCCGCCGACGATTACCACTCGACCGGGCACTTGTTCGTCGACGATGACCTCTCTGTACGTCACCACTACTTCGCCATCTGCGGCCAGGGGTGGAGGAAGGGCAGGCCGGGCTCCCGTTGCGATGATGATGTTCTGGCAACCGATCCGTTCCCCATCCACGGAGACCTCGCAGGGCCCCGTGATGGTCGCGTTGCCTTCCACATACGCAACCCCGTCGCGGCGGAGGAGCGAAGCGACGCCTTTGGTGAGGCGCTCTACGACCTTCCGGCTGCGGGCGACGCCGACCGCGTAGTCCGCTGTGACGCCGCTCACCTCGATGCCGTACTCGGAGGCGTTGCGAACGGTGCTCAACACTTCTGCGTTACGGAGGAGCGCCTTTGAGGGGATACAGCCCAGGTTGAGGCATATGCCTCCGAGGAACTCGCGTTCGATGCAGACGGTGCTCAATCCCAATTGGGCGGCTCGAATCGCAGCGGGGTATCCACCCGGGCCTGAACCGATGACCGCAACGTCGTAGTCTGTCATAGACGAAATCTTTTGCTCGCGCCGGAATCGTTTCCCTTGCATAGGGCGTCGTGATGAGAGGGAAGGGGATCCGGACGGGAGTCTCCGCAGTATATCGGTCTCGACGTACTGCGGGCAAATGGAAGGGCAGGTTCTTGAGAACTGTCCGGCCCCAAACACACCGAGATATAGATAATTTTTATAGTTTGCGGCTTCAGTTATACGTTTGCTCTTTAGTTGGCGGATTCCGCAAATAACGGAAGGCGTGCTGTTCCAGGTACGGCAGGGACGACGACGGCGACGCGCATTCCAATAGGCACGATTCCGGGCACGACTTCGACGATCCCCATCATCCGCAGCCCAGCGTCCATGTCCACCACAACGATCGTAAGGGGATGCTGGTCTGCGCCACTAAGCGGTTCCATGGAGCTGAACACAGTGCCGCCTGCTGGTGCACTCTCCCAGCCGAGCGTGTCCGACCCGCACCGCTCACATACCTCCGCGTCCGGCTCCTGCCAGGCGCTGCAGATTCCGCAGTGGGGGAGTTCGAACCTTCCTTCTCCTATCGCTGCCCAGAACCGTTCAGCAGCGGGTTGTGCTCGCGTCCGCATAACGCGGGAATTCTAACCTACCCCCGCGTCATGCGGACGACACGTCTACTAGGCTCCTGGAGCCCGGTAGGGCACCGTCTTACCGAGCGCCTCGTCCACCGTCTCCGGTGAGACCAGCACAGTGATGCTGACGCTGAGTGCGCCCGCAGCGCCGATGTTCAGCGAAACGGCTGTTGCTGTGGCGTCGTCGGGAAGGTCTGCGGTGATGTAAAGGTCGCTCTTCCCGAACGCGTAGTAGAGCGATTCCACACTGCCGCCGGCCCCTTCGATGGTCTCTGTGAGAGCTGCCCTGCGCTTGGTGCCGCCCTCTTTGAGCAGACCGTTGATGCCCGCCTGCGTGTAGCTCGCTTGGAACAGGTACTTCCCCATACGTCTTCCTCCATAGGTGATGGCTGCATGGTTACCAGCCGCGTTGGAGATGGTCAAGGCGGAGATTGGTAAGGCTGGGCGGTACATGCGGAATGGCATGCCTGATGCGGCCCATCACGACCACCACGGACTATAATGGAGGCATGGACGAGCAAGACGTACGCCTCATGGAGGCCATCGCCAGTACCCGCGTTGTCAGGCCTCCCCAGCAGGGGCTCGCGACGTTCGGGTCGACCTCTGTCCGCTACTATCTGGTGACCGAACCCTCCTACCGGGACCTCAGCATGCCCCAGGATGGGCATGAGGAATCGGTCGTGCGTGAGGGTGTCGTGCGCGCTGAGCGTCCGCGGGTGGTTACGCCATACTATCTGCTGCGCCACGAAGGCTTCGGTGATAACGCCGACCGCTACCTGCAACGTCTTGCCGAGGAAGTTGGGCCGGACCATCCGGGCCTGATGTACCACTACAAGAACGAAGGAGCGGAAACCGCTGTCGTCTCGGGCACCGTGGAAGAAGTGACGCGCAAGATCGTCGACCGGCTGGACAAGGAACGAAAACCGCTGGAAGCGGTGATAACCGGCTCCGACGACCTGTGGGACCTCTCGCTGATGAAGTTCATATATGAGTTCACGACGCAATCCGCGCAGGCGAACGTCTCTGAGATGCGCGCGAATGGGTTGCTACGAACAGAAGGTGGCGTCCCAATGGATGCCCGCCTACGCATCGAACAGATGCTCGAAGAGGCACGGCGTGGCCAGCGAGAGCCGCGCGACGTTCACCGGGAGATCGAACGCTGGGGCCTGTTTGAAGAATACCAGGACCGGTTTTTCGCCCTCTTCCGGTGAATGATGAGGCGCCGATTCAACCCGATAACAAGGGTCCGGGTCCCCCTGCGCCGAAGGGTTCACCCCCGTACAACGCGCCCTCCGGAAACTCGCTTTCGTCCAGCACGCTGGAAGTCCCGCCTCATCAACCCCAGGCTCACGAGGGGCACGCGTGGCCGCATCCTGCTGCGCGTTTACTTCTTCCAGGTGGGGCTGGCTGTCGTGTCGCTCATGTTGGCGCTCTGGGCAGCTGATCTTCTCACCGGGGATAGCGTGGCCCGCGCCGTCCTCGTTGCCGCCATCGCCTCAACCGCGTTCATCCTCTTCATCGGCCCACGCAGCCCAACTGCTTACCCCCGGCATAGCATAGGCGGCCACCTCGTAGCAGTGGGCGCTGCCTCAGCGGTCGATTTCTTTGCCGAGTATCTCGCCGGCGCTCAGTTGACCGGCGACTTCTCCCTGCTGTTCGGCTTCTACGCTGCCATCGCTGTTGGCATTGCGATGCTGTTTATGGCGCTGACGGACACTGAGCACGCGCCTGCCGCTGGGACTGCTTTGGCAGTCGTCGCACACGGCGTAGACTGGCAGCTCGTCGTGTTCCTTATGACGATGGTGCTGCCGTTGGCAGCCATGCACTGGTTGCTCAAGGACCGCCTGCACGACTTCTTCTAGCGGTTACGGAGGTCTCCCCATGACGGCGGCGTGAAGTACGCGGTCGGGGTTGAGAGATGGCGCTGCGCCACATCCCAGTCCGGCGGCGCTTCGCTCACGAACTCCGCGTAGCAGGAGCCTGGCGCGGCGAACTCCGAGACGAGGGCTGCTGCATCTGCGTGCGGCGCAGAGCGCACGAAATCGGTCATCGCCTCGCGGTCCTCCCATATCGTGTAGGTGTAGAACTCGCCCCGCCACCACCTCGCACGGATGCCCCCGGCGTAGTATCCCGGAGCCTCGGCCGCCTCATGGTAGACGCGCATGGACAGGCGCATGAACGCCAACGTCTGGGTGCAACGCCTCAGCCGCACGTACTCCACCACGTGGATACGCGGCTTGATCTCATACTCTTCGAACGACTCAACCAGTGCCGCTCTCTCCCGCTACGATATGTGCACGCCGCCGTTCACTTCCAGCAGCGCTCCCGTGACGTAGGTCGAGAGATCGGAGCAGAGGAAGATGATCGGCCCGACGGCTTCCTCGACCGCCGCTGCGCGCTTCAGCGGTATCACTTCGAGCGCCCGGTTCCGTGCCGCCTCCGGTATCCCCTGGGGCGCCCCGCTGACGAACTCGCTCTGCGATTCCATCGCGCGCGTCATCCGAGTGTCGATGAACCCAAACGCCATCGAGTTCGCCAGCACGTTGAACATCGCACCTTCTATCGCCACTGTCCTCGTCAGCCCCGCGATTCCGGCCTTTGCTGCGGAGTAGTTCGCCTGCCCGAGGTTCCCGAACCCGGAGAGCGACGAGATGGTCACGATATGCCGGGCGGGCACGGCCTCGCCGCGCTCCTTCTCTTGGCGTGCATGCTCCCGCATCACCTTGAAGGAGTCCCGCACGACGCGGAACGTCCCGCCGAGATGGACGTCCACGATGGCGTTGAACTGCTCGTCCGTCATCCGGTGGATCATCCCGTCCCAGAGGAAGCCCGCCGCCGTCACCACGATGTGCAGACCGCCGAAACGCTCCACCGCCAGCGACGCCAGCCGCTCGCCGACGTCTGCGTCCGTCACGGATGCGGCGAGCCCCACAGCGGTGCCGCCTGCCTCCTCGATCTGTCGCAGTGTCTCGTCCAGTGGCCCCTGGTCGAGGTCGTTCGCCACGACGTTTGCGCCCTCTCTCGCCAGCCGCAGAGCGACGCCCTGCCCGATTCCGCGCCCCGCGCCGGTGACGATGGCCACGCGGCCTTCTATGCCTTCCACCATGCTCTGTTCTCCCTCTTGATGCGTCTGTCGTGCGCGTCATTCTACGCGAGCGGCTGCGTCAGTCGCAGTGCATATCCACAGGTACGCCTCGCTGCCGTTCTCGCTGTAGGGGTAGTCGGTGCGCTCTGGCTCGAAGCCTGACTCCATGAGCAGCCGTTCCCACGTGGCGATGGGGAACAGCCCGGTCGTGTGACGGTCGACCTCTACCCGCAATGCTCCGCTCTCGTGGAAGAAGAAAACGTAGACCGTCTCGACCTGCGTGTCGTTCGGGTCGGGGTCCCACGAGTACTCGACGAAGGTGAGCTCGCTCCCGGCCTTGCGCTGCGTCTGGTGCCAGATGCGCGGCGGGGTGTACGTCTCCACGTAATCGTCTGGCGCGGTGAGCAGCAGACCGCCGGGGCGCAGGTGCGCCCTCGCCGTCGCGAACGCTGCGCGCAAGTCGTCCTCGGTCGTCATGTAATCGATGGCGTCGTGGATGAGCACGGCGTCGAACGTCTCGCCGAGGCGTACGGTCCGCATGTCGCCCACGTGGTGCGTCACGTCCGGGTTCAGGCGCCGGGAGTGCGCCAGCATCCCCTCGGAGAGGTCCACCGCGGTCGCCTCGAAGCCGTCGGCGATGTGGCGCAGCAAGTGCCCGCCGCCCGTGCCGAGCTCGAGGATGCGCGCCTTGCCGGGGCCGAGGCGCTTGCGGAGCTCGCCTCGCCAGCACTCCCCCTCGTCCGCGTAGTCCTCCGGTGGACTCATCAGCGGCCACAGGTGCGCGAGATCTGCGTAGAGGCGGTTGGATTCGGGAGTCATCGCTGGCTCATCATACGTGTCGAGCGAAGGTGGGCAGGGTGCAGTGTGAGCGTCAGGACACCAGCCCGCTCGCGGCGGTGCGCGCAACTTCGAGCAGGCCGCTTGGCCACAACCCCAGCACGAGGATCGCTGCGAGCGTTACCAGGAGCGCGAGCCTTGCGGAGAACGCTGAGGCGATGGGTGTGGTGTCTCCCGCCGGCTGGCGCAGGTACATCGTTCGTATGATGCCCACGTAGTAGTACGCGGAGACGACCGAGTTGACCGCTCCGACGACCGCGAGCCACACGAGCCCTGAGTTCACCGCTGCGTTGAACAGGAACAGTTTGCCCATGAACCCGACTGTTGGTGGGATGCCGGTGAGACCCAGTAAGGCGACGGCCAGCGCCAGCGCTGCGAGCGGCGCGCGTCGCCCCATGCCCGCCATCGCCTCGATGCGCTCGTCGCCGCTGCGCTGCGTGACCACGAGGACGGCGAAGAACGCCGCCAGCGTCATCGCTGCGTAGCCGCTCAGGTAGAAGAGGACGCTCGAGATTCCGGCAGCGTCCGGCGCGTCCTGTCCGTGCGCCGTCACTGCTGCCACGCCGATGAGCATGTAGCCCGCGTGCGCGATGGCGCTGTAGCCCAGCAGACGCTTCACGTTGCTCTGCACTACGGCGACCAGGTTCCCTATCGTCATTGTGATGGCCGCGAGCGCTGCGAACAGCGTCGACCAGTCTGCCGACGACCCGCCAAGCGCCTCGTAGAACAGCCGCAGCACGACGGCAAACGCGGCGGCTTTGCTGGCCGTCGCCAGGAACGCCCCGACAGGCGTGGGCGCTCCTTCGTACACGTCCGGCGTCCACATCTGGAAGGGCACCATGGACAGCTTGAAGCCGAAACCGGCGGTCGCGAGCACGGCGCCCGCCATCACCGCGAGCCCTCCGAAGGGCACTGCCGCCGTACCTGCGGCCAGTGACTGCGCGATGGTCGTTGCGCCGCCGCTGCTCACCACCTGCATCGTTCCCGACGCACCGTACAGGAACGCGAAACCGTACAGTAGGAACGCCGACGATACGGCGGAGAGCAGCAGGTACTTCACGCCTGCCTCGATGGGCGCGACGCGCATCCTCACGAACGCGGCCAGCGCCACGACCGGCAGGGTCGCGAGCTCCAGCGAGACGTAGATGGTGATGAGGTCGGCTGATGCAGCCAGCAGCATCAGACCGCTGGCCGAGAAGAGCACCAGCCCCGAGAACTCCGACTCATAGGGACGGAAGCGCTCCGCGTACTCCGAGCCCGCGATGAGCACGAGCGCCGCGGTTCCTGCGACGAGGAACTTGATGTAGAGCGCGAACTTGTCCACCACCAGCGAGTGGTTGAAAGCCGACTGCGTCCCGTTCGCGTGTACATCGCCCCACAGCGCGATGCCGAACGCGAATGTCGCGGCGAGCCCGAGCAGCGCGAGCCCGAGCGTCAACTGTCGCTGCCGGGAGACGAGGCCCGACAGCACCACGACGGTCGCCGCCACGACAAGCGCAAGCTCCGGCGCGATGAGGAAGAGGTCTCTGCCCGTGATGCCCACGCACTAGCCTCCCAACCCCTGGGCGAAGGACGCGACGATGGGTGCGATGCCGGCGTCGAACACGTCCGTCAGCAGCGCCGGATAGACCCCGAACACGAAGATGGGCACGACGAGCACACCCATCGCGGCGACATCCACGCGCGTTGCGTCCTCGAGGTGCGCCCACCGCTCCAGGGGCGGGCCGAACATCGTGCGCTGCGCGGTCCACAGTATGTAGCCCGCCGCAAGCACGACACCGAACGCGCACAGCGCCGTCGCCAGCCCGTACGCCGGGAACGTGCCGAGGAAGACCATGATCTCCGCTGCGAACCCGCTCGTGGTCGGCAGGCCGAGCGACGCCAGCCCCGCGACCATGAACCCGATGGCGATGAGCGGCATTCGGCCCGAAAGCCCGCCCATGTCCGCGATGTGTCGCGTGTGTGCGCGGTCGTAGACCAGCCCGACGACCACGAACAACAGCCCCGTGATCGTTCCGTGCGTGAACAGCTGCATCGCCGCCCCGTTAAGCCCCGTGCCGTCCAGTTGCGCCGCCCCCGCGCCAACCGAAGCAAGGCCCAGCACAACGAACCCCATATGGCTCACGCTGCTGTACGCGACGAGGCGTTTCAGATCGGTCTGGCGCATGACGATGAACGCGCCGTACAGCACGTTCACGACCGCCAGCGTCGCCAGCAACGGCGCGGCTCTCGCGAGTTCGTCAGGGAACATCCCGGCGTTGATGCGGAGCAGGCCGTAGCCGCCCATCTTCAGCAGCACGCCCGCGAGCATCACGCTCACCGCCGTCGGCGCGTCCGTGTGCGCGTCCGGCAGCCACGTGTGCAGCGGCACGATGGGCAGCTTCACCGCGAACGCCACCAGGAAGCCGCTGAACACCAGCGACGACGGCACGATGAGGTTTGTGAGGTCCTTGTGGATGAGCGCCGTCATGTCGAACGTGCGCTCGCCCGCCGGGAACGAGAAGTAGAGCGCCAGGATGGCCGCGAACATGAACGCCGAACCGAGGAAGGTGAACAGCAGGAACTTCATCGCCGAGTAGTCCCGTCTCCCCGTGCCCCATATGGAGATGAGGAAGAACATCGGCACGAGTTCCAGCTCCCAGAAGATGAAGAACAGGATCAGGTCCAGCGATGCGAAAACACCCATGACCGCGCCCTGCAGCAGCAGCAGCCACATGAAGTACTCGCGGACGCGCGTCTCCACCCGCCACGACACCAGCACTGCTGCTACGCCGAGGATGCCGTTCAGCAGCACCAGCGGCGCGCTCAGGCCGTCCACGCCCATCAGGAATTCGATGCCGAACGCGGACACCCACGGCGCTCGCTGCACGAACTGGTAGACGTCTCCTCCCGCGCTGAAGATGACGTACATCGAGATGGTCAGCCCCAGCTCTGCCAGCACCGTCGTCAGCGCGATGAGGCGTGTCGTCCGCGTGGAGCCGCGCACTGCCAGCGCCAGCGCGGCGCCGATCATCGGCAGGAATGTGATTGCGGTCAGCATCTGCTCAGCGTTGTTGCATCAGGTAGAAGATGAGTATCACCGCCGCGCCCATCGAGACCCCCACGCCGTACACCTGGATGTGGCCCGTCTGCAGTTGGGCGATGGCGCGTCCGCTGTTGCGCCCCAGCCAGCCCGCCAGGTCGGCCACGCCGTCCACGATCCGGCGGTCGAACCAGTCGGATACGAGGAACAGCCCGCGGTAGAGCGCGCGGCGCACGATGAGGTCTTCGTAGAGCGCGTCCATGTAGAACCGCTGCACCAGCAGCCGGTGCGCGAACCGCCACAGGCGTCCAAGCCCGTCGAACGACACGGTCCGCGTTCCGTAGACGAGCACCGCCAGCCCTATCCCGGTGACCGCTACCACGGTCGACGTTAGCGCGATGGCGATGTTGAACTTCGGCGCGTCCTCGTGCAGCAGGTGTGAGAACCAGTGCGCGGGCACCGGCCCCAGGTCGAAGAGCGAGTTCGCTACGAACCCTGAGCCGACCGCAAACACCGCCAGCACGATTAGGGGCAGCACCATCACGCGCGATGATTCATGCTGGTGCACATGGTGGTGCGCCTCGTCCGGTATGCGCTCCTCTTGCGGGACCGAGTCGATGCCGCCCCGGAAGTCGCCGTGGAACGCCATGATGATGAGGCGGAAGACGTAGAACGCGGTCATGAACGCTGCCGCGAGCGCCAGCCAGAACACGAGTTGCGAGACGCCGGTGTTCGCTGCGTGCGCTCCGCTCCAGGCCGTGGTCAGTATCTCGTCCTTGCTCCAGAAGCCTGCGAGCGGGAATATCCCGGCGAGGCTCAACCCGCCGATGAGCGTCGTCAGGTACGTGATGGGCATCCAGCGCCGGATGCCGCCCATGTACCGCATGTCGAACGTGTGCACCGAGTGGTGCACCGAGCCTGCCCCGAGGAACAGCAGGCACTTGAAGAAAGCGTGGTTGAACAGGTGGAACATCGCCACGCCGGGCGCGCCGACGCCCAGCGCGAGGAACATGTAGCCCAGCTGGCTCACCGTCGAGAACGCAAGCACGCGCTTGATGTCGTTCGCGGCGAGGCCCATCGCTGCGGCGAAGACGGCGGTGAACCCGCCGATGATGGCGACCGTGTTCATCGCCGTCGCGCTCTCCTCGAAGAGCCCGAACAGCCGTGCGACGAGGAACACGCCAGCGGCGACCATCGTGGCCGCGTGGATGAGCGAACTGACCGGCGTTGGGCCCTCCATCGCGTCCGGCAGCCACGTGTGCAGCGGGAACTGCGCCGACTTGCCTGCCGCGCCTGCGAACAGCCCGAGCGCCACCCATGTTGCCACGCCCGCTGACAGCATCGGCGCGGCATCGAGGATCGCAGGGATCTCGAACGGGTTCAGCCCCAGCGCCGTGAACTCGCCCCGGTTCAGGAACAGGTAGAGGATGCCGAGCATGAAACCGAAGTCCCCGATCCGGGTGACGATGAACGCCTTCTTGGCCGCGGCTGCCGCCGCTGGACGGTGGAACCAGAACCCGATGAGCAGGTAGGAGAAGAGCCCCACCAGCTCCCAGAACACGAACAGTTGGATGAGGTTGTACGCGAGCACCAGCCCCAGCATCGAGGCCGTGAACAGCGACATGTACGTGAAGTAGCGCGGGTAGTCGCTCCACTCGCCGTTCGCCTCATCGGCGTCCTTGCGCATGTAGCCGAGCGAGAAGACCTGCACAACCATGCTGACGCCGGAGACGACCGCTGCCATGATGGCCGAGAGCGGGTCGAGGAAGATGCCGACCGTCATCTGGAAGCCGTCCTGCGCCCCGATGGCCCCGACGGCGAACCACGCATGCGGCTCGTAGCCCGCGTCGCCGTTCCCCATCGCGCCGTTGACGGCGATGAGGCTCAGCACGAACGCAGCGCCGGTGCCGGCGATGCCCACGAGTCCGGCGTATCGCCAGAGCGAGCGCCCCCACGGCCTGAGCACGGCGATGCAGAATACCCCCGCGAGGAGCGGCAGGCCGATGATGAGCCAGGCTGCTGCTTCCGGGAGCATCGCCTACAACTTCCTCAGTATCTCGTCCGCCACGTGCTCGCGCCCTCGCGGCACCATGACGCGGAACGCCGACGTCTCGCCGTACTCCAGCAGCCCGCCTTCCGGCAGCAGCCGCACGGGAAGGCCCTCGCCCTCGAGGATCTCCTTCCACATCTCGGCGAGCATCAGGTTCGGTGCCTTCTTGTAGTCAACCCACATGGCGAGTCCCGCTAACGCCGCAGCGTGCTCAGGTCTGAGATATGGATCGTGTCGCGCCGCCGGGCCAGCGCGATGATGAGCGCGAGCCCCAGCGCGACCTCCGCCGCTGCGACCACGATGACGAACACCGCCAGCGTCTGCCCCTCCAGCACGAAACGCTCCACGTCCGTGCCCGCTCCGGGGAACCGCAGCGACGCCGGGACGGTGTAACGCGAGAACGCAACCAGCGCCACGTTCACCGCGTTGAACATGATCTCCACGGACATGATCACCGCGATGATGTGCCTGCGCGACAGCACCCCGTACAGCCCGATGCAGAACAGGATCGCCGAGATGATGAGCAGCCGCTCAAGCATCGTGCCGCTCCCGTACAAGTGATAGCGCTCCGATGACTGCTGCGAGCAGCAGGACGCCCGCGACCTCGAACGCCAGCACGTAGTCGCTCAGCAGAAGCCGTCCCAGCTGCGTCGGCGTCTCCACGAACACGGTCGCGATGGGCCCCGGCAGCGAGTCCGGCAGTACCGCCCATTCCGCCTGCACGATGCTGTACGCGAGCGCTCCAAGCAACGCTATGCCCATCATGAGGGCCACCGGCTGCACGGCGGTCGAGCGGTTCCCCGTGTCCACGTCGCGCGTCATCATCACCGCGAATATCACCAGCACCGCGATGCCGCCGCCGTAGACCAGCACCTGCACGACCGCGAGGAACTCAGCGTTGACCATTGCGAAGATACCCGCGATGCCGAGGAAGCTCACCACCAGCATGAGCGCCGCGCGAAAGATGCTGCGAAGGTGCACGACCAGCGCAGCCGACCCGATGGTGACCACCGCCAGGGCCCAGAACACGATCTCGGAGAAGAGGTTGTCGAACGCCACGGCTAAGGCTCTCCTCCGTAGTCGCCCGCGGCGCTGGACCGGTGGTCCATCTCTTCCGGCATCTGCCCGGGACGCTTGGGATGCCACAGGAACGGCTCGCGTCCGACGCTCTGCCACTCCTGGGACGCATCGTGGTGCGGGTCTGCCTTCTCGCGCTCCAGTTGTGGCCGGAACCAGGTGCTGGGGTGCTTCTCCCGCGCCTTGAGCGTGTCGATGTCGATCACGAGGTCCGCCCGGCGGTAGCGCGCGGCCTCGAAGCCGGAGCCCATGTGCAGCGCGTCGTAGGGGCATGCCTCCACGCACAGGCCGCAATACATGCAACGCGCCTGGTCGATGTCGAATACGTCTACCTTGTAGCTGCCGCCATCCTGCTCGTTGCCGCCGTCCGGGTCGGTGACGATGCGGATGATGCCGAGCGGGCAGTACTTCGCGCAGCTCGCGCATCCGGTGCACCGCTGCTCGTACCAGGTGAACTCCTGCCCTCGGAATCGCGGGTGCTGCGGGATGCGCGCTTCCGGGTACTGGATCGTGAACGGACGCCGCACGAGGTTGCGGAGCGTCACGCCCAGCCCGCGCAGTATGCCTTCGCCGTACATCAGCGGCCCTCCGTCGAGAATGCCGCTGCTATCGGCGGCGCGGTGCGCAGCGACACCACCTTCGACCAGAGCAGCGCCGCCGGGATCGTAACCGCCCAGTTGATCGCTGCCATGATGCCCAGCTCCGCGACGCCCCGCTCCGGCCAGACGATGACCTCCGCTGCGAGCAGCAAGACGTTGATCAGGCTCAGCGGGAAGAGGTACTTCCACGCGACCGCGAGTATCTGGTCGAGCCGGTACCGCGGCAGCGTGGCGCGCACCCATACGGCGATGAACACGAATCCTCCGACCTTGAGCAGGAACCAGATGTGCGACGGCAGGATGGCCCACTTCCAGCCCTGCAGGAAGAGCACGGCGAAGATGGCGCCGGCCACGACGGTGTTCGTGAACTCCGCAAGCATGAACACGCCGTACTTCATGCCACCGTACTCGGTCATGTACCCGGCGACCAGCTCGGACTCCGCCTCCGTCACGTCGAACGGAGCGCGGTTCAGCTCTGCCGAGATGGCCGCGAGGAAGATGAGCGCGCCCAGCGGCGTCACGAGCAGGAACGGCAGCGCCTGCGCTTCGACGATCGAGACGAGCGACATGGACTGCGCGAGCACCGTGACGCCCAGCAGCGCCATCACCAGCGGTACCTCGTAGCTCACCAGCATAGCCACCGCGCGCATGCTCCCGAACAACGAGAAGCTGTTGGGGGAGGCGTACCCCGCCATCATCACGGCAATGGTCGAGATGCCGCTTACCGCTGCGATGTAGAGGACGGCGATGTTCAGGTCGGCCAGCCATGAACCCGCGCCGAATGGGATGACCCCCAGCACGAGCAGCGTCGGCGCGAGCATGACCACCGGGGCAAGCGTGAATACGATGCGGTCCGCGCCCACCGCGATGATGTCCTCTTTCGTGATGAGCTTGATCGCGTCGGCTATCGGCTGAAGTACACCGAACGGCCCTGCGCGGTTCGGCCCCAGCCGTCCCTGGAAGCGGCCGAGCAGCCGCCGCTCGAACCACGTGTACATCGCCCCGATGGCCATGACCGCGTTCGTCACCAGCAGGATGATTGCCATCCCTGCCGCCGCGTACGCCACCCACGACCACTCCTCGCCCAGCAGGTCCTGCACGAACTGATAGACGTTCCGGTAGATGACGTTCCCTGCGAGTGTCTCGCCCATCAGCGGTCAACCTCGCCCATGTTGAAGTCGAGGCTGCCAAGCGTCACGATGGCGTCCGCCAGCTTCCACCCCACGAGCATCTCCCTGAACAGCGTGAGGCTCATGAAGGACGGAGAGCGCACGTGGCAGCGGTACGGCGCTATCGTGCCGTCGCTCACCAGGTAGAACCCCAACTCGCCCTTGGGTGCTTCGATGGGCACGTACGACTCGCCCGGCGGCGGACGGAACAGCATCGCCATCGTCGTCCGCACCGGCCCCGGCTCGATCTGCTCGCAGCACTGTTCGATGATGCGAAGCGATTGCCGTACCTCCAGCATCCGCACCCAGAAACGGTCGTAGTTGTCGCCGCCCTCGCACGTCGGCACGTCGAACTCGACGCGGTCGTACACGTCGTAGGGCGCAGCCTTGCGCCAGTCCCACTCGACCCCGGACGCGCGCAGGATGGGGCCCGTGAACGACGCCGCGATAGCGTCCTCCGCCGAGACCGGCGCGACCCCTATCGCGCGGCTCCGCACGATCTCGCTGTCGAACACCAGCGCCTGCAGTTCGTCGGCGTAGCCCGGCATGTCGTTCAGGAAGGAGCGCAGCGCGGGCCAGAACTCCTCCGGTGCGTCCTGCAACACCCCTCCGATGCGCATGTAGGAGAGCGTGATGCGCGCTCCGCACAGCATCTCGAACATGTCCAGGATGCGCTCCCGCTCGCGGAACGCGTACATCAGCGCCGTTCCCCCGAACACGCCGAGTTCCTGGAGGAAGAACCCCACGCCGATGAGGTGGCTCGCGACGCGCTGCAGCTCCGCTGCGATGACGCGCAGGTACATCCCTCGGTCCGGCGGTTCGATACCTACGAGACGTTCGCACGAGAGCACGTAGGCCTGGTTGTTCGTCATCGACGCGACGTAGTCCAGCCGGTCGGTGAGCGTGATGACCTGTGTGTACTGCCGCTCCTCAGCCAGCTTCTCCGTACCGCGGTGCAGATAACCGATGACCGGCTCCGCGTCGAGGATGTTCTCTCCGTCGAACGTCAGTTTCATGCGGAACACGCCGTGGGTGCTGGGGTGGTGCGGCCCCACGTTGACGACGACCGGCTCGGTGCGCATCGTCATCGCTAGCCCCCCTGCGGCCACGTGTAGGGAAGTGGGGGCTCCAGGTAGTCCCGCCTCAGCGGGTGTCCCTGGAACCCCTCCCAGGTGAGGATGCGCTTCAAATTCGGGTGGCCGTCGAAGCCCACGCCCATCAGGTCCCACGCCTCGCGCTCCTGGAGCGTCGCCCCGCGCCACACGCTGCAGACGCTTGGCAGCGAGACGTCGTCTCGCCCGTACACCCGGGCCTTGAGGATGGCGGTCGCGTTCCTGCTGATGGACGTGAGGTGGTAGACCACCTCGAAGTATTCGACGTAGTCGACCGCGGTCAGCGAACCGAGCATCTTGTAGTCGTGCGCGGGGTCGTCCCGAAGGAACGCGCACACGTCCGCTATCACGCTTGGCTCCACCCACACCGCGCTCTCGTCCGAGTTGATAACGGCGTTCTGGAACTGGGAGCGCAGCGACTCGGCGAGCGCGTTGCCTGCCGTCGCGGTCGTCATGCGCGGTTCACTCCCGCCGCGTCCTGTCCGACGCTGTACCGCTTGATCTTCTCGTGCAACTGCATGATGCCGTAGAGGAGGGCGTCCGGACGCGGCGGGCATCCCGGCACGTACACGTCCACCGGCACGATGTGGTTGACGCCCGGCACGACGCTGTAACCCTGGTAGTACGGTCCGCCGCTGGTTGCGCAGACGCCCATCGCGATGACCCACTTCGGTTCTGCCATCTGGTCGTAGATGCGGCGCACGGCGGGCGCCATCTTCCACGTGAGTGTTCCGGACACGATGAGCAGATCGGCCTGGCGGGGCGTCGCGCGCATCGCCTCCATCCCGAAGCGGGCGAGGTCGAAGCGCGACATCGCGGATGCGATCATCTCGAAGACGCAGCACGCGAGCCCGAACGCCACCGGCCACACCGCCGAGCGGCGGCCCCAGTTGAGCAGCGCGTCCACGGACGTGACGGCCACGTTGTTCGCGATGTCCTCCGGCACCTGGATGGCGGGGTCGGGGAACGCTTCCTGAGCGTTCCACTTCAACTGCTCGACCGCTTCGCCCTCGATGCGGTCGATGTCCCAGCCGGGCATCGCCTGCCCGTAGACCGCGCCGTGCACCTCCGCTCCCGTCAGGAGCGAGGGCGCGGACAGAGACGCGTGCTCGTTTGGGTTGACCATGGCCTGCTCGGCAGACTCCTCCCCGGTGGGTTAAACCCTGCCCGATCTGGGGGTGACCACGAGCGCGAGCATAGCACAGCAGGGGTGTAAGTGAAACGCCGCACAATCCGGCCCGTCGCTCCTGTGAAAGGCGCCACGCCCACGATTCGTCATTCCCGCACCGGCGGGAATCCAGGTGCGCGGGCAGCGCACGCGGGTGGGGGGAGTGGCGCACCCCTCGTCTTCATCCCCTTACAAGGCTCCGTCGTTCCTGCGGCGCCACACGCGCCTTAGCGCGCCCTCGCCTCCAACTCTCCTTCTGCTAGGCTATGCCGCATGGACGACGCAACCGGCAACATGCAGTCCCGCATCGACGAGATAGCCGCCCGTTCACTCGACGAGTTTCGCGCCAAACACGAACGGCGCGAGCAGGCGATCCGCGTTTCCCGCGAGGTCGTGAGGACCTCGGCGAACGCCATCCGCGCTATCCATCGCAACGAACTCGACGAGGCGCGCGAACTCGTTGCGGCAGCGGGCGCGCTCGTCCACGAGACCCAGCAGACCCTCGAGGGCCACGCGGACCTCTACTTCACCGGCTACACCCAGGACGCACAGAAGGAGTACGCCGAAGCGTGCGCCGTCTTCGCGTTCATCGCCCGCACAGAACTCCCGCTTCCCGCCGACATCGGCGTCGAGACGCCCTCCTACCTGAACGGCCTCGCCGAGGCCGCCAGCGAACTCCGGCGCTACATCCTCGACTCCCTCCGACGCGACGACGACTCCCGCGCCGAGGAGTTGATGCGCTACATGGACGACGTCTACAACATCCTTGTCGTCATGGACTTCCCGGACGCCCTCACCTCCGGCCTCCGCCGCACCACTGACCAGCTCCGCGGCGTTCTCGAACGCACGCGCGGCGACCTCACCATGACCATGCGCCAGCGCCGCCTGGAACGCCTGCTGACGGAAGGGGTTACTGTTTGCTGAGCACCGGTTTTGCCTCCGCTGAGGTCAATTCAGCCGCTACTGGGTCGAGGACTTTTCGAATCTCCTCGTATAGCTCCTCGTCGGAGTAGTGCACGGGACGCTTAGCTGAACCTGGGCCGCGCCCGGGAAAGCGGATTGCCAGTGCTCTTGCAAGCGGCAGGAAGTTCCCTGGTTTCGCCAAATGCGAACGTTGGGGAGGCTCCAACTCTCTGAACCAGCGCGCGAGCACGTCGCGTAGGTTCTTGGTTCTGATTGCTCCTCGTCGGTAGATTTCTCTTGCGTTGGTGCGACTGCCGCCAAAGGCCATCATTGCTGTTGCAAGCTCCTGCTCCTGTAGCCAAAGCCCAACAGCGAAGACATCGCGCTCAAGCCTGGTGGGGTCAGGTTCTCGATGCGGAGTAAGCTCATGCCAAGCATTCTCCGAACTCCCGTCTGCCCGGACACCGAGTCTGCACTTCCGAGCTATCGCCTGCCACAGCCACTTCTGCTCCCCTGGGTCAAGGTGGTTGGATTGCAGAAGCCCCGATTCCATCAGTGCCCGGCCCACTGCCCACCGCTTGACGAAGGCCTGCTGTTCAGTTCCTGTTGCCCTTACAGATGCCGATAATTCCACAGCCCTGTCGAGCGTCTGGTCTATCTCCCAATCCAACGCCTCGGCATCCAACCGGTAACGCTCTCCCCGGTAACTGTCTCCACGGGAAGTCTCCACGCTGTTGGTCAGCTTGCCATCCGCTTGATTCCATATCTTGACAGGCATCACCCACGCTCTACGAACAGGCTTAACGAACGTGAGGCGCAGTCCCTTACGAGTAAGCTGTACTCATCCAACCGTTCAGGGCGGTTGCGAAGGGCTGCCAACTCGTTCATTTTATCGCAGTAATCCTCCCAGCGTTCAGGGTCGGCACCAGCCGGGACGCCGTTCAGCAACTCATCCAATCGAGAATAGTCGCCGTTGTCGAGGGGCTCCATCGACCACTCGATAATGCCTTCGGCGCATACGTCAACTACGAATGCCGAGACACCCATCAACTGAAGACCTGCTTGGCTAGGACTTGCCTGGAGAGCACGGTAGAGCGGATAGGCGGGCGGGTACTGTAGGACCCAGTCGCCCGGACTTCTCTTGTGAAATTGCCAGCGAGGGTGCGGACCACCGCCGGAAATCTGTTCAATCCCGAAGGGAGGCCAGTCCTGAGGTTGCGCCGGATCAACCTCGATATCCAAAGTGTGACTGGCGTGCGCGACGACTTCTCCGTTCAGGTAGAGGTCCGCACGCAGCACGTGCCTCCCTGGCGGCAGCTCGACGGATTGTTGCGGAGGTGCAGGGGGCGCAGCGGGATTGACGACGATGCGGGATTGGACGCCAGGTATGCGAGCAGGAGTTGCTCCGGCGGGAATTCCCTGCGTGCTCACTGCCGTCATGTCGGCCAGAAGGAGGTCTCCAAGACTTGCAGTCAGGTGCAGCGTTTGGTTATCCGCCGTGTGGTTGGTGACACTTATCTGGACGCCGATGGCATCGCCGCTGTTGATGCGGCGCTGCCCAGTAGTGTGGTTCTCCACGGATATAGAAAGGGTGTAGGGCTTGGACTGACGCTCCGGAGGGTCTTCGTTTATGAACATGCTACGGGACACGCGTGCGACTTGAGCCCCGCCTGCTTCAACGCGCGCGGTGAGCCTCCATTTCCCGCTCTGTGTACATTGCAACTTACTTGGACTTGGGCTGCCTGTGATGATTTGGAAGTCACCGAAACGAGCGATGCCTTCGCCGTGTTGTAGGTGTACAGACTGACTGCTGATGACGACTTGCGATGCCCTGTCGTCGATGTGTGCCAACTCCAGTGACACGGTAGCTTGCCTTGAGGTTGAGGTGGGCTGCAGCCTCACTGGCGCGCTAACGTTCCGGATGTGTTCTCCCCAGTTCACGCGAGAAGACCTTGGGTCAGGGAAGTCCATGAGTAGGTCGCACTCCCAACGTTCAGTGAGATCCATACTCAACTGTGAGGTATTCGCCGCACCGCTTCCAATGCCGCGTTCTGATCGCCGACGCGGAGACAGAAAACGCAGGAATTCTAGAGCGGCCTCGCGTTCCCCTTCTGGAACGGGTCGAGTTGACTCGCGTTCACCCCACCCTTGCTCTTCGGCAAACTCCCGAACCTTGTCCTCGATAGCGGCGATAAGTTCCTTGACTCCTGAGACTCGTCGATCGAAGTGTTCGTGTTGGGGGTTCTCGGCTCGTCGAAGCTCACGTTCTGCGCCTCTGTCAAACTCGACAAACCCGCGGAACCCAGGGCGCTTGTCTCTGGGAACGTAATCTGCCAGGGTTTCCTGTCCGAGCGTCTCTATCCACTGCTGGCCACGAAGCAACTGCACACCCCAGAACTGGGCATCAGACCCGTTTAGAGACTCGTCGTAGAGAAGAACGACGCGCTTAATCTTCAACCCGTCGCCGGCATCAATGTTCTCGTACGTCCTGACCCCGTTTGTCTCCCTTGTCCAAGGTTCGGTTGCCCACCACGGAGGAACGGCTACCGATTCCCTTGAGGCGTCTTCATCGATTACTTCGATAGACAGCCCGGTCTGTATTGCGCGCCACCAGCATCTCTGGAGCCACTGGTAGAGTTCGCCTGAGTGGACGGCATCAACTGCTTCCTGAGATAGGTGAGGGACAATGACGCGCGTGCCCACTTGGGTGAGTGCTTCTAAACCGAGTTCAATTGCAGTCCCTTCGTCAGCGTAACGCGTGGAAACGATGTTGCAGGCTTCGTCCCCAGTGAAGGGTGGCTGTCGCACAGCGTCGCTCGGGTTGGCATAGCGTACTCCCAATCGGTAATCACCGCTGGGGAGAAGCGTGTCGTATAGCATCATCATCCGCTCTTGGCCGGAAGCCAGATGAGGGAGGTTCGAGTGGTACAAATAGGCTGCCTTGCCTTGACCTCGTGAACCGAGGGCGTCTTCGCTGCTCTTCTTTGTGTACCCCATGCCCTCGAACGCGGCCCAGTTCTCTCCCTCGCTCAATGCTCTGCCTTGTGCTAGGTCTGCCAAGGAACGGATTGGTCCCCGAAGCCCGGTAGTATTGGAGTCGGTCACAGTAAGCATGTAAACGTCCGTTCCGTCTCCGGACTGCCGCCTGTGCAACCTGTATTCAACACGGGCACGTCCCCGGGGGGCTGCATCTTTGGAGTTTTGTACAGGCTCTTGCGCGAGCGCTCGAAGGGAGCCCATTCCGTAACCTTCAATGATGTTGCGGACGATGGTCACCATGTTGGTGACTGTTGGGACAAACTGAGACGTCATCTTCATCGCTCCTGGGGTGATTGTTCACTTGCGAGCCGGTTAGCTGGCACGCCGTCGGCGCTGCCTTCGCGCCCCGACGTTACGGGCGTTGGGGTAGTCTCTCCGAAGCGCGTAGAACCCTTTGGCTGTCGGGCGGACGAAGCGAGCATCCTGGACCATGCGAGCGGTCAGGTTGGCCCATGGCGTCGCGCCGTAGAGGTCCCCGCCGCGTCTGATGACCTCCTGCGCTAACTCCTTGTAATACATTGGTTCTCCGTTGCGTTGGCTCAACACTTCTTCAGCAATGTCGCACACATGACTACGGCTGCCACTGTTGTAGTTGTGCTGTGTTTGTGTTGTGCCATCTGGGATTTCAGCCGATTGCTGGTCATCCAAGAGTGCTCGAACATGCTCCAGGCGTCGCTGCACGAGCGAGAGGCGTTCTTGGGCTTCCCGAACTCTCAACTGAAGTTCCGCTGCCTCCGTTTCCAATTGCTGGCCCTCACTGGCCAATAGATCGTTTAGGTTGCCTTCCATATCGTGCATCCCTTCCCGCCTGTAGGTTCAAGGATGACTATAACAGAGCGTAATACAATGTCAACAGACAGAAAACTGTGCCTGTATTACGGTTACAAAGCCAATCCAACGCCGCCTGGAACGCCTCCTCAACGACCGCTCCGCCACGTGACACGGCACGAGTGCCCGGTGTGAAACTGTTCAGAGTTGATGAGTTCGTCGTTCCTGCGGAGGCAGGAACCCCGCAGCCTTCGCGTGAGAGTGGAACCTCGCCCCATCCCCGCAAACAGGGGGCGAGATTCCCGCCTGCGCGGGAATGACGGGACCTCCCCCTAACTCTGAACAGTTACCCCGGTCGCTCGTTTGACCTGGAGACGCTCTGACAGAGACAATAGCCAACTGCCGGAATCCGGCGAGAATCACACATGCGGGGCAGTGGTGGGCCGTGCCCATGCCCCCAGGAGGTAGATGCTGATGGAAGGCCTCATACTGGCCATCGTTGCGGGCGCTGTGGCGCTCGCTTTTGCTGCCTATCTCGCAGTGCGCGTGCTCAAGGCCGACGAAGGCACCGAGCGCATGCAGGAGATCGGCGCGGCTATCCAGGAGGGCGCGAACGCCTTCCTCAAGCGCGAATACACCGTGTTGGCGGGATTCGTCGTCATCGTGTTCATCGTCCTGCTCGTGCT